>NZ_REHH01000013.1:0-27897 GCF_003692995.1 Lactobacillus sp. ESL0233 | reverse complement strand
CCTAATCTTTTATCTTTAAATTCTTTTCTACCAACAGAACCTTGACTATCCATAGTAATATTACAAGCCATTAACAGAAGTTCAAGGATAGCTTCGAATTCTTTACCTGCTCTACTTCTACGACTATTTGTATTTGAAAGAGTAAGTTGATAAATATAATCAGAATAGTTCTCTATAAATGAAGATATAATTTCTATCCTTGTTTGATTATCTTTTTGTCCTTCTGAATAGGTGGTGTCATTTTTAGCTAATTCAGTAATCATTTTTACTGTAAACTTTTTTTCCAATGGTTTAAATGCTTCCCAAGTGTTATTCCTTAATTTAGCAATCAATTTACTCACTTGAGGTATTATTTCCTCTCGAGTCATTTGATCAATTCCTAATTTCTGAAATTCTTGAAATACTAAATCATAGGGTTTAATGATTTGATCTCTATTACTCTTTATGTTTTTTTTAAAAGTATTTATATCCATGTGATATACCTCTTGATTTTAATCTTATATAGTGATAATGTGTCAATAAGAGGAATATTAGTCCTGAAAAAGGCACGGTGATAATAATGAGTGAAGATGTTGGTACTTTAATACGTAATAAAAGGGAAAAATTATGTATGACACAAAAAGAAATGGCTGATGCTATTGGGTTATCAAAATATGGTGATCGAACATTACGCAAATGGGAAAATGGAGAGAGTAAACCTACTAAGCTTGAATTATTTGCAATACTTAATTTTCCAGAGAATGCACCATTTAAAAATCCAAAAAATGCACCATTTTCTATGGTAGATCTTTTTGCTGGTATAGGTGGAACTAGATTAGGATTCCAACTTACAGGTAAAGTAAAAATTGTTTTTTCTAGTGAATGGAATAAATTCTCTCAAAAAACATATCGAGCAAATTTTGGTGAAACTCCAGCAGGCGATATTACTAAAATTAATGCTGAAGATATTCCCAACCACGATATTTTAGTAGGAGGTTTTCCTTGTCAAGCTTTTAGTCAAGCTGGTAAAAAATTAGGATTTGCCGATACCAGAGGGACTATGTTTTTTGAAATTGCTAGAATATTAAAAGCTAAAAAGCCAAAAGCTTTTTTACTAGAAAATGTTAAAAATTTACGCACACATGATCATGGTAAGACGTATAAAGTTATTATTTCTACTCTAAAAGAATTGGGTTATAAAACAACTACAATGCTATTTAAAGCTAGAGATTTTGGTGTACCACAAAATAGAGAAAGAATATATATTGTGGGTTTTGACCCTAAACAGGTTCCAAACTATTTAGATTTTTGCAAACCGATTCCGCCTAAAACCAAAACAAAAGTTGGTAATATTTTAGAAACCAAAGTTGACAGTAAGTATACTATTTCGGATAAACTTTGGGCTGGTCATCAACGTAGAAAAATACAGAATAAATTAAAGGGTAGAGGATTTGGTTATACTATAGTTAGTCCTCAGAGTCCTTATACTAATACTCTTTCTGCTCGTTATTATAAAGATGGTAGTGAAATCTTGATAGAACAAAAAAATAAAAACCCTAGAAAAATCACTCCACGTGAAGCTTCTCGTTTACAAGGTTTTCCTTCCGATTATATTATACCGGTTTCAGATACACAAGCGTACAAACAATTTGGAAATTCAGTCGCTGTCCCTGTAGTAAATGCAATTGCAAAACAAATTATAAAAGTTCTAGATTGACAATAAAGAAATCAAGTTGTCAATCTAGAAAGTGCAATGCAAATCTGTATAGAGTTTCAGTCTTGTTGACCTGTATAGACAAGCACAAATAAAAAAACCATCCCACAAAAACTTTGGAGAGCTATGGGATTGGTCTTTAACCAAACTATAATCTAGCTAACCGCCTTTAAAGCGACTGCTTGAAATTCAGAAAAGAGGTCTTGCTTTGCAAGGCTTCTTTTTCTCTATACCGTTTAAATGTTATCCGATTAATTCCAGTTACCTTGCCTGACAGCAGTACTAGTCATACAACTTTGGTAAAGCTTAAAAGCATGTTGCAATTGTGGGCTATCTCCTGTATTCGTTCAAAACTCATGAAAAGTTCGAAAAAAGGGCAACAAACCAATTTTATCCTGAATGTATAATAACTAATTCTTTTGAAGTACTAGAGCCCTAGTATATAGTGCAAGTTATCGGCAATATTATTCATGATTAGACTTTTAAAAATTTAGACAAGTTGGCCACAAATCCATATCGTATCCCACCTTTCTAATTAAGTGTAGTAAAAGATCTACTTTAAATTGGCCAGTTTTTAACTGCTAATGTACACCCCATATCAAGCAGATTCGTTTTAATCTGTTTAGCACGAGTCAAATTGCCAGAGAATAATGCTGAATAATACTCAGCAGAAATTATATAAATAATGAAATGGGTAGTTGACTCAAGATTTTTGAGATATTTTATAGCATTTATTACATTAGATTTATCATTTTTACTTTTTCCACCAGTTTTTTTCGTTTGAGTGTATTTCCAATGCAAATAATTAACACACACGGTTGCAAATCTTTCATTCATAATTTCTGAAATATTTGCAGATCGTGATATTTTTCTGAAAAAGAGAGTCATTTTGTCTTCAACAAAATCAGCAGGTAAAATTACAATTGCTGTGGCAAATAAAAGTAAAGCTTTAACATTAAAAATCCAATTTTCATTTTTGGTTAAATCGTAAATGATAGATTCTCTAAATTTATCATCTATATCATCCATATCTTTGGTTAAAAAAGCAATAGCTATCTGTGCTCTCTTTTTAAAATGGTTGTTAACCTTAGCTTCTTTTATTTGCTTAAAAACTTTAATTGCTGTGGCAACATCGTGATTATTAACTGCAAGGCTAAATTGAGACGATAGTTTTTCTTCCAATCTATTGGAATTTGGTAAGTATGTATCACGAACTTTGTCAAAAAAGTTCGGTAAATCTATATCATGCATTAGTAATATTTCTATTAAGAGATCGCTACTTATTCTTCTTGTACCATGAATTACACGCGAATATGTACCATTAGTGACAACACCAGCAGCCATCTCCTTCCCTGTTAAACCCAGTTTTATTTGTTCTTCTTTTAATGCTTCACCAATTGTCATAATTATATTCTTTTTCTTTAATTTAACATCTATATGTCAATAAAAATTATAAATTAATTGTAACCGCCGTCTATCCCAAAATCGTTTAAATTTCCTATAGGAAATTTAAACCGTGATATCAAAACTGTAACTGGTTAGGTAATAATAAAAATCACCAGCTAACATATATATAACCTCATAAAACTAAAATGATGTTAAAAATCATTTTTGATTTTTGTATTGTTAAACAATTAAGATATGGCGGAATTACTTTAGCTGCCCGTGCTCTGGTACTTTTTCAGAAACAGGCGCCATAGCTGGTAAACTAGGACAAAGTAAACGAGGCAGACTAGTGGAATGATGACCAGCCAAATCCATTCATGCCGTTGGGCAATCCGTTCCTGCGGTATTGACGCCACCCAGCCGATAGGAATGACAAAGGTCATTATCACCTTTAAGACCCCCGAGTAAATGGCCAACGGGTACTTGCTCATTTCAAAAAAGTCGAAGGTGGCCTCGGCCAGATCTGACAGGCCGTTGGAAAACAGCGACACCGTGTTGCCCAGGATGGCTAGGCTCATGAAAATCAGCGCGGTGAAGAAGGAGATGAAAATGAACATGATTGTTATGTACCAGGGGTTGTGCAGATGGGCGTCGACGATTACCAGCAAGAGCAGCGCGACCAGCAGGTCGCCCCACGAGTCCTCGTCAACCCGCTCGTTGACCAGCTGGAAGAGCGGGTTGACCGGCTTGATCAGGATAGTGTCGAGGCTGCCCTTATGGATGTAGTCGGCAATGTTGAGCGTGTTGATGAAGAAGCAGCGGAAAATCGACCAGGCCAAAGTCGCTAGGGCGTAGGTCAAAAGCAGCTGTTCGAAGCTGTAGCCTTTGATGCGCGGCACAAGGTTAAAAATGAAGCGCAAAGCAACGATGTTCAGGATGTTCTGGATGATCATGCCGCAGATGGCGAAGTAGAAGTCCAAGTCGTAAACAGCTAACGACTTGAAGTTGATCCTCATGTAGGTCGATAAGAGTTTGAGGTAGCGCATAATTAACCTCCTTGAATAACCGTCTTGGTGACGGCGTGCCTAAAGAGCAATCTAAGCAGGATGGCAAACAGCACGATGTAGGCCAGTTGGATTGCAGTCACGCGGAAGAACAGACCAGTTGTTGGCGTTTGGGCCAGTATGCCGACCGCACCAAAGGAATACTGGAAAGGCAAAAAGGAAGACAGCGTCCGCAACGCTGCCGGGTAAAAGTAGGTCGGAAAGACGTTGCCGGCTAAAATCAGCAAGATGGCCTCCTTAAAGGTGACGATGCCCCAGATGCTGTAGGTGTAAAACGACAATGTGCCCATGAGCATTTCCAGTTCAAAGTACAAAATGTAGGCCAAAACCCCCGCAACGGCAACCATTAGGATAGCCGCCGGCATTATCCGGAAGTCCAACAGCCACAGGTAGATGCCGATGTTGACTACGCCCACAAGCATGAACTTGGCCCCCGCGTAGCCGACGCTCTCCCAAAACAGCTGTGTGGAGACGGCTACCGGTTTCAACAAGTCCAAAGCGATGTCGCCCGACTGTACCTTGTCGTTGACGTCATAGCTTGTCTTGGGAAACAGGACGCTCAAAAATTGCATCAGGACAAGGTAACTAAGGGTCTGTCTGAACTCACTGACGGGCCGGTTGATAAGTACGGCCTGCCACAGGAAGTACTGCACGATAATAGAAATCAGCGTGGAAAAAAGGTAGAAGAGTAGGACGTACTTGGACGAGAAGCCTTTCTTTACTCCGATTTTGAACAGCATTAGGCGGTACCTCATTGGTGCTTGCTCCCTTCCTGCGTGTGCGCAAGCAGGTATTCCAGCTTGCCAGACTTGACTTCAATGTTATCGATTGGCACGGTCGCGGTAATTTTGCTTAAAATCTGCTTGATTTCACCGCGACCGACCCCAGCAAGCTGGTAGTTGCCGTTTTCAAGCAATTCCAGGCTCGGCCAGTCTTCTTGAAGGTCACGATAACGGCTACGGGCACTGGTGAAGGTGATGGTGGCCGGTACGTCCAAGTTGGCCACCGCATGGCTGTCCTTGTCCAAGACTAGGTGGCCCTGGTTAAGAATGACGATACGTGTGCAGACCTTCTCCACCTCGTCCAAGTCATGCGAGGTGAACAGGATAGTCTTATCCGTTAGCATATTAAGGAAGCGCACAATGCTGTTCTTGCTTAAAACGTCCAGCCCAATCGTCGGCTCATCTAGGATGATCAGATCTGGATCGTGGATCAGCGCTGCGATGAATTCGGCCTTCATGCGCTGGCCTAGGCTTAGGCTGCGCACAGGCTGGAGCAGGAAGTCACCTGCGTCAAGCATCGTGGCCAGTTGCGCGACACGCTCGTCAAAGTCCTTTTGGGCAACTTGGTAGATTTCTTGATTTAACTTGAAGGTATCCATGGCTGGCAGGTCCCAACGCAGCTGACTCCGCTGGCCGAAGACGACTCCCACCTTCATGGCATTCTTCTGCCGACTAGCGACTGGGTCAACGCCGAAGGTACGGACCGTGCCCGAGGTTGGCTGCAGGATGCCTAGGATCATCTTGATCAAGGTGGACTTGCCGGACCCGTTCAGGCCGACCATCCCCACGCGTTCGCCTAGTTTAATTCTGAGCGACACGTCTTGGACCGCATAGAACTGCCTGCGCTCCTTGTGCAGCAATCTAGCAGCTACGACTTTCTGGTATTGCTTGGAAAGGTTTTGGGTTTCAATGATCATTGCTTATTCTCCATTCATCAATATTCCAAGTTATGGGACCTGTTCTAGCATTAAAATCAATATTTTGAATTCTTGAATTTACCAACCATATTTCTCCTTGATAAAACAATGAGATTGCAGGAACGGTATTAAAAATCACTTTAGCTAATTTATAAAGCAATTTTTCCCTTTTTTGCATGTCTTGCTCTTCTGCAAGCTGTAAAAAAATGATATCGTATTCTTTATTGTGATATCCTGATATATTTTCTCCATTATAGTTATTGGATTTTTTAGGTATATTAGAATTTTTTCCACTACTTTTAACGGAACTAAATAATTCACCTTTTTCAAAAAATGCATCTCCTTCATACGCTATAGGAATAATTTTAAAAGACATATCATAGGCATGATTCAAAAAAGAACTGGAATAAAAATACTCAGTATCTATAATTTTGATTTTTAAAAATATTCCTGCTGTAGAAAATATTTTTTTTAACTTATTAGCCAATTTGCTATAGAAATCACTCTCATTAGGAATGGTTATTTCAAACTCAAAAAGTTTACTTCCCTTTTTAAAAATATTCGAATTGTTTTTAGTAAATCCATTATCCAACAAAAATTTCACAAGCTTATTTTTACCTAATTGTAAATTTTTGGAGTTAAATGCATTATCCTGATTGTAAATAAAAGTAGTTGCCGGAGACAAAGTATTATCATTCATTGAAGATAATAGGTTTGCCTCCTTTATTAACTTGTTAAGTTCTTTACGAAAAACCGTTTTTTTATTTTCATTATCAAAAAAATCATTTAACCAAAAATCATTTATTAATAAACCTATCCATGTATTCGTATTTTTTTTATACACACGCATATTGCTAAAATTTAAGTCTCTATTAAAAAAGTCAATCGAGCAAAGATCTAAATTACCTTGTGAACAAAGGCTTAATCTTTGTTTGAAATTAGGCTCTACACTTAATAAAATTTGGTCTATATCTGGATTGGGATTATAATAATTATCATTTTTTTCTAGAATTAAGCATTTCTCTTCTACTGAAACAATTTTGAAAGGACCTGTCGCTAATTTCATTTTAGTATTAGGACCTAATTCCTTAATTATGTATTTTTTCCATAGTTTTTGTTTATCCTGTATACTTAATTTTTTTGTTTTTTTGCTAAACATATTCCAAGCTTGTCTTAAAATATGTTCTGGTGCAGGTTGAAGCAAATTTGACATAGTCCTGAAAACGTATTTCTCTTTAAACAATATGGTGAATTTTTGGGGACCTTCTATTTGAATATCAGTATGTGTCCAAGCATCATATTTATTGGTATTAACTGAAGATTTATACACTTCAAACCAAAAAGCAAAATCTTTAGATGATATAGGATATCCGTCTTGCCACTTAATATCATCTCTTAATTCATAAGTAACTATATCTCCTGCAAGAACATGCTTAGTTTTTGGACTTCTTTTCAATAAATCTAGCTTTCTGTCACCTTTTGTATCCCACTTAAATAAACTAGCATTAACCAGTTGGTTAATTAACCTAGATTCTTTTTCTGTTTCAAAATGCCAAAAATCGAAAACTAAAGAGGGTATATAATCTACAGCAATTCTAATCTTTCCCATTTTTTTCTATTCCTTGTCTGATAAAGCGTATAAGTTCTTCGTATTGACTATAAACCAGTGGACCGTGAGTCATTTCGGGAATTATTTCTAACTTGCCCAATTTATAGTTTTTCCTAGATAGTTTTGAAAAATAATCCAATGTTTCGAAAGTTGATAATATTTCATCATTTATACCCTGTAAGCAAAAAAGTTCAAAACTGGGAATATCTTTATCACTAGCGATTGAAAGATAATTGATATCTTTTTCTGAGAATCTTTGAGTAAACCATTTTCTATTGTCTTCGTCTAATTTATTTATATGTTGACGTAAATTAACTAAAGGAGAAATTAATATTGCTCTAGTTTTTGTGAAATGCAGAGTTTTTGTGAAATATTCACAAAAACGATAAGCAAGTGGTGCCCCAAAGCTACCTCCTAAAAATATAAGCTTATAGTTCAATAGATTATAATTTTTAACACAATCTGTAGCTATTCTTTGAATGCCCAAAGATATCTCATTTTCCCAATTCTTCCAAATACTCTCAGCATATTTTTTTCCAAAAGATATGGAACCTGGATAATTAACTATATAAACAGTATAGCCAGCATTTAAATACTTTTCATAGTCTGCTAGCCATCTATCATCAAGTTGCTCAAAACTTTCGGGACCACCATGAAAACTAAAAATACTTCCCTTATTTTTGACTTCTTTTATAAATAATTTTTTTATATAAAAATGATCTTCATCAAAAAAAGAGTTATCTATGGAGATTTTCTTATTCGTATATGGTACAACCCGATGTAATTTTGCTTTTGCCTTTTTTTCATCATACTCATAGTAAGCACATCCATTCAACAAATCAGAAACTTTGAAACACAGTCCTTTATTTGATGGAAAACTTAAATCTATACGACCCAAACTTTTAGTTATAAATTTTGAAGTTAATTGTGCAGATTGATCTAAGTTATAAACCTGTAGAATAGATTGGGCATTTTTAACAATAACAACATATAGCTTATCTTTTAATACTTCATAATCCGTTATAACACCAGCAACCTTTATATGGCTTTCGTTCATTTTTTTATCAAAAATAAATAAAGTATCCCTTGTTATACCAATCAAATATGAGGCTGTGTATTCCCATTTTTGATTGGTATCGCTTTGAAGAATTTTATTACTCTTTTTGTTTCCCGTGGAAAAATTTGCCATAATTTCTGGCATTATGGTACTAATTGAGACAGGTTGTAAATCTAAAAGTGTTTTTTCATTGTTAAATACAACTGTTAACCATTTTTCTTCCATATCACACAATAATTTTATGTATACTTTAGGAAGACTGTCATCAAATATAATGTCAGTCAATGAAACATTCTTAGCAAACTTCGATTTGTCAAAATTTATTTTATACTCAAAATATCCATTAATAGATATACCACGAAAAATCATAGATAGATTATACTTGATATCTTGAATAACACTCCCAAATAATAGCGGTATTAATTTGTTTCCAGATAGCAAAAAATCATACGTATCTTTCTTTACAAAGACCTCTTTATGATTATCAGTATTGTTCCAAATAGATAATCCATTAAAATCTATTTTTATGTCATATTCTTTTTGGGCAATGAACAAGGGTAGTGTGGCATCAAGATTGTATCTATTTTTTAATTGTTCATCATAATGTTGCAACATTTTAATCCTGCTTAAGAATTGCCCTATTTTTAAGTAACTGATTAGAATCAAAAATTTTTATCCATTTTTCCAAAAATTGTTTTGCTTCAACTGTCCTTCCAACATTCACCAAAACTTCGGCTGATATAGAAATAAGATCTACTTTAATTTGATTATTTTTAGCATTACTCAAAAATCTGATTTCATTAGATAAAAATTTTTTTATATATATAAATGCTGTATCATAATCATCTAATTCAGTTAATGTATAAACAAAATCATATAATGCATCAGGGTCTAAATATTCAAGTTCTTGAGCAACTTTGTAATATCTTGCTGCCTTAACAAGATTTCCTTTTTGCATTTGAACATAACCCATTAATGAATTAACCTCAGAAATTGTTTTATCAATGTTATAGGCAACCTTTAATTCTTTCCAAGCGCTATTAAAATCATTTTTTGCTATATAAACTTTTGCAAGTTCTACATAATAATCAGGAAAATCTTTATCTAAATGTAGCAACTCTTTATACGTTTCTATAGCTAAATCATATTTTTTCAATTGAGTGTAACATTGGGCTAAGTTATAGAAAAGTACGGATCTTTGCAATAGCCGCGCACCCTTTTTTGCATAGGACAATTTTTCAATAGCATCTTTTTCAATTTGTATAGCTTTATCAACTTCTCCATTCCTAAATAGTATTAATGCGTATCCATTTAACATAAATTCTTTATCTGCTTCGAAAGATTTTATATCTACGTCTCTAACATTATTTAGATAATTTTGAGCTTCAATAAGTAATTTTTTGGCAGTTTCTAGTGACTTAAGTGGGCCATCATGATGTCTGGCATATAACATACTAAGAGCATAGTTTGCATAAGCTTTACTTTTAATTGTTCCTCTTTTTTTCCACTCATTCAAATAGAACTCAGATTCAATAAACTTATCTTGCATAATCATTGATAATGACATCTCATTGTATAAATCAGGTTTAGTAGAATAATTAAACAAAAAGTTGAGTATAACTTCCGCAGTAAATGGATCACCTTTAGTAAGATAATTTTGGGCTTGTTTTTCTAGAAATTCAAATTGCGATACTTCAAAATCCAAGTTTCTTGGATTAAGTAACAAAAGTTTTTCAATTTTTTCTTCTGTATCATTTAATTGATACTCTGGTAATTCAGAATTTTCCTCTTCTATCAAGCTTAAATGTATATTTTCAAATCTAGCGACTATATGATTTAAAAATTCAGTAGTAGCTTTATGCAAATTATTACATCTATAAATTTCAATAATTATTTCTTCGTCTAAATTCGAAATTTGTTGACCTATATAGTTATAAGCTCTACGTCTACGTCCAGAAAGATAAAATCGGATTTCATTATTGAAATCCATAGAATCAGTCAAACTTATATTTTTAGCATTCATATTACCTAAATCAAGAAAATTTAAACTACTTTCTAATGGATTAGTAGTTTTTCCAATAAAGCCAGATAGCATGACTACCTCTTTAGCATCTGTCAACGGAAGGATTGTACTTTTACTATTAAATGAAATTTTCATGTTTTTAACCTTTATTAAAAAAGCGAGGAGTAATCCTCGCTTACGACATTATTTATCTGCGTTTAATGCTCTTATAGCAATACATTACAGAAAAGTTTGCTTTCTTTTCTGTTGGCACAGACTTAACCATTTTCTTTGGATTGATTAATTTCATCACACCCACCTCTTCTCATCATTTATTTATTACTATTTTATATTTTTTTTATTTAAAACTAATAAATATTTCCTATAAGAAAAAATATATTGACTTCGAAAATTGCAATTTTCGAAATTATTAAAACAGAAGGAATGTAGCTTACCTAGCTCCAGAAAGCGTCCTTCAATTAACTAAAGACCGATTCCACTTTAATCTTACACTAGCCATAGATGTGTTTACCAGTTTTGCTTTGCAAAACTACTTGCGTCTGGACCTTAAAATACTGCCAGGTTGGATTGTAATTAAGCTGCCATGGACAAGTAAAGCCGTATCGGTTAGCTTAGCTGAACAGCGCTTAAGTTAAAACACGTGCCTTGGTGGTCAAAACTTGTTTCAATGCATCTTCAATGAGCGCTTGCGAATAATAGTGGCAGGGTTCATCCAGAATCTGCAGACCGTGATAGTCAATCAACCTCAAGATTAAGCAGATTGAGCGCAGAGCCTATGGCTATCGCAATTTCAGTCATCTAGTTGCTCGCATCAAACTGTGAGAACCTAAAGCGGTAATCAAAAAAAGCATCAAGCTACCTAGTAGCCTAAAATGCTCAAGCAAAATATTATAAAAACTCTAGCGACAGCATTTGCCAAAGAGTCGATTTTTTGTATTTTAGATAATTTAGTTAGAAAAATAGTCCCGAAAATTGTCTAACTTTTGGGACTCATTTCATTGAATAGTTATGGAATTGGTCTTTTTGATTAATTACTAACTTTGTCAACCGCCTTTAAAGCGGCTACTTGAAATTCATAGAAGGAGTCTTACTTTGTAAGACTTCTTTTTATCTATAGCTATATTTTAGCATGATTAAATTGATTTTGTACAATGACTTGATTAACTTATCCGGGTTATCTCTAGTTTTTCTCTATACCGTTTAAATGTTATCCGATTGATTCCAGTTACCTTGCTGACGGCAGTATCAGTCATACCACTTTGATAAAGCTTAAAAGCGTGTTGTAATTGTGGACTATCTTTATCATATTTAGGCTTTCTACCATGATAACGCCCCTCTGCTTTAGCTATTTCAATACCTTGACGTTGGCGCTCTTTAATGCGCTTGCGCTCGCTTTCGGCTTGATACTTGTATAATTCCAAAATTAAGTTATTCATTAGCTGACGCAAATTTGGGTCTTCAATACCACGCAAAGAGGGAAAATTTAAAATATCAAGTGTTGCACCTTTTGCCTTTATGGCATCCATGATTTTAGTCAAATCTTGATTATTACGCCCTAACCGATCAAGTTCAGTTACAATTACGACATCATCTTCACGAATATAATCTAACATGTTTTGTAATTGGGGACGTTTAGTATTTGTCCCTGACATTTTGTCACAGAACAATTTGTCTACTTGAATTTTTTCTAATGATTCAATTTGCCGATCTAAATTTTGATCACGGGTACTAACACGTGCATATCCAATTTTTGCCATTTTTCAAATCCTTTTTGAACACAATCTAATGAACATTAATAAAAATTAGTATAACACAATTTTTATTATGAACAATAGAGTGTACCTTATTGAACATAGATACAAAAATATAATTAATATTATTAGCTTATGTCAATTACCTTTGATTTGCTAATTATTTTTGGATAACGATCTTTATTGTTTGAAACTAAGACACGATATGAAAAAATTCCGTTATATAGCAGAATACCGATCCAGAGTTTACCCTTTGGATCTGGAATGGCAGTAATGACATGGTAGGTTTTATTAGGCTTATTAAATAAAGGAATATCTTTTTTTAATGAAACCTTTTCTATATAGTCAGAATAGTTAACCTTGTTGCCAGACTTGAATTGATTCAGAATAGTCTTTAAATTGTTTCCAGTGGGATCTTGTCTATAAGTGTCTGCGTAGTACGTGTTTATATACTCAAAAGCAATTTTCAAAAACTCTACTTCAAAATAAGGAGTATCCAAATTTTTTCTAATACAAATATTTACCCGAGATTTGTTAATCTCAGTAACTGATGTTTTTTGGTATTTTTGGTTTAAACGTATAGCCTTTTTTTGGGCGATTTTGTCTGCCTCTTTTTCAGAGTTTGCTAAAACAGTGTAATTATTTTCATCAATCTTTTTTATACGTGGAATAATTTTAGATTCAAAATTATGGTCAAATATTATTTCGGTACCATCTGAATCTGTTACATGTTTAAGTGGCTGTGGATAGTCACCTTTGTGTCCTTTTTGTTTTAGAGCTGCCCGTTTAAATTCAATTTGAGGGCTATTTACAAATTTGCTGTCAATTGTTGCTCCAAGCTGACTATTGCAATCTTTACATACATTTTCGGTAATAAAATCAGGGTTGTTAGCACAAATAGCATTAGGGATAATATGTTCTCGGCTACTTTCTTTTTCTTTTCCGCAAAAAATACAAGTGATTTTCAAAATAAATCCTCCTAAACAGTACAGTTAAAACGTGGTAAAAGCTTTAAGTGACTCATTCTTTACTTTTTAAACGCTGCTTTAAATCCGAAATATCGTTTGCCCTTGTATACGTATTTTTTAAGTTTGCCGGTTACTAAATATGGATTTCCAGCTTTATTGTTTGCAGTAAAACTAATTTCGTTTCCTTGTAATAATTGATTTATTTCAGCTTGAGTGAATAAATGTGTTCCAAATTGCTTTTTAAAGCTTACTTCTTTGCCAGTGGGTGCAAAAGTACCAATTATATAACTGTCGCTTTCATCTGGCAAGTTAGGACAGAAACCAACAAATTTATATCCTTTATACGTTTGCTCTGCTAATTTACCGCTAATTTTACCTTGTTCGGTATAAAAAGCAATCGTTTTGTCTGCAAAAAGCTGAGTTAGCTCACTTTTGGTAAAACTATGGTCGCCCCATTTACTCTTAATAGCTACTTCTTTACCCTGCCAATTACCAGTAATTTTAGGTACGTTTATTTTTTCTTGGCGTTTATTCCACTCAACTTTTGCTTTCTGCAAATCTGGCAAAGAAGTTAGACTAGATTGATTGCTTAACATTATCTGTTTATCATGAATGATGATGTTAGCCATAGTATTAGGTACCGCCATTGTTGGTATTGCTAATTTGCCCACTTGTTCCATAGCTTCTTGCAATTTTAAGGTTACTTTAGGACTAGCAATTTGCGTGTGCCTACTAATCGCAGCTTGGATTAGTCCTAAATTAGTTAGATTGTATTTCTCTTTTTTATTTTCAATTAATTTATTAGTACCAGTAGACATTTCGGCTAAAGTTGATTCTTGAGTTGCTCCCGTTCCAATATTGTTTTTTGACAAGAAATTGATTACAAAGAGGTGGCTAGGTTCTTTAGGCTTAGGATTTTGTCCTTCAAAAACAAAAGGATTAGCAGTTTCTCTAAAACTAGTTATCGATAATGCTTCATCTTTTTCTTTAAGACTTTCCGAGTTGAAAATATCTTTAAAGCCTTGTTCTTGCGGTACTTTAATGGTACTGGTAAAGTCAGGATAAGATACCAGACAAGCATCGGTTTGCTTATAAATGTAATCGTTACCTAAAATTGCTAGGAAAGACCGAGCTAATGTTTCATAAATTATTTTGCCGCAGAGACCGTATTCTTCCTCAACTGCTGTTAAGCTTGAAGGAACATTTGTGCCAGGGCGATTAGCACCATGATCCGCTTTTTTTGTAAGGAATTTTGGTCGGCAGGTTGTTTGAGTTAATAACTTAGTATCAAGGTTGATTGCTTGGGCAATTTTTGGTGCTAAAGGTAAAAGTTGGTCAAAATCTTCTTGTGTGATTTTTCGATCAGCTGTTCTGGGATAAGAAACAAGATTCTGTTGGTACATTTTTTGATAAGTGTCTAGCACTTGTTTTGATTTAAAGCCATGTTTACCAACAATAACTGATAAGTGACTAAGATTTAGCAATTGTGGTGGTTGTTGCTTTTTTAAAGTTTCGCTAGTCACTTTTATGACTGAAGGTTGTAATTTAGTAACATTTTCATTTGCTATATCTTTTAGGTCATAATGCTTTGCGTTTTGCTCTTTAAAAATATGATTGTCCGTATCTTTAAACCGTAGTTCATAAAATGGCTTTTTAACATAGTTTTTTCTAGCTTCAAGCTGGTAATTAATTAGTCCAATGATTACTGATTTAAGCCGTCCTAATTTTTGCGTTTTTACATTATAATCGGCTGTTCTTTCAGCAATTAACGCAATTCTTGACAGTTGCATTGAAAGAAAATCAAATCTTTCCCTTGCAATGCCTTTTTGATATTTACCATAAGTAGCCTTATCAGTTACATCAGTAAGTGTAGTCAGTGCTTTTTTTAGTGAATTGGGCGATTCATCGGAAAAACGGGCTCGTAAGACTGGTTTGTTCCAATTGATATAATCAACTATCTCTTGTCCTAACACGTCCCCTTCGCCTGACGGATCATCATCAGTAGCAATAATTATTGCATCATGCCCTTGGGCTGCCTTTTTAATTTGATTAAGCGTCTCTTGGGCGCCTTTTTTTGGACACTTTGCCCAAGTGAAATCATTAGGATCCCAGGGGAAATTAGATAAATCTGTCCAATTTTTATATTTGGCAACCTTTTCTGGGGCAACCATTTCGTGAGGTTCTTTTAATTCCAGCAAATGACCATGTGCTGCAACAATGTCATAGCTATCTGTACCTGAATTATTTGGTATTAGATTAATGAAACCACTGAAGCCCCCCAAAGCTTCGGCAAAATGGCATGCTGCCGAAGGTTTTTCTGTTAATATTAAATATTTCAATTTATTTCTCCTTTATAAACTTCTACCACGGTTCAAATACTGTTGTCTTGCAAAATCTAGTTGATTTTGTTTAAGTGAACCCTTCTCATTTTCCAGTGTTTTTTCTGTATTTTTATTAGTTTCAGAAGAGTCAATAGATGTTGTAATCGTCTGTTCGCGTTCTTTTTTTAAGTTTAATTTGGGATCATTTAAGAAATCAACTAATTTATCGGCTGTTGAAGTAACGTTGTTTAAAATAGTTGCTTGCACCGCATGATCCAATTTACTTAGTGTTTTTCCATTATCTGTCCAATTTGCAATGTAATCAACTGTATAGTCGTGATTATCAATGCCTACGCTTTTAGCTACTAGATATGAAGTTAATTGTGCTTGTAATTCTTTAATAGGGCTTGATAGTGTAGTTGCTTCTTTTGATTCATCAGAATGCAGTTGTGCATGTCCTAATTCGTGCATAAGTGTAGTTGTATTTTCAGTAGGTGTATTTTGCGGATTAAGGTATATTTTCTTGACAGTTGGTGCTGTTACACCTTTAGCATTACCAAAGGCATTGCTAAAATCGGCAGAACTGATACTATCATCCACTGAAAAGCCAATATTTGTTGCAAATTTTCTCAGTAAGTTATCTATTTTTGCATGATCTGTTGCCTTTTTAATATCGAAATCAATATGACGATTAGGATAAATTTCTGGATATTTATCTTTTGGCATAGTAGTTTGTGTTGCATCAAATACTGTACCTATAGAAAAGGTTAGCTTTTTATGAGTCGGAATTTTCCCTTCTTTGATTTTTTCTTTTTCTATTTTAGTGCCATATTTGACGGAAATAAATTTATCTTTTCGCCAAAATTGAGTAGTTTGGATAGGTACAAAAATTTTAAGCCCATGTTCCCCTTTTTTTACTGAATATCCCAAATCCTTAAATTTTTTAAAGCTTGCTACAGCTAAAGCTGCAGGTCTTTGACTATTAATTAGTAAGCGATTTTTCATTGAATAATGCGGGAAATTATTTAAAAAATCAACCAATTCTATAAATTTTTCTGGAGAAGTAAAGTATTTTTGTACATCTTTCATTAGATCAGAAATAGTTGCTTTATCAATTTTTTGCTTTTTATCTTTTTCTTTTTTGCTTTGTTGTTCCATTTTTTAATTCCTTTTTTCTAAAAAAAAAAGCACTTAGTTAAACTAAGTGCTTTAATAGAAGTTACAAAAAAGGGCATTAAATCTGTCCTTTAACGATCTAGCCCTCTTGATTTATTAAGCTGTTGCTGTAACAAGGATTGTTGCAGTGAAGTTTGGTGTAGTGCTTGACAATCAGCTTTAATACATTCTTGTGCCCATTTGATAGAGCCGATATATGTAATATTTTGATCCCTTTCTCTTTTATAAATTGTTTTAAAATCTTTTGTATTATCATAAAGCACTATATTATCAAAACATGGAGCAAGCTGTTCCAAATTTTTTAATGATTTGGGATAACGGCGATCAATAACTTCATTAGGTATTCCATGTCCGCCTTTAGATACCCTTGATTTAACTCTTTCCTTAGCTACTTCAGGGCTATCAACCCCAACATATAGTAAAGATGTAGTAAAACCATTTTCTTTTGCTAAATTTAACAAATTTAAATATGCCTTTTTCGATGAAGCTAAAGTAGTTTCCATATTAAAGCTTTTTTTCTCTTTAATAAAACGATGAACATTTTGCATTTCTATTTTCATTGCTTTAAAGTTATCAACCGAATTATGCCAATCCAAATGATTTTTTCTAGAAATTTCATCAGCATTAGCCCGTTTAATATTTGTAAAGGAACTATTTGTTTGTGCCAGTGTACTGTATAGAGTTGATTTACCAGCACCATTGATTCCCGCAAACATATAGAACTCTGGCGTCATCTGATAAATTCCTTATTATTTATAATTTCTTTTTGATTTAATTGCAAGATTCGGTCATAAATTGTGCTCCAAAACTTTGCTTCATCTGGATTGGAAATATTCATCATTTTTTTGTCAAGTTCGCGAATATCCATATTTAAAATGGCTTGATCTAATTGTTCTGGAGTAATCATAAGCTGTTCTCCTTTTTTAAAATATTGTTAATAATTATACCTTTTAAAAATATTGTTAATTATATCATGTTTTTTTTAAGAATTATTGATTTTATCAAATAATTAAAGTGTGGCAAACATGACCAACAAGTTGTTGCTTAGGTGTGTAAAATAGGGATAAGTTAAGTCTTTTGTTTGTGTATATTCGTAAGCTAAAATCATACCACAAATTGTATATACTAAAGTAAACCAATCTAGTTTTGGCTCATGACACAAACCAAAGATTATTCCGTTTACTAAAATACCAGTAAAATATTTAAGTTTACTGGTTGTTGGACTGCTAAAAAAAAAGTTAAAGAAAAATCCTCTAAAAATAATTTCTTCAAACGCTGGTGCAATAAACACCAGCCAGAGATTTAGCATAAAAATATTTGAATTTTGTTGAACTTTATTAATTGCATTTTGGTTTGTAGAAGTACCGCTTAATAAAAATTCTGCAATTATTTGAATACCCCAAATAGCTAGTAGTGCAATTAGAGCAATAGTAAAGTTTTTGCTTTTAAACTTAGTCCTATTTTTCTGAGACAGAGAAGTAAAATTCCACAAATTTTGCTGGTTAAGCCGTTTTTGGTACATACTGTATAAAACCATTAAAATACCTGAAACTACAACTAAATTAAATACAATACCAATTGCTCTTGTATTTTTATCTACAGGTATTATAAAAAAACTTTGAGCAAAACCATAAACCAAAAACCCAACAACGAGTTGTCCAAACCCGATTAATTTTTGTTCCATCTAGTCAAAGCACCTCCCGACCTTCTTTTTAATAATGGCTAAAATTATCTCTCACGTCCCATTAATTGACTTCTGGCATATTCTTGAGCTTGTGGATCAGCAATTAATGTTTTTTTTATAGGCTGTCTGCTTTTAGTTAAAGTTTTTTTTGCTTCATTTTGAATCTCTCGGTAAGCCTTAAGTACATCATTCCAATCTTTGCCATACTTAGGGCTAGGCTTAATATATTTAACTTTTGGGTATTTACTTTGAATTTTATGAGCAAAATTTTGTCCGGCTGCATCATTATCAACTCCAAGTCCAATGCTCTTTATTTGACCGCCTTCCTTTAATAACTGATCTGCAATTGTTTTGATAAAAGTATTAAAAACACTTTCCTTCAAACCATTCATTGCAACAAACCTAGTATTTTGTAATCCAATTGGATTTTTAGCTTTAGAAAGATCAAAAAAACTAATAGCATCAATTGGAGATTCAAAGAATCTAATATTTTCTGGCGTTTTACCGTGCATGTTGGGCGAATCAAAATAAAATCCATATCCCATGGTTGAATTTTTTTCAATTTGTTTCAAGGTACCCCGTTTACCAAATATTTTATGATTAACATAGGTACCTTGTTTTGATACACCTAAAACTTTGTGTTTGTCTTTAGGATCACGCCAAATAAAAAGAGCACTACCTTTACGGTCTTGCTCTAGCATTTTATTTTGATGTAATTCATTAATCGTTCTATTTGAAATACCTCTAGTGTGGTGCATATAAGCCCAAACTTGATTTATTTTACCTTCAGGGTCAAGCTCTTTTGTATCAAATTTAAAGGGTTCTCTTTTAATTGTAAAATTTGCCCCTTTGCTAGCCCCAGACTCTAAAACATTTTTAGTAGCAGTTAAAAATTTGATATTTTTTGTTAAGTTTTCATCTGCCAATTCATAGTTTAGGGCAAAGCTCAGTGCGCCTTGACCAGAAATACCTCTAGAGTTCCACATAAAATAATTTTTCGAAGGAATGATAACTAAACTGTCATGTTCAACTCCACGATAAGAGTTTGCACCAGTTTGTTCTAAATCAATCCCCCGTTCGTGGGCATAATCTAAAATGCTTGCCTGATTAGCTGCACGAATTTGTTCTTTAGTAAATTTTGAAATGCTGTTTGCTTCAGCGGACGTTGCTTTTTCTTCCATGAAAAGTTCCTTTCTCAAATAAAAACAACTATTTCCATTAACTAAATAGTTGTTTGTTTAAATATTATC
The DNA here is from genome assembly GCF_003692995.1 of Lactobacillus sp. ESL0233. Classification (NCBI taxonomy): domain Bacteria; kingdom Bacillati; phylum Bacillota; class Bacilli; order Lactobacillales; family Lactobacillaceae; genus Lactobacillus; species Lactobacillus sp. ESL0233. Next base: position 8,216 of record NZ_REHH01000013.1, on the reverse strand, counting down.
TAAATCATGTTCAACAGCTCTTTGCATCTTTTCATATTCACGCAAGGCTTTCCTTGTTTTAAAATCAACATGTTGCTTTTCCCAAACTTTTTCTTGATTACTTTTTATTTTTTGTAATTGTTTTTTTGTAATTCTAGGTAAATGTTTTGGGCGATTAGTTGCCTTATTTTGTTCTTTTGAATGCTTTCTAGAATTATTTTTATAATTTTTTGCTTTGGATTGGACTTCATTTAAAACTGATTGGACATATTGCTCGGGTCGTACCTTATCTTTTAAGTTAATCCTGTGTCGCTGATTTCCATTTGCTTTTTTATCTAGCTCACGTAAATCATGAAGCAAGGCGTTACCGTTTCGTGCATAAATACCTTCTTTGCCGTACATTTGATTTGAGGCATAATTTTTTGTATTGCGTTTACTTTTGCCATAAAGAGCGACTCGTGTCTCTTGCATTTTTAAAACGTTATTTTTCCAATCTTGAAAATCTTTGTTATCACTTAAAAGATGGTCAACAATTTTATTCAAACTTTTTTGCTGACTAGAATTAAGTTTATTGTAGTTCCACTCTCGCCTTGAAGTGGGCAGGGTACTCATTAATCTATTAATTTCTTTTTGAAAATCTTCATTAATAATATTTGTTGCTAAATTTTTTTGAACCGCCTTCCTAATCTTTTGACGTTCAATTGACAATATTTTTGTCAACTCATTTGTGCCAATTAACTCATTTGCAAAACTACTTTTCATGTGGTCAATAGTCGATTGTTTACGTCTACCTTTAGGTTGCTTTTGACCATTTCTTTCAATACTCTGCCTTCTTGGCTCACGTTCAACTGTCGCAATATGAATATGAACATTGTCTGTATTACGATGGATTGATGCCACCCAATACATTTGATTTAATGGCGGATCCATTTCTTTTTCAAATACATCTTGCATTTTTTTGTTGCTTTTTGAATTTCATCTTCATTTAAAAATCCGGTTTGCGCATCTAAAATTTTTTGCTTTTTCAAAAATTCGTTATCAAAGCTAATAACGTCTTGCCACAAAACACTGCCCTTTTTTTGCGCTTGATTAAGCTGCTTTCGAATATAATCCATATCTTTTAGTTGAACTAAATCTTTATCAGAACTAAAAACACCGTCAAGCACTTTTTCTTTTGTTGATCTTACCTCGCCTATTTTTTTTGCAGCTGTGTTTACTTTTACTAGTTCTTCTCGTTCTTCCGAATTTAGACCATCTTCATTTGCTTTTTTATTTAAAGCCTCCTTTCTTATCATGTAGCCCAAATACTTATCAAATTCAGCATCGTTTAAATTATAAAATTCTTTTTCGTGTAGTATTTTTTGTGCACTCTTTTGGCGGTCAGAATTTCCTTGTTCTTTAAATTCAAAATTATTTTTTTCGTTTAAAGAATTAATTCTTTCATCAACCTGTGCTAACTCTTTTTTTTCTTTTTCGCTTAAATATTCTTTCGCTTCCAGAGCTTCTTTTCGAGCGATATAACCTAGATATTTCCCGTAAGCATGATGTGATGTTGGCGTTGAAAATCTGGAAGTAAGAATAATTGCTGGTAATTTTTTCATTTAAATAATCCATACCTATAAAATTTGCCCATGGTTTTTTTGCATTTGATCATTAATTCTTTTATCAACTAATTTTGACGCCGACTTATAAACGTCTGCCTCAATCCCATAACCAATATTTTTTATGCCTTTGTATGAAAAATATTCTGAAATCATTTCGGATAAAATACCGACTTGCTTTTTAGTAAAACTGATTTGCTTTTTCATTTGTTGGAGATTTTCGCCTGCTTCAGTTTTTTGGCGCATAAATTTAAATAATTCTTTTTTGTTTTTCAAATTATTCTTTTGCATTAAATCTTTAACCCACTGCATTTCATTTTCATCAAGATTAAATCTAAGATTGTAATATGAATTTTGCTTCATCATTTAACCCCCCTACTCTTCTTTTGCTTCCACAAGACTTAATGAATCTAAAAGTTTTAGTCCTTCTTCGTCCCCTTCAATAAAAAACTTAGCTAAAACATTAAGTGCAAATAAAAGTTCTTTCAACAATTTGTTTTGTTTCTTAATCAAGATACTAACTTCTGTATCTTGCTTCTGCGTTTCAAATTCAAGTGGTATTTTTTCAATTTGTTCTCGTAAAAAACTCTCTCGTGAAATTTTTTTCGGAGCATTTATGTTTTTTTCTAAAACAATTTTGTCAATTGCTGCTAAAGTTTTTCGACTTAATTTTCTAACTTTGATTTCTGCCATGTTTTTACCTCCAATTTTTGTTGTGATTTTTGGTGCTTATATTCGATATATAGCCTATTTTTTTACTCTCTAGTAAAGAGCATAAGGGAAATCCGACCCCACGCTTTTTGCGAAAGCGTGCTGGGCTTGGTTGTACCAAGCGATTTCCTATTTGTAAAAGTGGGGGCACTTTATTGCCTGTTGGCAATTTTATCGCCAACATTTATTCAGGTTTGATAACATTTTGACGATTTTATCGCCACTAGATATAGCTAAAAACCGAACGTGGCGATAAAATCGCCACCCACTTTTTAGCCCACTTTCGGGGCTATTGTGGTAATATTACAAAAATATTACAGAAGAAAATTAAATTCTTTGATGATTGTTCAAAAAAAATCGAAATTTTGTATTATATTTTCCAGTTTGCTTTTATTTTCCTTTTTAAAAATTCTGACCAATTTTTTTGGCATTATTCATCAAAACTGCCTTTTTCAATGGCAGAAATTGTATCTTAATATTTGCTAATCATCTTTTTACTCGCTGTGATAATTTGTTTTTGCTCTGTAATATCTGTGCTTAAATCTGTGATATGTGTTCTTATATTTTCTTTCTGATTTTCTGGCATTCTCTCTAATTTATCTTTTGCCTGCTGTAAATTTTCTTCATCACTTTTAATAGTCGCATTTGCATTTGAAATTTTATTTTGTTCTTTAGCAATATGGTTCTTGTTACATTTACTCATGTAACTCCTATCTAGAATATAATCTTACATCTTAATTTTTTGATTTACTTTTTGCGGAAGAAAATCTACTTTCAAAATGCCAAATCCTTTTTTAATGTTTTTAATTTCAATAACTAAGAGGTGATTATTAACTTTGATTGTTTTAATGTTAAGTCGAGTCCCCTCTTCACCACCATGTTGAGTGTCAATTACCCGAATTGCATATTTTATATTACTTAATGCGGTGTCATCTGAAGTTGAAGTTATGTTGGTTAATCGCCAATGTAATATTCTAAAAGTATATTGCCTGTATCTGGATTATAAACAGAATCAGCTAAATGCAACGATGAGTTACCAGTTACTATGTTAGTTATTTGTTCAGTATCCACACTTTTGCCAGTCCAATATGGCGAAACAATTATTATTAAAAAGATTACCAACACTATTCCAACACATGCCAAATATTTATTTCGGTATCGATGTTTGTTGTACAATTTCAATGCTTTTTTCGTTTATTATTTGTCAAATTCATCGTTCCTCTCTAAATTGTTTGTTTCGATATTTGCATCTTTGTTTGAATCATTTATTTCAGTTCTTAGTTGATCTATGATTGTATTTGACGTTGCTTTTTTGAGCCGTCATGATTGAAATAAATTGTTATTTGGTTTGCGGTGCAACATTAAACATTCTACTTTTCTTAATTACTTCATCAGTTATTAACTGCAAAAGACACCAGAAGCTCTTAAAGATTTTTCTGAAGATAAAGACAATAATTAGTGTGGTAAATAAGTTTACTCTTGAGATGCCAATGCAGAATGAACATAAGTATTTAAATTATTAACCATTGCTGTATATAAATATCCTTCGTAATTAGTAATGCGTTTACTCGAATCAGTGTCTACTGTACGGATTCGGTTAAAGTAATTACGTAACCATTTTGGCATTTCATCGGTTAAATTTTCTAAGTCTAACAAGCCTGTGTAAGCCCCAAAGCCTTGATTAGTCATGTTTTTAGTTACTGCTTTTTTAGCATTCAAAATAATCTGAACAAAACGATAAACTTCTTTTGGTGTTTTGCACCATGATTTGATTAGGATTGCTGATTCCTGATTTAAAAATGGAGGCATATCTTTATTGTTAACTAAATCAGGTAAATGGTTAAGTAAATCTGTATTTTGTTTTTCAATTTGCTCAGGCGAATATTTGTTCTCAGAAAAGTTTAACTGAGTATCTTCATGTATCTTCTTAGTATCTATATTATTATTATATAAATTGTGTTTCATTTTGATAATGTCGCTTGGCTCTAAGGATTTAGCACTTTCGTCTCGAGGTTTCATTTTGATAATGTCTTGTGGCTCTGAGGTTTTCGGCTTCGAATTATTTTCGTCTCGAGGTTTCATTTTGATAATGTCTTGTGGCTCTGAGGTTTGTGCTGTATTTTGTTCTATTCCTTGTTTTATGTATACATCTTTAGCTGTAACTTCTAAGTCAGCTAGGTAAAGTCGATTAGGTAGATTCTTTTTTTGTTTTGGATCAAAGCCTTGATTGATTTGAAATAATAATCCTTTTTGTTCAAGTTCTTTTTTTATTCGAACTACTTTAGCAGAACCCCAGCCAAAAAGATTATGTAGTTCTTGATTAGTAAAAATAAAATATACTCTATTATCAGTGTCTACCCAGTTGTTTTGAAGACTATAGCTTAAGCGATTCTGTAAGACCATATATGCTAATTTTGCGCTGTCACTTAAGTCCCGATATTTCTCGCCATACAGTAAAACTTCTGGAAATTGTAAATATTTAACGCCGTATGCACGTTGTGAAGTAATAAAATTAAAGTTTGTTTCGTTCATTTTGAACTCCTTTTTAGTAACAAAAAAGTCGCAGTAGATTAACTACTGCGACTTTGGTTTATCAGTTTTTCGATTATTTTTCTTTTTTGTGAGATAAAAGTAAGGAAGTATTGTTTTAATATTACAAGAATGGTATACTTTATCTAAAGAAAATAATTGATTAGCTAGGTCTAGTAGTTGATCAACGGGTTTATAAAAAGCGCCAACTTTTTATAAACCTTTTTTTGTTTCTTTATTAATTAAATTTTAAATTTTTGTTTCTTGAGATAAATATATCAATAAAAGTTTAATATTGCAACAGCAAATTTTGTTATCATATTATAATATAATATATTATAATACATAATGATGTATCATAATATATTTTTTTAAAATATATTATGATACATCATGATATAATGTGATGTATCATAACGTGACATGGCAGGAGGATAAACTATGAAAATTATTACCTTTTCAGCGATTAAAGGGGGAGTTGGAAAAACAACTTTAACTTTTAATTTTGGTGAATGGTTATCAGCAAAAGGAAACAATGTGTTACTGATTGATTCTGATCATCAGTGTTCATTAACTCAAACTTACGATATATATACTACTGAAGGAACAATTGCTAGCATTTTTGATAAATCTGGGGAAGCAAAAATCATTGAACTGCATAAGAATCTATCTTTAATTCCTGCTAGCATGGACTTGGATTCAGTGAACAATGAATTGCAGACAAAGCCTAACAAGGAATTGTTAATGTACATGTGGGTTGCAGATCATTACAATAAACTCAAAGAGTTTGATTACATAATCATCGATACACACCCAGATTTCAGTACAATTACTCAAAACATGATAGCAATTAGTGATTTTGTTTTTAGTCCAATTGAACCAAGTGAATATGGTTTTATTTCAAAAACAACATTGGAATTACGCTTGAAGCAGCTAAAAGATGAAGTTATTAATGTGCAAACTAGGGAGTCATTTGTAACAGCAGAACTAAAATTTATTGGCAATAGAATTAAATCTAATACCAAATCATCTAAAGAATTTGTTGAAAAAATGATGGAAGATTCTAAAACAATTGCTATGATTCCTGAGAGAGAAGTTGTGAACAAAAGTACACTCGATCATGAGCCGTTGGTTGAAATGGAAGGGGAAACAGGGTTGTCTAAGAGCAACAAAGAATTTCTAAGTAAGATTGACAAAGTGTTTGAAAAAATGAGCAAATAGTATCATAATACATTATAACATATCATAATATGTTATAATGTATTATGATATATTATGACACACAATAGTAAAGGGGAATATAAAATGACAGATGATAGTAGATTTAGTGAGAGTAAAATTGATTCTATAAAAGGGGCAATGGGTGGACATGATACTAAACGGAGAGTTGAGAGAAGAATTAATAAAAGCTATACCATTAGACCTGATGTAGCCAATGAACTTGTAGCCAAAGCTAATGAACAAAACTTAACTGCGTCTCGATACCTTGAAAATATACTAATGAAAGAGTTTGATATAAAATGATATAATATAGCATAGCATAATATATTATATTTAAAATACTATAGAAATTATGGAGGATACTATGGCTTTTGAACCAAATAAAAATATAAGGCAAGCATAGCAAGATAGCGAGATAAACAAAGAAAATATAACACAGGGCATGATTTTACCTAGTAAAAATCAAAGTGAACGTGAAAGAAAAAAGAGTTATACTTTCACTTTAAAACCAAGTATTAGAAAACAATTTAACCAATTAGCAAAACAACAAGGTTATAATTCTGATTCGCAATTTTTAAGTGACTTAATCGAAAGTATCAAAAAATAGAAAAATGTAAAAAATACCCTAGTTCAAACGGATTTAGGGTATTTTTTGATTTCTACAAATTCTTTGGTTAATATTGCACTCACTAAAAAACAGATTTAATGATAGTCCTAATTAGAATGACTAGGTTTTTTGTTAGCTAAATAAAGTTTAACGTTTTTAGTGAATCAGGACCGAAGTATTCAGCTGCCAAATTGAAAACTTTAGTAAATGAACCAAATGAGGTATTTATAATTTCTAGAAACCCCACTGTATTAACTATAGAGCTTATAATTACCACAAACTGTTTATTTCCAGTTAACCAATAAATTGCACTAAACATTTCTATGAAAACCCCATAAACTATTAATTGATATATAACTAAATAAAGATCATGTACAATAGCAATAACATCTTTTGTATAATTTTTCTTTCTAGATTTCTTTCTAAAGTCATCGTTTAAATTCAATAATTGCTTACTAAGATTATGAGCAAATTGTTTATATTTAAATATTATTATTGCTCCTATTATTACTCCTGTTACTAATATAATTCCTAGTGTTATATTATTTTTATATTTACTGGGTATAAAAAAATTAATACAAATTACAATATAAATGAAAATAATTAAAATAAATAATAAGATACTGCAACAAATTAAAGCACGACTATTATATTTCTTTATTTTTTCTAGTTTACTACAATCAACTCTAATTTCATTATAACCTTTATTGTTATTAAGAATAGTTTCCATTTTTGAATTTTTTATTTCTTCTTTTCGTAATTGATTCCGTAGTTTATTAACATTCCTTTTTTCTTTTGCTAACTCAGTTCGTAACTCAGCTTGTTTTCTACTAAAAAAATCCATTAATAGTTTCCTCCTTTTTAAACCAATCTACGTACTTTTTCGAAATTTGTAAATTCTTAATTATTAGATCAAATTAGTTACTTACTTTTAAATTATCGCCACCCCATATGATCTTTGTATCAGAGACCTTAATAAAACTTTGACAACGATATTGTCTAATATTTTGTTATTTGAGTAGAATAATAGTCTTTGACATATTTTTGACTGTGTTTATCGGCTTGCTTTTTAAATCTATCTTCAATATCTTTTAAATCTTCTGCCTGATATATGTGATTATTCCAATTATTCTCGGTACTTATTATCTTAGAAAATAAATCTTCATATGACATAACCATACTTTTATTTTTGTACAATGTATTTTTTGAATTTTTAGGTACAACTAATCTTATTGTTGCTTCATCCAATTGTCGAATTACGTCATCTGTAATATGAGTATCAAGAGTTGCTAAATACATAGTAGCTGCAGCAGTTCGATTCTCTTCCTCACTTACCTCTTGCCAACGTTCTCTGAGAGTGGTTTTTGCACTAATAAGCACAGTATTATAACGGTCTATCGTAAAATGTGTAGCCGAAGGGGTTACAATATCAACCATTTTACCTAATCTTTTATCTTTAAATTCTTTTCTACCAACAGAACCTTGACTATCCATAGTAATATTACAAGCCATTAACAGAAGTTCAAGGATAGCTTCGAATTCTTTACCTGCTCTACTTCTACGACTAT
>NZ_REHH01000012.1:0-1660 GCF_003692995.1 Lactobacillus sp. ESL0233 | reverse complement strand
GTTATTTTCTTTTTGCATGGGTCTGCGACTGGGCATTATTTTGCCCGTAATATGCTCCTTGACCATGCTTTCGATAGTAATGCTTATCTAATAAATACTGGGGCACATGACTATCTGCTCTAGTTAACATAAGGGTGTGGTAGTCTTCTTCTGCCACTACCTCTAAAACCTTAGCGTTATAGACTGCCTGGCCGGCCGTTTTCCCCCAACAAAATGGCCCATGTTGGCTTACTAGACTCCCGGGCGTTGCTTCATAATCTAAGTGGCGTTCTGCAAAGGTCTGCACAATGGTCTTGCCCGTATTGCCTTCATAGTCGGCTGTAATTTCGGCTTCAGTTAAGGCAGCCGCTGCTGGTATATCGGTATAAAAGGTATCGGCATGCGTTGTATTCAAAGCTGGTATGTCCATCTTAGCTGCCGCAAAGGCCACCGCCCAAGGTGAATGAGTATGGACAATTCCGCCAATCTTAGGAAAATGGTTGTACAAATAGGTGTGGGTAGGAGTATCGGAAGAAGGGTTTAACTGACCTTCAACTACTTCACCCTTAAGATTGACGACTACTAAGTCCGCTGGCGTTAATTCTTCATAACTAACACCTGACGGTTTAATCACATATAAGCCTTGCTGGCGGTCAATCCCGGAAACATTACCCCAGGTAAAGGTTACCAAACCCAATTGGGGTAACTGCATATTTGCTTCATAAACTTCTTGTTTTAATTTTTCTAGCATTGTGCTCTCCTTATCTGACTTCTTCTTGTTCAATGCCCACTTGGTCAAACAAGTTAGTAAAAAATTGTTTTGCGGCCTTGACCTGTTCGAGGGCGTCACTGGCACCATTTTCGCCAGCCCACATCTCAATTGTAAAACTACCATGATAATCTAATCTTACTAATAAGCGTAAGAGGCCAGCAAAGTCAACACAACCTTGACCAAAGGGCACGTTTTTAAACTGACCCGGTGACGTTGCGGTGACTTTTTGACTGTCTTTTAAATGAATCGCACAAATGGTATCAATCTGATTTTCAATTTCTGCAGCTACATCTTGATTAGGCCAAGCACTTAAATTACCCAAATCCGGATAAGCCTGTAACCAAGGACTTTTAACTAAATCATGGTAATGCTTAATCTTCGTCAGGTTATTAATAAAGGGATCATCCATCGTTTCAATTGATAGCATAATATTTTTTTGTGCGGCCATATGCACACACTTGGTCAAATTCTCTACAAAATATTCACGCGAAGAAGCCGTCTTTTCTTCATAATAAACATCATAACCCGCCATTTGAATGTTATGAATGCCTAAGTCAACACACAAATCGATTGCCTTTTGCATCATCGTTAATGCCTGCTGGCGAATTTGGGGGTCGGCTGAGCCCAAAGGAAAGCGGCGGTGACCAGAGAGCATTAAGTTATTAATGCGTGTCTTAGTAGCCCACATTAGGTCACGAAATTCCTGGCGTTGCTGGCGTGTCCAATCAAGCCGCGCCAACCGTTGATCACTTTCATCAATCGAAAATTCTAAAAAATTAAAACCTAAGTCATGTGTTAATTCAAACGTTTCCCGCCAGGATAGATCTTGTGGTAAAGCTTTTTCGTAAATTCCGAGTGCATTAGTTGTCATGATGCACATTCAACTCCTTTTTTAACTTGCTTAAATTA
>NZ_REHH01000010.1:0-3213 GCF_003692995.1 Lactobacillus sp. ESL0233 | reverse complement strand
GAGTTAGTACATTGAAAACTGAATATAATCCAAGAAAAAACCGAGAAACAATCAAAAGAGAACAGATTGCAAGAGCGACCGAGAGAGTATCTTGAGTAAGGTCAAGTAAAAAAGGGCGCACGGTGAATGCCTAGGCACAATAAGGCGAAGAAGGACGTGACGAACCACGAAAGGCTTCGGGGAGCTGTAAGTAAGCAGAGATCCGGAGATATCCGAATGGGGGAACCCAATGTAGAGATACATTACTAGTTATTGAATAAATAGGTAACTAGGGCAAGACGCAGTGAACTGAAACATCTAAGTAGCTGCAGGAAGAGAAAGAAAGATCGATTTCCCAAGTAGCGGCGAGCGAAACGGAAAGAGCCCAAACCAAGCAATTTATTGTTTGGGGTTGTAGGACTGCAAGAAGGTAAGTACAGGCGATAGCAGAATTATCTGGGAAGGTAAGCCAGAGAGGGTGAGAGCCCCGTAAGCGAAATCAAGAGTACGCCGAGCAGAATCCTGAGTAGGTCGGAACACGAGGAATTCCGATTGAAGCAGCGAGGACCATCTCGCAAGGCTAAATACTAGATTGTGACCGATAGTGAACCAGTACCGTGAGGGAAAGGTGAAAAGAACCCCGGAAGGGGAGTGAAAGAGAACCTGAAACCGTGTGCTTACAAGTAGTCAGAGCCCATTAAAGGGTGATGGCGTGCCTTTTGTAGAATGAACCGGCGAGTTACGTTAAATAGCGAGGTTAAGTCATAAAAGGACGGAGCCGTAGCGAAAGCGAGTCTGAATAGGGCGAGAGAGTTATTTGATGTAGACCCGAAACCAAGTGACCTACCCATGACCAGGTTGAAGGTGTGGTAAAACACACTGGAGGACCGAACCCACGTAAGTTAAAAATTGCGGGGATGAGTTGTGGGTAGCGGTGAAATTCCAAACGAACTTGGAGATAGCTGGTTCTCTCCGAAATAGCTTTAGGGCTAGCCTGGTGCGAGGATGATAATGGAGGTAGAGCTCTGTTTGGATGAGGGGCCCGTCAGGGGTTACTGAATTCAGATAAACTGCGAATTCCATGTATCAAAGCACTGGAGTCAGACTGCGAGTGATAAGATCCGTAGTCGAAAGGGAAACAGCCCAGATCACCAGTTAAGGTCCCAAAATCTATGCTAAGTGGAAAAGGATGTGGAGTTGCGTAGACAACTAGGATGTTGGCTCAGAAGCAGCCATCATTAAAAGAGTGCGTAATAGCTCACTAGTCGAGTGACGCTGCGCCGAAAATTTACCGGGGCTAAGCATAGTACCGAAACTGTGGATGCATTAGCAATAATGCGTGGTAGGAGAGCGTTCTAAATGCGGTGAAGCTTAATCGAGAGGATAAGTGGAGCGTTTAGAAGTGAGAATGCCGGTATGAGTAGCGAAAGATAGGTGAGAATCCTATCCGCCGAAAGACTAAGGTTTCCTGGGGCAGGCTCGTCCGCCCAGGGTAAGTCGGGACCTAAGGCGAGGCCGAAAGGCGTAGTCGATGGACAACAGGTAGAAATTCCTGTACTGCGTTAGATCGTTAATAGCGAAGGAGGGACGCAGGAGGCAAAGGACGCATGGAGCTGGAAAGCCATGTTTAAGCGACAAGTGTAATGGTGAGTCAAATGCTTACTGTTAAGAAGCACAAGTCGTGATGAGGAGCGAAATAAAAGTAGCGAAGGTTCAAGAGTCACACTGCCAAGAAAAGCTTCTAGTGAGAGCTAACGTACCCGTACCGCAAACCGACACAGGTAGTCGAGTGGAGAACACTAAGGTGAGCGAGAGAACTCTCGTTAAGGAACTCGGCAAAATAGCCCCGTAACTTCGGGAGAAGGGGTGCTGGTGTAAAAGCCAGCCGCAGTGAATAGGCCCAAACAACTGTTTATCAAAAACACAGGTCTCTGCAAAGTCGTAAGACGACGTATAGGGGCTGACACCTGCCCGGTGCTGGAAGGTTAAGGAGAGCTGTAAGCGTAAGCGAAGCAGCGAACTGAAGCCCCAGTAAACGGCGGCCGTAACTATAACGGTCCTAAGGTAGCGAAATTCCTTGTCGGGTAAGTTCCGACCTGCACGAAAGGTGTAATGATTTGGGCACTGTCTCAACGAGAGACTCGGTGAAATTATAATACCCGTGAAGATGCGGGTTACCCGCGACAGGACGGAAAGACCCCATGGAGCTTCACTGCAATTTGATATTGGGCAACTGTTAAGCATGTACAGGATAGGTAGGAGCCGGAGAAGATAGTACGCTAGTATTATCAGAGGCAATGTTGGGATACTACCCTTGTTTGATGGTTGCTCTAACCAGCGCCTCTAAGCGAGGCATGGGACAGTGTCAGATGGGCAGTTTGACTGGGGCGGTCGCCTCCTAAAGAGTAACGGAGGCGCCCAAAGGTTCCCTCAGAATGGTTGGAAATCATTCACAGAGTGTAAAGGTATAAGGGAGCTTGACTGCGAGAGCGACAACTCGAGCAGGGACGAAAGTCGGGCTTAGTGATCTGGTGGTACCGTATGGAAGGGCCATCACTCAACGGATAAAAGCTACCCTGGGGATAACAGGCTTATCTCCCCCAAGAGTTCACATCGACGGGGAGGTTTGGCACCTCGATGTCGGCTCGTCGCATCCTGGGGCTGAAGTAGGTCCCAAGGGTTGGGCTGTTCGCCCATTAAAGCGGCACGCGAGCTGGGTTCAGAACGTCGTGAGACAGTTCGGTCCCTATCCGTCGTGGGCGTAGGAAATTTGAGAGGAGCTGTCCTTAGTACGAGAGGACCGGGATGGACATACCGCTGGTGTACCAGTTGTCTTGCCAAAGGCATAGCTGGGTAGCTAAGTATGGTAGGGATAAGCGCTGAAAGCATCTAAGTGCGAAGCCCCCCTCAAGATGAGATTTCCCATACGAAAGTAGTAAGACACCTCAAAGACGATGAGGTAGATAGGCTAGGAGTGGAAGAGCCGTGAGGTTTGGAGCGGACTAGTACTAATCAGTCGAGGACTTGACCAAAAGCGAAGGCAGTCAAAGAAGAGAGTGGAACGGTTTTTTCGAAGGATAATATTTAGTTTTGAGTGTAAAAGCTCAAAAAGAAGTACGGTGGCAAGAGCAAGAAGGAAACACCTGTAACCATGCCGAACACAGAAGTTAAGCTTCTTAACGCCGAGAGTAGTTGGTGGGAGACTGCCTGCGAGGGTAGGACGTTGCCGTGCTT
>NZ_REHH01000009.1:0-358639 GCF_003692995.1 Lactobacillus sp. ESL0233 | reverse complement strand
AATAAACCCCTCCGATAACTTAAGCAGAGTATATTTTACCATCTAATAAAAATGTTTTCCACAAGTGAATAAAAAGAATTCAGAATTAACAAGATGTGGATAAATATTTTATGGGAATACACAAGATTTGCTCAAATAAGTACTTGAAAAAGTTTATTAGCATATTCTCTTGTGCATAATTTTTATTATAATAATAGGACTTTAGCCAAATAGCACAACAAAATATCCACATGTTGTGCATAATTTTTTTAACAGGTTGGGAATTGTGCATAATCTTGTGCAAAGCATTGTGACTTGTTTATTGTGGATAAAATTACAGATCTTTATGTTAACAACGATGTCTGGGCGCGGCTGTTTAAAATGAGACATAAAATTCGTTATTGCAATTTTGTTATGGGTTGCATGCCTGCGAAATAGTGTATTTACAATAATCGCCAATAGTGCTATTGAATTTTAAGGTCATTACTAGCCTGAAGCTGTTTACTGATTTTTCTAGTAATTAATATCTAGAGCATAAAGCTGTCTGAAATTACAATAATTAGGGAGGAAGAGGTCGTCAAATTTTGCAATATTGAAAATCTTTTCTTTAAATAAGTGATTCAGTTGTAGTATCTAATTCTGTAATAGTGTCAGTGACTAAAGCAATATAATCTTTAATCATTAATAAAAAATCTTGGCGATGAGGCAGATTCCCTTGCGTAATTATGCGCTCTAGTCGTGTGAGTTCACTGCATGAGTTTTGATAATAAGAATCGTTCATCAATTTGATTAGCTCTTGTTCACGATCATATTGTAATTTCTTTTCTGGATTTAATTCTGCAAAAAAATCTGCAGCCGGGATGCCGTTATAGTCCAAAAGTTTGATCAAGTCATCGGCAGTGATCCGATTGAGGCCCTTTTCCACCTCGGAATAGAAAGAAGGACTGATTGCTGTTCCAGCCCATTCTCTTGGGGTTTTGTTTGCGCGCAGGCGATATTGTTTTAATAATTCACTTGTTGTCATTGGTGGCACCTCAATTCGGATACTTAGTCAGTGTCTTTACTACTATTTATAAGCTTAATTACGTCTTGAGAACATACAATACCGCATAAAAGCGGATAGTTATATTGAAGTGGCTATCAAGTGTCGTTTTTTATCCTTAAGCACTTCTAAGAAAGCGCTTGACATTATACTATTGGCTGAATATCATTAAATGATAATGAAGTTTATTAAGTGAGGAGGAATTGCGATTGATTAATGAACAAGACTATATTAAGCAAGGGTTGAAAGACGATGGTAACCTGAAGTTAATATTGAGAGGCAGTGTCGAACACAGTAGCAGGGATGCTGAGGGTAAAGTAGGTGTGGTTAGCGTAGTTTATGCGACTCATAATTGTCAAAAAGCCCGGCAGAAGTTTGCGGAACTAACCGCGGCTGCAAAAGACGATTACTACATGGTTTACAGCTGCCCGCTTGACACGGATTTGCCCACGCTGCAGCACTATCCTTCAATCCAAATCGGCAAGGACGACTTGCTATAATAAATGTATCTATGATTAGTTTTGCGAGCTTGCTTGAACAATTATTTGTCTGCCCAGTGATTAACTTCATCTTTTTTTCGTTTTTACTTGGTTTTTTACTTTAATCATGGTATTCTAATTATTAAATTGTGCAGTTAGCATATTAAAAATGGAGGTGTAGTTTAATGACAACTAAAAGAACTTACCAACCTAAAAAGCGTCACCGTTCACGCGTTCATGGCTTTATGAAGCGGATGAGCACATCAAATGGCCGTAAGGTTTTGGCTAGACGCCGTGCAAAGGGTAGAAAAGTCTTATCTGCTTAAACCACTGAAATCCCAGTGGTTTTTTTAGTATCAAAGAGTGGAATGAAGCGTTTTGAGAAAGTCTTATCGAGTTAAAACTGAAAATGATTTTCAGCAAGTTTTTCAAGCTGGCAATTCAGTTGCAAATCGGGCCTTTGTTATTTATAAAATAAATAAGCCTGAGAATGCACATTTTCGGGTGGGCATTTCAGTGGGCAAAAAGGTCGGGCATACTGCTGTGGTTCGTAATCGGCTTAAGCGGTATATTAGAGCTGTTCTGACTGAAAATAAAGCGGCGATTAACCCGCAGATTGATTTTTTAGTAATTGCTAGACCTTATGTGCGTAGTTTTAAAATGACCGATGTCAGAAAAAATTTGCTTCATGCCCTTTTTTTGGCCAATATTATCGAAGAAATACCTGATGAAATTGAGGAAGATTAGAGTGAAAGACATTTTAACCAAAAAGAATGTCAAGCGGTTGTTGGCCTTGTTGGCTGTAATTACAATTGCTGTTGTTTTGACTGGTTGTGCTGCATCAAATGCTAAGCCTGCACCTGTTTCACATACTAGTGGTAATTGGTGGAATCGCTGGGTAATTTATTACATGTCGACATTTTTGCTTTGGCTTGCCAAGATAATGGGTAATGATTACGGCTGGGCAATTATTGTCTTTACGGTAATTGTCCGCGTAATTTTGTATCCCCTTAGTGCACTTTCAATTAAGAGCACGACTAAGATGCAGAGTATTCAGCCTGAAATTGAAGCTTTGCGTAAAAAATATCCAGGTAATGACACGGAGTCGCGTACATTACTTTCGCAAGAAACTAATAAGCTTTATAAAGAAGCTGGTATTAATCCATATGCGGGATGTTTACCACTTCTGATTCAAATGCCAGTTATGCTTGCCTTATACGGCGCAATTGCTCAAACTCCACAGCTGTTGACAGGTCATTTTTTGTGGATGGACTTAGCCAAACCTGATCCATTTTTCATTATGCCAGTTCTATCAATGGTTCTGACGTTCTTGTCAACTTATATTAGTCAGTTATCAACACCGAAGGAATCACAGAATTTTTCAACCAAGATAATGACTTATGGGATGGCAATCATGGTTGGAGTAATGGGAATTTACTTCCAATCGGCAATTGTTTTATATTGGGTAATTTCTAATTTATTCCAAGTAGTTCAGACCTTCATTTTGCAAAATCCGATTAAGTATCGCCAAGAACAAGAGGCTAAAAGGCAAGCAGAACGTGAACGTCAACGTCAGTTAAGAAAAACTTACAAACGATTAAAACGTAAAAAGTAAATATCAATCTAAAGTGATTTTTAGATAAAGTAGTCAAAGTGCTTTATATATCATGGTTATTCATGATTATAATGCGCTTTTTTGATTGAAAAAGGAGAAAATCATGGTAAAAACTTTAACTGAGTTTGATACAATAGCAGCAATTTCAACTCCAATTGGTGAAGGCGGAATTTCAATTGTACGAATGTCAGGCGAAGATGCAGTTAAAATTGCTAATACGGTTTTTAAAGGAGCTAATTTACTAAAAGTTCCTACCCATACTATTCATTATGGTCATATTATTGATCCAGCTCTAAAGCAAACAATTGATGAAGTTATGGTATCGGTAATGCTTGCACCTAAAACGTTTACGCGTGAGGATATTGTGGAAATTAACTGTCACGGCGGTATTATTGTTACTAATCGAATTTTACAGTTACTATTAAAGCAAGGTGCTCGTATGGCTGAAGCTGGCGAATTTACTAAACGGGCTTTTGTTAACGGCAGAATTGATTTAACCCAAGCTGAAAGTGTCATGGACATTGTTAGAGCTAAAACTGATCGGGCAAGACAGGTAGCTGAAAGTCAGCTTGAAGGTGGGTTACTTGAAAAAATCCGTGCTTTGCGGCAACAAATTTTGGATACTTTAGCTAATGTCGAAGTTAATATCGATTACCCCGAATATGATGCAGATACCATTACAGCTGAACAAATGATAAGTGTATCAAAGTCGGTAGTTAGTAAGATTGACCATCTTTTGGCAACCGCTACGGAGGGAACAGTTTTGCGCAACGGATTGGCTACTGCAATTATTGGTCAGCCTAATGTTGGTAAATCGTCATTACTGAATTATTTAACTAAAAGTGATACTGCAATTGTAACTGATGTTGCTGGTACTACAAGAGATACACTAGAAGAATATGTGTCAGTCAAGGGGGTCCCGTTAAAGCTAATCGATACTGCTGGAATTCGTGATACCGATAATAAAGTAGAAAAAATCGGTGTTGAACGATCTAAGCAGGCATTAGCTAAGGCCGATTTAGTCTTATTGCTATTTGATGCAAGTAAAAGCTTGTCAGCAGAAGATTATGCTTTAATTGAAGCTACAAACAAGAAGAAGCGAATTGTAATTTTAAATAAAACAGATTTAGAACAAAAAATAACATCTGCAGAAGTTAAAAAAATAACAGGTAGTGAAGTAGTTGCTATTTCAGTTTTGCAAGAAAAAAATATTGAATTATTAGAAGAAGAAATAAAAAAATTATTTTTTAAAGGAATTAAAAATTCAAATGACCAAGTAATGGTAACTAATCAACGGCAAGTGAGCTTACTTGAAAAAGCTAAAAAGCAGTTGCAAGAAGTAGTTGAGAGCTTAGAAAATGAAATTCCAGTTGATATTGCCCAAATAGATTTTAATGGGGCTTGGGATACTTTGGGTGAAATCACAGGTGACAGTAGTCCGGATGAGCTAGTTAATGAATTGTTCAGTCAATTTTGTTTAGGAAAATAGGTGCATCAAAATGATAAAAACATATGACACAAATGATTACGACGTAATCGTAGTTGGAGCAGGCCATGCTGGATGTGAAGCTGCTTTAGCTAGTGCTAAGATGGGACAAAAGACGCTATTATTGACAATTAGTCTTGATATGGTAGCTTTTATGCCGTGTAATCCTTCAGTTGGCGGTCCGGCTAAAGGAACTGTTGTACGTGAAATTGATGCTCTAGGTGGTCAAATGGGTAAGAGTATTGATGCTTCATATATTCAAATGAGAATGTTAAATACAGGTAAGGGTCCTGCTGTACAAGCTTTACGTGCCCAAGCTGATAAATGGCAATATCATGAGCATATGAAGAATGTGATTGAAGCAACAAAAAATTTAACCTTGCGGCAAGCAACTGTCGATGAATTAATTGTTGAAGATGGTGTTTGTTGCGGCTTGGTTACTAATACTGGAGCAAAATATCATGCTAAGAGTGTAGTTTTAACTACTGGTACTTCAGCCCGTGGTCGAATTTATATTGGTGAATTAAATTATTCATCTGGTCCGAACAATACAATTCCAGCCATTAAGTTATCAGAAAATTTGGAAAAATTAGGTTTTAAATTACGTCGTTTTAAAACAGGTACTCCGCCAAGGGTAAATAGTAATACAATCGATTACTCTAAGACTGAAGAAGAACCTGGTGATCAAGTTCCGCGTCATTTTTCGTTTGAGAGTCGGGATGAAGACTACCTTAAAGAACAAGTTTCCTGTTGGATGACTTACACTAATCAAACTACCCATCAAATTATTAACGAAAATCTGACTAGATCGCCGATGTTTTCTGGGCAAATTAAAGGGGTAGGACCACGTTATTGTCCTTCAATTGAAACTAAGGTAGTCCGTTTTGCTGATCGTGAGCGTCATCAAATTTTCTTAGAACCTGAGGGTGAAAAGACCGAGGAAGTCTATGTGGGTGATTTTTCAACTTCAATGCCCGAAGAAATTCAATTAAAAATGTTGCATTCGGTTGCAGGTCTTGAACATGCTGAAATGATGCGTCCAGGTTATGCAATCGAATATGATGTAATTGATCCTTGGCAGCTTAAACATACTTTAGAAACGAAAAAAATAAAGAATTTGTATACCGCTGGTCAAATGAATGGAACATCTGGTTATGAAGAAGCAGCCGGTCAAGGATTAATTGCAGGAATTAATGCAGCTTTGCGGGCAGCCGGAAAAGGTGATTTTACTGTAGGGCGTGATGAAGCTTATATCGGCGTTTTAATTGATGATTTGGTTACTAAGGGAACGGAAGAACCGTATCGCTTGCTGACGTCAAGAGCTGAATATCGCTTGATTTTACGCCATGATAATGCTGATTTGCGTTTGACAGAATATGGTCATCAATTAGGTTTGATTTCTAATGAGCGTTATAGTCAATTTTTGACTAAAAAAGAACACATTAAAGAGGCAATGCAACGATTAAAAGCTATAACTATTCATCCAGATGAACCTGTACGTGAATTTATGGAAAGTATTAGTGAACCCCCACTAAAAGCTGGTATTAAAGCTGATGTTTTTCTCAGACGGCCGCGTGTTAAAATTGAAGATATTGAGCGTTTAAGTGGTGTAAGCATCTCCAATGAACGTTATGTAAGAGAACAGCTAGAAATTAATATCAAATATGCTGGTTATATCAAGAAGGAGCAGCAACAGATTGACCGTCTGCATCGTCAAGAAGCTAAAAAAATTCCAGCGGGTATTGACTATCAAGCAATTGGGGGATTGGCGACTGAAGCCAGACAAAAATTTGAAAAAATTCGCCCAGAAACAATTGCCCAGGCAGAAAGAATTTCCGGAGTGAACCCAGCAGATATTGCAATTTTGAGTGTATATGTTCAAAATGGACGCTATGCTAAAATTAATAAATAAATTTAGTAAAAACTTTAAAAAAGCTAAAAATATTTTTTTTGAAAATATTTGGCAATGAATGCGTTTAATTCAAGTGAATGATCAAATAATCACAAATAAAATTATTGCTCTAATCTGAATGCTATAAAATAACTATCTAACTTTGTGAAAATAATATTTTAGAGTAGCGCTTACACCTTGACCTAATCATATAACTTCCATACTTGAAATTGTGAAATTATATGTTTTAATACAATATGTAAGTAAACATGTATTTAAGGAGATGCACTTAAAATGGCAAAAATTAATGGCGCAAATGCTATGCTCCAAGTATTATTGGACTGGCATATTGATCATATTTATGGTTTCCCAGGTGGTTCATTTGACTCAACAATGAATGCAATCCACGACTTCAAAGATAAATTAAAGTTTATTGAAGTGCGGCATGAAGAAGCAGGTGCTTTAGCGGCTGCAGCTGAGTATAAATTCACTGGTCAAGCTGGTGTATGTTTTGGTTCAGCAGGACCTGGTGCTGTTCACTTAATGAACGGTTTATATGATGCTAAATACGATAAAGTACCTATGGTAGCAATCATTGCTAATGTGCCTACTAGTCGTCAAGATATCGATTTCTTCCAGGCTTTTGATGAGAAGCCTTGGTTTGATTCCGTAGCAGTTTGGAATCACCAAATTAAGACTGCAGAACAAATTCCAGGTATGATGGATGAAGCTCTTCGTCAAGCATATGCTAAGAAGGGTCCAGCTGTTTTAATTCTTCCAAAAGATTTTGGTTGGGACAAGATTAACGATAACTTCCGTGTAACCTACAATTCAATTTCAGCTATTCCTAACTATGCTGCTCCTAAGAAAACAGATGTTGATGCAGCAGTTAAACTTTTAGCTGAAGCTAAGAACCCAGTTGTTTACTATGGTATGGGTCTTAAAGGTCACGGTGATGTTTTGAAGGCTTTTGCTGAAAAATTTAAGACACCACTTCTTTCTTCAGTTATTGCTAAGGGAATTGTTGAAGATGAATTTCCAGCATACTTGGGTTCAATTGGTCGTGTTGCTCCTAAGGCTAGTGACGACATTCAAATGTATGCTGATTTGGTAATTTGGGTTGGTAACAACTCACCATTCTCTGTATTCTTCTTTGATCCTAAAGCTAAGGTTATTCAAATCGATGTTGACTCAGAAAAATTAGGTAAACGCCATGCGGTTGATGTTCCAATTTTAGCTGATGGTGCTAAGACTTTGCAAGCAATGATTGATGCCGCTGAAGCCCGTGAAGAGTCACCAATTTATAAGGCTGGTCTTGCTGATCGTCAAAACTGGGATGAATGGCAACAAAGTTTTGTTGATTCAGATGAAATGCCAGTTCGCCGTGAACCAATCTTTGATGTTATTAACAAATATGCTGATGACAATGCACAATATGCAATTGATGTTGGTAACATCAATATTGATTTCCAACGTTTAATTAATTTGCATGGAGAACAAACTTGGGCAACTTCAGGTTTGTATGCAACTATGGGCTTTGGTTCTCCAGCAGCTATTGCTGCTGCAACTGTTCATCCAGAACGTGAAGTTTGGAACTTAGGTGGTGACGGCGGCTTCGCTATGATGAGTCAAGAATTATTGACAGAAGCGCGTTACAACATGCACATCATTAATGTTGTCTTCACTAACGAAACTTTAGGTTTCATTGAAGCTGAACAAGTTGATCAATCTCACCAACCATTATCAGGTGTTATTATGCCAGACAATGATTGGGCAAAGGTTGCTGAAGGTATGAACGTTAAGGGTGTAACTGTTCGGACTAAGAAGGAATTCGAAGACGCAGTTAAGGAATTTAAGCAAATGGATGGACCAATGTTAATTGACGTCAAGTTCACTCATGATATGCCTTACTCAACTGAGTTAAATACACTTGATGATCCAGAATTCGTTGAGAAGTATCAAGCTCAAGGTTTGAAACCATTTAGCTATTTTGCTGAAAAATATGGTTTAGTTACTGATACTGCTTCAGGTGCTTCAGAAGCTGAAGCAGAGCCTGAACCAGAAGAAGAAACAGATACAACTTCAGGTGCTTCAGCACATTAAGATAACTAATGTTAATAAAAAAGCGGGACTTTTGAAAGTTTCGCTTTTTTGTCATCTTACAAGTATAATAATAGATAATGATTTTAACTTCGGGAGGATTAAAGATGCAACAATTCGGAATTATTGGTTTATCGGTTATGGGTAAAAACTTGGCTTTAAATGTTAGAAATAATGGCTTTTCCGTTTCTGGTTTTAGTATTGACAAAAAAGAAGTTGATGCGCTGGCAAATTATAAAGATGAAAAATTAAAGCCTACTTATTCTTGGGAAGAGTTTGTAAGTTCACTAGAAAAGCCGCGTAAAATTTTGATTCAAATTGCCGCAGGAAAGCCAGTTGATGAAACATTAGCTAAGCTTTTACCACTATTAGATAAGGGAGATATTTTATTAGACGGGGGTAATTCCAATTTTCATGATACCAATCGGCGGTTTCATGAATTACAAGAACACGGCATTCATTTTATTGGTATGGGAGTTTCTGGTGGTGAAGAAGGTGCTCTAAAAGGGCCTGCTTTGATGCCAGGAGGAGATGAAGAAGCGTATAAGGAAGTTGCACCAATTTTGGAAGCAATTGCTGCTAAGAACTCTGATGGCCATCCTTGCGTAAGTTTTATCGGCCCTGAAGGTAGTGGCCACTATGTCAAGATGGTTCATAATGGTATCGAATATGGTATCATGCAAGAATTTTCCGAAGTTTACGATGTTTTGCGTAAGGTTGCAGGGAAATCTAATGCTGAAATGTCGCAAATTTTCGCTGATTGGAATCAAGGCTTGGTTCAAGCATACCTTAGCGAAATCACTGCTGAAGTTTTAAAGCAAAAAGATGACTTAACTCCTGATTATGTAATTGATCATATTTTGAATGTTGCCTCATATAAAGGTACAGGGAATTGGATGCTTGAAGATGGTGTGCATCTTGGTGCACCAATTAGTGTAGTTGCTGAAGCCGTTTTAGCCCGTTTTATGTCTAAGGCGACTACGCGTGAAGGTAAGGAAGTCCAATGGAACGGTGAAATTCCAATCAATTTAATTGATAATCTTGCAAAAGCCTTGCAATTAAGTCAAGCAGTAGCATATGCTCAAGGTTTTCAACAATTAAAAATGGCAGCTGATGCTTATCACTGGGAATTACATTATCCAGCGATTGCACAATCATGGGAAGCCGGTTGTATTATTCGCTCTTCAATGTTGAAAGATATTGAAAAGGCCTTTGCTAACGGTAAGCAGCTGAATAATATGTTCCAGGATGCTTACTTTAATAAACTAATGGAACAGAATTTACCCGCTTTACGTCAGGTAATTGAATTGGCAACTAGAGCCGGGATACCAACTCCAACTTTAAGTGCCGCACTAAATTATTTAGAGTCAATCTTTAATCCGAGTTTACCCGCTAATTTAATTCAAGGGCAACGTGATTATTTTGGCGCCCATACATACTATCGTAATGACCGAGCAGGCGTGTACCATACTCAATGGTTTGAAGAAAAGTAATATTTGTTTCACATGTAACAAAAAGCAGTTAGTCTAAAGGCTAGCTGCTTTTTTGTAGTTGATTAAAATAATTTATTAGTACAAATATGTATAGTTGAACTTAAAGCCTGTTAAGTTAAAAAAAGATAAATAATTCCGAGCAAAATAAGACTAATTAAATAATCAATTATGGCGGCAATACCTTTTTTATTGCAATGGTAATTAGTTCTAAAATTTTGCTGATTAAACCAATAATCTATACTAAATGAAATTATTGCTACTATAAAAATAAAGCCTAAACCGACCATCATTTTGTGATAAGTGGAACTAAAAATCAAATTTAAACTAGGAAATATGGCCAAAATTGTAAACGACAATGCAACTTTATAATTATTATAAAATTTACTCATTTATAGTTCCTCTTAGTTTGTTAACTATCATAACTTATTTTTTAATAATTATATCATAAAAAAGCCATGTTTTCATGGCTTTAATAAATTGATTTTACATGTTGGTTATCAAGAAAAAGATAATGAATACTATAAACAAGACATACATCATGGGTGAAACTTTTTTGGCTTGTTTAGCTGCAATCATTGTAATAGGATAGGCAATCATCCCTAAAGCTAAACCATCTGAGATACTGTAAGTAAGTGGCATTCCAACAACAGTTAGGAAAGCGGGAAAGGCAATTTCAAATTTATCCCAGTTTATTTTTTTAAGATTACCAGCCATTAATACGCCCACAATAATTAATGCAGGTGCTGTAACTGTAGTCGGAATAACAGCTAGTAAGGGGCTAAAAATCATGCTAATTAAAAATAAAATACCTACCAAGATGGCTGTTAAACCTGTACGTCCGCCCATAGCTATGCCAGCACTTGATTCAACAGAGGTTCCAAGGGGAGCAGTTCCTAGAACTGCTCCTTCAATCATTGCTAAAGAATCAGATAAAAAAGCTTTTCCAATTCGCGGAATTTTGCCACTTTGATCAACCATGCCAGCTTGTTCGGTCATACCAATTAAAGTTCCAGCAGTGTCAAAAAAAGTAACTAATAAAAAGGTTAGCACGACCATAAATAATTGTGGTGTATTGATATCCTTAAGGTGGAAAATAGCTTGACCAAAGGTTGGTGCAATACTTGGTGCAGCAGCAATAACTCCTTTAGGCATGGCTATTTGGCCAATTAATACGCCAAAAATGGCAGTTACAACCATGCCAATAAAAATCGAACCAGGTATATTCATTGCCATCAAAATAACAGTTAGTATTAGGCCAAATAAAGTAATCCAAACGGCAGGCGAATTAAATTTACCCAAAGTTACTAAATTAGAATCGCTATTAACAATCAATTTACCATTTTGTAAACCAATAAAGGAAATAAATAAGCCAATTCCAGCTGATATTGCATATTTTAAATCTTGCGGAATCGCATCTACAACTTTTTCTCGTAATTTTAAAACAGTAATTAAAATAAATAAAATTGAAGCAACTAAAACTGCAGCTAGCGCGGTTTGCCAATTAATATTCATACCGCCACAGACGTTATAAGCAAAAAATGCTGCACTACCTAGTGTTGGCGCAAGGGCAATTGGATAATTAGCTACAAATCCCATAATAAAGCAGCCAATAGCAATTGATAGAGCAGTGACGGTAAAGGCAGCGCCTTTATCAATGCCAGCTGCATGTAAAATATTAGGGTTAACAAAAAGGATGTAGGAGAGACTGACAAAGGTGGTTAATGCAGCAATTAACTCACGTTTGACAGTGGTATGAGCATCGGTTAAATGAAAGACTTTTTCTAGTGTCGTCATTTTTTCCTCCAAAAAATAAATAATAAAATTAATAAATCTAGTGTAGCATATTTAGGCAAAATATTTCCTTGGAAATAAAAAACAAATCAAATAAGATTTGTTTTGGACGAATATATTATTAATTTTTGTCAGTTAGAAGTTCAGAACCCACAAAAAGATGATAAAGACAAGGAATAAAATCCACATCATAGGGGATACTTCTTTACCACGCTTAGCAGCTAACATACATATTGGGTAAGTTATCAAACCTAAAGCAAGGCCATCGGAAATAGAGTATGTTAGGGGCATCCCAACTAAAATTAAGAAAGCTGGTACAGCAATTTCCATTTTATCCCAATGGATATGTGCGGTATTTTGTGCCATTAACACGCCTACAATAATTAAGGCTGGCGCTGTTACATGAGTTGTAAATAAACCAAGTAAAGGGCTAAAAATCATTGAAATCAGGAAAAAAATTGCCACAAAAACTGCGGTTAATCCTGTACGACCACCTACAGCAATTCCAGCACTTGATTCTACAAATGCACCAACTGGTGAAGTTCCTAAGACGGATCCCACCATCATAGCAGTAGAATCTGAAGCTAAAGCTTTACCAACCCGTGGCATCTTATTATCTTTCATGAAGCCAGCTTGCTGAGCAAGCCCAATTAGTGTACCTGCAGTATCGAAAAAGGTAACCAATAAGAAAGTTAAAACTACTACCCACATTTGTAAAGAATTGATGTCTTTAACATGAAAAACAGCTTGACCAAAAGTGGGGGCGATACTTGGAGCTAAAGAGATAACTTGGTGAGGTAAAGCAATTTGTCCCGTGAATACGCCAAAAACGGCTGCCAGAATCATGCCAATAAAAATAGCTCCAGGGATATTTAAGATCATTAAAACAATTGTGACTAGCAAGCCAAAAATAGTAATCCAAACGGCAGGATCATGTAAAGAGCCTAAAGCAACCAAAGTTGATTTATTACCAACGATTAAGCCCCCATCTTGCATGCCTAAAAAAGCAATGAATAAACCAATACCTGCAGAAATAGCAAATTTTAAATCAGCTGGGATTGCATTAATAATTTTTTCCCGTAATTTAAACATAGTAATCAAGATAAAAATAATTGAAGCTACAAAAACGGCTGCTAATGCAGTTTCCCAAGAAACATGCATACCAACACAAACAGTGTAGGCAAAGAAGGCATTAATTCCTAAGGCTGGGGCTTCACCAATTGGATAATTGGCAATAATTCCCATTAATGCAGTTCCTAAGGCACTAGCTAAAGCAGTAGCAGTAAAAACTGCCCCCTTATTCATACCACTAGCTCCTAGGACGCTGGGATTAACAAATAGAATATATGACATACTAATAAAAGTAGTTAGTCCAGCTAGAAATTCGATTTTAATACTAGTTTTATATTTATCGAGTTGAAAATAACTTTTTATAAAATCCATTTGACATCTCCTGATAAAATGTTCGTTTTTATATAAATCTTAACAACTTATTTAGTTTATCACTGATAAAAATAATTGCAAACACGAATTATTTTAGGATAATTTTAATTACAAATATGATTTTATTAAGAATCAGCTCCTTTTTAGTTACCTTAAGTAAATTTTTGGGTAAGAGGAGAATGAATTCGATTTTTGAACCACTTATAATCAATTCGAGCAATGGTTTGTTCTTTAGCTAATTTGATTAAAGCATGGTTGATTTTTTGACGTAAGATAATATCACTTTTTCTCAAGCCAACAGCAAATTCTTCTTTAGGAAAGGGACTTTGAATTTCAAAAAAACGGTCTGGTTCTTTTTGATGTGAAATATAATAGTTAGCATAAGTGCTATCAAGTAGTAGACCTTGTATTCTTTGTGAATTTAAATCAATAAAAGCGTTGGTAAAAGAATCGTAGAGTATTGGATAGTGATTTTTAATTTGCTTTTTATATATATTAGGGTAATTTATAACGTCATTATAACCAGACGACCCAGTTTGTACGCCTAATGCTTTGTTTTTCAATGAAGCGGGGCGAACAAGTTTATTTGTTTTTAATGACACTAAGACTTGGGTACTATTTAGGTATGTTTGACTAAATGCTACTTTATTTGCTCTACTAGGGGTTTTGCTAAAGCCATTCCAGATCAAATCAATAGTCCCGTTTCGCAATTCTGTTGTATTCATTGACCAGTCAATAGTTTGAAAGCTCACCTTCAAACCATATAATTTAAAAACAGCAGTTGCTAGGTCAATGTCATAACCAACTAACTTACCATTTTTTTGCCGAAAACTCATTGGCACAAATGTGTCATCAACACCAATAATTACATAGCCTCTTTTCTTAATTCTTGTCCAATTGTCCATTGAATTAGCATTTTGTCCAATTGAGATATTGCTGCAGGCTACTAGAAATAAAGACGTAGATAATATCATTATTGCAGTCATAATACGTTTAAATTTCACTTAATTTATCCTCTCAGTTAGCTAAAGTATTAACGGTAAAGATGCGATCAGCTATCTGTTTAGCAAATTCCATATCATGCGTAACGACAATTTGTGTCATGCCAGTATTATTTTTAAGTTGCAAAATAATTTTGGCAACTTTATTACGTAAAGCTGGATCTAGGGCAGAAGTAGGCTCATCGTAACATAGAATTTGTGGTTTCATTGCTAATGCACGGGCAATAGCAACTCTTTGCTTTTGTCCGCCTGAAAGTTGATAAGGATAAAGGCGTTCTTTACCAGTTAAGTCAAGTTCTAGTAATAGTTTTTGCACTGCTGTTTGTAGTTCTTGAGGAGTATTTTTAAGTACTAAGCGAGGCGCTAAGGTAATATTATCTATTACATTTAGGTTAGGAAACAATTCATAATTTTGAAAAACGACTCCCATAATTTGTTTATTTTTGTTCTGCTCGATAGGATTAAATTCTCGTTGATTCCAATAAAAATGACCAGCATCAATTTTTTCTAAGCCGGTTAGACAACGTAGCAGAGTCGTTTTACCAGCGCCAGAACTACCCACAATTGCTAAAATTTGTTGGTCTAAAATAGTTAGATTAAGGTTATTTAAAATAATTTTTGAACCAAATTTTTTGGTGATATTTTTTAATTCAAGCATAGTTGTGACCCCAATTAGTTATTTCCATTTTGAATAATTAAGTTCGATTCGCTTTAAAAGAAATGAAATCATTCCAGTTATTAATAAGTAAATTATGCCTACCATAACTAGGGGAATCAAAGTCACATCACGGGCACTGGCTACATTGCCAGCACGTAAAAGTTCTCCAAGACCAATTACGTAGACTAAAGAAGTATCTTTAATTAAGTTGATAACTTCATTGCCAATTGCAGGAATAACTATTTTACTGACTTGCGGAATAATAATATAACGCAAGGTTTGCCAATAATTAAGTTGCAAAACGTGAGCACTTTCATATTGTCCTTTGGGAATAGACTGAAAACCGCCACGGAATATTTCAGCAAAATAAGCAGTATAATTCATAACTAAAGCAACTAACGCAGCGTCATAGCGTTGAAAAATTATACCAATAATGGGTAAGCCATAAAAAATAAAGATTAATTGCAATAACAGTGGGGTACCACGCATAATCCAAATATAAAATTTCAAAATTAATTTTAGGGGCTTAATGGCTGATAGTAAGCCTAGACTGGTAATTATTCCTAGTGGAATTGCCATAATGATTGTCCCCAAAAATAGCAGTAAAGTTATTTTTACTCCTGCGAGTAAAGCAGGAATAATTGAGATAATGTAAGCCATCGCTATCTTTTCTCCTTTTAAGTTAAATTGCACACTAATCTATCTAGGATAAGTAATTACAAGCATAACATAAATAAAATATTAAATTAGTTTTTTTGATATCACCTTAAAAAAGTTGACTATGATTATTTATTAATAAGCTACTTTAAAAGAAAAAATGCTAAATAAGAAATAGTTAGGACTAAGGGTAATAATTTAGGCATCATTTATAATATTTTGTATCTAAAGACGATGAATTTGGACATAATAATACCCCGAAATTATTTTGATTTCGGGGTATTGCTAAATTAAATCTGATCTATAAGTTCAATATTAGTTGATTTATGCCATGTCTCAGGTAGTTTGCCGATTTCTTTTAATTTAGCGACTATCTGGTTAAGCACAATTTGGCGATCTTGATTATTGGTCATAAAATCTAATTGATCACCGTTAATTGTCATTTTAGGTGAATAGTCATATTTTTCATACCATGGCTTGTAATATTGCAGTAATTGCTTATAGTAATCTTCTAAAGTGGCATCATAACTAAGTTGTTCATAAGGACGACCACGTTTTTGAATTCGTTTGAGCATCGTGTTATATGATACATCAATATGAACAAGCAAATCAGGCTGACGCTTAGGCATATGCTCAAGTTCAGTCATCATGTTGTTTAGAAGTTCATAATATGTGTCAACCTCTTCCTTGGTTGCTCGTCCAATATCAGCATTCATTTGAAAAAAGAGGGCATCTTCATAGATTGATCGATCAAGGACATTGTTGTCATCCATTAATGCATCTTTAATGCTACGAAAACGAGTATTTAAGAAAAATACTTGTAATAAGAAAGCATATTTTTTGGGATCCGCATAAAAAAGAGGCAATACAGGGTTATCGTCAACACTTTCGTAAAATGGTTTGGTTCCTAAATAATTGGCTAAAATACTAGTTAAACTGGATTTACCGGCTCCAATTGGCCCGCTTAAAACAATAACTGTCATCACGTTCCTTCTTTACTATAAATTGCCTACTTCGTGCAATTTATTATCAATTTGATGTAAAACTTCTTTTTTGGCATGCTCATCAATAATAAAGTCATATTGATCACCATCAATAGCCATTTTAGGTGAAGCATCATAATTTTCATACCATGGCTCATAATAATTAATTAGACGAGCATAGTAGTCTTTTAAACTGGGATCGGTACTTAATTGCTCAAATGATCTACCACGTTTTTCAATGCGTTTTAGCATCGTGTCAAGAGAAACGTGAATATAAATTAATAAGTCCGGTTTCTTACTTGGGTTACCAGGCGTATCTTCCAACATATTCTCAAGTAAACTATCGTAAATCTTAAATTCGGTTGGGTCAGCTACATTATTTTCGGCATTCATTCGGAAAAAAAGGGCATCTTCATAGATGGAACGATCAGATACACTATTTTTTTCTTGAATTGCCTGATTAATTTGTGCTAAACGATGATTGAGTAGATAAATATTAAGTAAAAAAGTATAGCGTTTCATGTCTTGGTAATATAGAGGTAAAACAGGATTGTTATCGACTCCTTCATAAAACGCTTGTGTACCCAAATGCTCAGCTAAAATACTAGTTAAACTGGATTTACCGGCTCCAATTGGCCCACTTAAAACAATAACTTGAATCACGTTCTTTCTTAAATACAATATATAGATTCATATCTAGTTTAATACGAGATATAGTGGTTAGACAAGCAAAAAATTAATTAAAATAATAATTTAAATGTCAAGTGTTTTTGTATAATACAGCTCAGAAAATACTAAAATACAGATAACTTGTATTTTGTTACACGTGAAACCTTAACTTGCTAAGCAATAAATTTTTAGACAAAAAAGTGATAAAACACGATTCAACCGAATTTAGTGATTTATCACTTTTTGTTAAGTAAAGTAGAATTAGTTAATTATAGTTAGTTAACTCTAGCTTTGGCTTCTTTTTTATCTTCTACTTTGTCCTGCACTTTATCAACTTGACCACCAATTTTTTCTTTAGCATCTTGAGCCGTACCGGTAATCTTGTCTTGCAAGCTAACCGAATCTTTCTCATGTTGTTCTTTAGTCTTTATATCAACTACCGTTACATTAACTTCAACAGTATCTAAGTCGGTCATTTCTTTAACTTTATCATGGATTTTTTGTTTGATTTGGTCATATAACTTAGAAATTTGAATACCATATTCAGCAACAATTTCAATGTCTACAGCTACTTGTTTTTTACCAACTTCAACATTGACCCCTGAGGTAACATCATCGTTATTAACAATTTTATCAGCTAAGTTTGAAAAGAAGCCACCGTTGACAGTTAAGAGTCCTTTTACGTCTGATAAAGCAATACCGATAATTTTTTGAATTACCTTAGTATCATAATTTAAATCGCCTTTTATTTCTTGTTTTGAATTAGTTTGTACCATAAATATCAGTTCCTTTCGGTAATTATCTGTTTTTTAAGTTTTTTAGTAAGGGCCAATAATGACCAACTAAAGCGCCGCAGACTAACATAACGATGACGAAAATAGTTTTGTAAAATCCCAGTCCTATAAAACAAAATGCTAGTAATAAACCGATTACTGCACCGCTTATTTCTGGGAGGTACTTTTCTAAATTTTCTTTCATTGCTTGCCTCCTTTATTGAACGCGCTGTTCTGGTTTATTAGAAGTGTGATAGTTTACAAATTTAATTTTAATCTTAGGTTTTTGATCAATCCCTAATAATAACTTGAGATTTTTGTTTAATTCTTCTAAATAATTGTCAAGCAAGGGAGCCATATTTTCACCTGCTCCAAGGTCGCCACTAATCTTAATTTTGATTTTACGATTAGTTAATCGTGAAACCACTTTTGGATTATTTAAATAAGGTAAATCATTTAAAGAATTGGCCACATAGCTATTAATAGCCTTGCTAGTTATTTTAACTTGACCATCTTTTTTATGAATCAAATTAAAGTATCGTTGTACAGGCCAGAACAAAATTATTATTAAACTAACAACTAGTACCAATAAAATAATGGCACTGATACCAATCAGGTACCAAGTAAAAATTGGGTTGAGCTTCCCTAAAGTAGGTAAGCTGATTTTTAAGTACTTTTGCCAAAAACCACTAGTATCCCAGAGAATAAATATTGGTAGCGGCATCATTAGCAAGAAGCATATGATCATAAACCATTTCTTAATTCGTTTCAACTTATCACCATCCTCTCTTAATCTAACCTAAGTATAATACATAATATTTTACTAGCATAGAAATATGCACTAATATGTATACAATTTTTGGTTAATATATTAAATAACATTATAATTAAATAATAAAAATCAATAATGTTAACGAATTCAGCTGATTTTGAACAAAATAAAAAGTATTAAAATAAAAAGGGCAAAGCTAAACTAACTGGTGCGGGAGCTATTTTACTGCTGACTAACTGAATTTAAACAACTTACTGTTTAAGACTAGATGTATCTGTTTAATTACTAAATAAAAAAACCTTCAGACAGTTTAGTCTAAAGGGTTTTAATTTCTTTTTTGATTTGCTTAATCTAAGTACTAATTGCGATATTTTTCATCTAATTTATTAGCAGCACTTTGGTCAATAATTAATGTTACATTTGGATGATTTTGCAAAATAGATGCAGGAACTTTTTCAGTTACTGGTCCTTCAATCATTTTTTGGACGGCATCAGCTTTATTTTCTCCAAACGCCATAATTACTATTTCTTTTGCACTCATAATATTAGCAATACCCATACAAATTGCTGACTTAGGAACGTCATCAATATTGCTAAAGAAACGAGAATTTGCCTGAATAGTATTTTCAGTTAATTGAACTTCATGTGTGATTGAATCAAATGCGGTTCCAGGTTCATTAAAAGCAATATGACCATTTTGACCTAAACCTAAAAGTTGAATATCAATTGGATTGTCTTCGATAATTTTATTGTAGTCAGCTGAAGCTTTTTGTGGATTGCTAATAGCTAAAATACCATCAGGTATATATGATTTCTTAAATGGCTTTTGTTTGAAAAGATGTTTTTGCATGAAATAGTGGTAACTTTGGTCACTTTTTTCATCTAAGCCAACATATTCATCAAGATTAATACTAATTAAGTTACTATTATCAAGTTGGCTATCAACCCATTCTTGATAAAGATTTTCCGGAGTGGAACCAGTTGCTAAACCAATAACTTTTGCTCCATTGCTAATGCTGTTTTTAAAAATTGCAAACGCTTGCTTACTAGCACTTGCTTTGTTGTCCTTAATAATTATTTTCATAAATAGGCCTCCCAAAAATATTAAGTTAATTATAAATTGGTATATGCCAATTTGTCAACTAGAGATAGGGCGGCTTTTTTTAAAATAATTAAAAAAGCCTTAATCAATATTCTTTCCAAATAGAACATTGATTAAGACTTAAAATATTTTATTCACTCCTTAAAGCAATGGCGGCATCTTTTTTGGCCGCTATGCGGGCAGGCAAGTGTCCGCCAAGCATCGTCAAAATGGTGGAAATACCAATTAAAACAAGAGCATGAATTGGATTAAGTTGAGCTACATTGGTCAAATCAGTGACGGAATAAAGTACACTGTTGATTGGGAAAATTAATAGACAGGCAATTACAATTCCCAAAATACCAGAAAAAATTCCCAAAATAAAGGTTTCAGCATCAAAAACACGAGTAATATCTTTTTTTCGTGCTCCAAGAGCTTTTAAAATCCCAATTTCTTTGGTTCTTTCTAAGACTGAAGTATAAGTTAATATTCCAATCATAATCATTGAAGTTACAAGTGAGATTGCAGCAAAAGCAATTAAAACAGCAGTAATTCCATTTAATAATCCGCCAGTCATAGTAGTTACTGCACTAGACATATCGGTATAATTGATTTTATCTTGTTTAGTTTTACCTTTATTCCAGTTATCTAAATAATTTAAGACCTTATTTTTTGCCTTAAAGTTATTAGGATAAATCATAATTCCAGCGGGAATTGTAGAACCACCAATTGCTTGCAATACCTGCTTTTTAGTGGTCTTATTCATATCTTGTCCTGTTAGCACATTCTGATTAGAGTTTTTTTGTGCTTTAACAATTGCTGAACTTTGGTTTTCTTTAATAACTTGCTGTGCTAGTTGGTCACTATAGGCAATACCATTTGCTAATAGTTCTAGTGAATCTTTATTTTTAGGTCGAATGACACCAGCGATTCGCAGTTTAAGCTTACTATTAGCATACATGGCTGAGTTTACCTTTTTGGGAATAAACATTCCTGTAGGCAATTTTTGATAGTAATCATCATTAGTAGCAATTCTAA
This sequence comes from Lactobacillus sp. ESL0233, assembly GCF_003692995.1. NCBI lineage: Bacteria > Bacillati > Bacillota > Bacilli > Lactobacillales > Lactobacillaceae > Lactobacillus > Lactobacillus sp. ESL0233. The sequence goes on along the minus strand of NZ_REHH01000009.1, from coordinate 337,688 downwards.
ATTCTCTACCAACTAATTGGCTAAGGTCAACTTTAGCTCCATTTTTGATGTTAAGACCTAAATTTTTTAGTACATTATCTATAATAGTATTCTGACTATCAACTACTAAAACTAAATCAGTTGCTGATTTGGGCCAAGTACCGGATAGTAAGTGATAGTTCTCTTTTAAAATATTGCCCTGACTTTTATCAAGTTCAGTAGGGAAAACGGTCGATCCCATAAAAGACATGCTGGCTGCTTGTGTTTGCATTTGTGAATATGCTTCAGTCATAGTTGAACCAGCTTCTAATGGTGAAAACTGCACACGCTTAACTTTGCCGTCAATTTTTCCTAAAAGGTTGAGGTTAACTCCAACTTGATAAGAGATGTTATTAGCATATTTAGGATTAATCCTTTTAATGTAGTTAATATAATCTAGTGTAATTTTGTTTTTGTGGGAACTTTGTTGCGCCTTATCTTTTCTAGCAGTTATATAACCTCGATTTTTAGCAACGTTCTTAGAGTTTTTTTCTTGCGCAAAACTATCAAAATTAGCAGCACTTTGTGTAATTGTTACAGGATATTTGGCTAATGCTTTGCTCATAGTTGTATCAATCTGTTTTTGAAAACCATTAGACAAAGCTAACACTATTGCAATAGAAATAATACCAATACTTGAAGCAAAAGCAGTTAGAGCAGTTCGCCCTTTTTTAGTCATAATATTAGTAAAGCTAAGTTTAATAGCATTCCAATATGACATTTTAGTCCGTTTTAAGTTAAAAGTATCAACTTCATTTGCTGGCTTAAAGTCATTTGAATCGTTCAAAATTTTGCCATCTTGAAAATTAACGATTCTAGTTGCATATTTCTTTGCAAGTTCGGGGTTATGCGTGACCATAACCACTAAGCGATCTTGAGATAACTGCTTGATTAATTGCATAATTTGCTCAGACGTTTCAGTGTCAAGAGCTCCGGTTGGTTCATCACATAGTAGAATGTCTGGGTCATTAGCTAAGGCTCTTGCAATCGCTACACGTTGCATTTGACCGCCAGATAATTGATTAGGACTCTTTGCTACTTGATCCTTTAATCCCACCTTGGTTAAAGCATCGAGTGCTTTTTGATGACGCTTTGAGGCAGGAACACCAGACAAGTTCATACCTAATTCAACATTAGCAATAATTGATAAGTGAGCCACCAAATTATAATTTTGAAAAATAAAGCCGACCGAATTGTTACGATATGCGTCCCAATCAGTTTCAGTGAAATTTTTAGTGGATTTTCCATTTATAATTAAGTCACCACTATCGTAGCGATCAAGGCCACCAATTACATTTAACATTGTAGTTTTTCCAGAACCACTTGGTCCTAAAATAGCGACAAATTCTTGATTACGAAAAGAAATAGAAACATCATCAAGGGCATGAGTGACAGTATCACCCACATGATAAGATTTACGTAATTGCCTTAATTGAAGCATAGTTAACTCCTTTATACCTTTATTAATTAATAGGCGTAAGTTTAACATATATAAGAGATTAAAGCCATAATGATGAAGTATTATTATAAATAATTTAATTATGTCTTGCATTATAAGTCAACTTTTTAGCACATATTATTAAGTAAGTTAACAAAGGCGAAAATTAGGAAGAGTACTGTAATTAAGGCAATAATAATTAGATGGCGTTTTTTATTAATTAGTAAAATACCAGCAAATTCGCGCATTATTGCATTAGGCAGAAAATAGAATCTAGTATAACAACCAACTCCATTTGCATTTAATCCGGTCGCTTTAGCATCTAGGCCAGCGCGAAAAATATGATAGTTATTACTGAAAAATTTAGCACGATAATGATTATTACCAAAATCGGCTGTCGCAACTGCCTGCGAAAATTGCATATTTTGATAAGTATTTTTTGATTTCGTTTCAAGTAAAATATATTTTGAATCAACACCATGAAGAATAGCATAAGCTTTCATTGCCTCTGCTTCAGTAATTTCTTCATCATTGCCTTTTCCACCAGACATAATAAATTTTGGTGATTGATGGCCCTTGGCTACTTGCTTTTGAGCAAACTGGATTGCCCGATTAATTCGTGCAGCTAACAGCGGGGGCACTGTTTTACCATTTTTTAAGCCTGAGCCTAGAACAATGAGATAATCTTGATTATACTGACGTGGGACTATTTGATATAGTAGAAGATTAACTAAGAAATTATAAGCTACCAGTAGTAAATAGAGGATAATTGCGGTTGGAGCGTATAAAAATATTTTAAGCCATGTAGGTATCAGTCTAAAAGCTCCAGATAGAAATATTACCCAGGAAATAAAAATTGCAATTCCCAGAAAAAATGTTAATAAATTTGCTAGGGTATGGCTTTCATGCCGCCAAACAAGATAGGCATTCCATAAGAAAAAGAGCCAAGAAAAGGAGGCGGTTGCTATAAGCAATAAAATAAAGATTAATATTATAATTTCATAGGAGATTATCAACTGTCTTAACTTAGTTGCAACTATAATAGTAGATAACCAAATGATTAATAGAATAAGAAAAAGGCTAAAAAGCAAGCCATTAATTAAATTACGTGGTTCTTTTAACCAAGAAAACAAAAATAATCCCAATGAAATTAATACAATTATCGAGAGGTACATAAATGTACGATTTTCACTAAATATTTCAAAAAATTGAAGCATAACTCTCACCTTAACTATAAAAAGATAAATTTGTTGAATAATGTATAAAAAGCAGTTAGGAAAACATGGCAGTTCATTAATAGGTTGAAAAAGGATATTATAAATAAAATTATATGTTTCTGGTATACTGTAGCTTGATTATATATAATAGTCTACTAGAACTCTTATACTTAGTAAGGAGTAAACAAGTGAAAAAAGCAACAATTTTTAAAAATATCATCATTTTATTTGTAAGTTTCCTATTATATTCAATAGTACAATTATTATATTTTTATCCAACTAAAGTACAAAATATTCTAAAAATAAGTTCTACTGGCTTTGTTGTCCTAGTAATAATAGTAACAGTTTTGGCAATATTATTGCTAATTTATCTTTATCATAAGCAATTAGCAGAAGAAAATGATTGGGATTTTAATTATCGTCCGCATTGGAGTATCCGGCGACTAGCAATTGCAATCATAGGTTTTGTCTTGCTGACATTGGCAAGTTTTCTAATTCCTAATCTATTAGGAATCAATGTTAATACTACTTCAGATAATCAAATGGAGCTTAATAGAATTTCACGTCTAGCAGGCAACTTTTTTGTTCCAATGGTAGTTATTATTGCTCCAATATTTGAAGAAACCATATTTAGAGGAATGTTTTTTAATACCTTTTTTGTCAAAGAGACAGTATTAAATAAATGGTTAGGAATCATTATAAGCGGCTTTGCTTTTGGCTATGTGCATAATCCGGCTTTTAGTCCATTTTTGCTTGTTTATTGGTCATTGGGGTGTGTACTAGGTTGGGTTTATATAACCACAAAAGATATGCGTTATTCAATGCTGTCGCACATGCTTTATAATGCATTGGGCTTTCTTGTTTAATGCTTAAAGTTTGAATTATTAAATATTAACCAGATAAAAAACGAATCATTTGATTCGTTTTTTGTCTAGTTAAAATATTTTACTTTTCAGTAATTAGTCCCGTTTGTTTTGGATTTTTAGGTGTAGTTTTTGCCAACAGGGCCAAGCTAATTGAAATCATATCTACTACTTCTTGCAAAATTGCTCCCAAAAAAGCGGGAATAATGCCAGTAAAGGCAATAAGCTCAATAATAATTACAATGGTTATCGCAGCTAAAACATCAATATTAGCAACTTTCATAGTATGTTTTGCAATGGCCACGGCATCATTAATCTTAGATAAATCATTAACCATGATAATGGCATCTGCACTTTCACTAGCGGCTGAGGCACCTTTTGCGCCCATCGCAATACCAACATCAGCTGCCGTTAAACTGGGGGCATCGTTAATCCCATCGCCAGTCATGACCACTGGACGTTTATCTTGAGTTACTTTTTTAATTGCTTCAATTTTTTGCACCGGTAGTAAATCATAACGGATATCTTCAATCCCGACTTCTTTACCAATTCTAGCTGCTACATCCTGATGATCACCAGTTAGCATCATCATCTGGGCTCCAGTTTGCCGTTTTAATCGTTCAATTGTAGTGGCACTTTCTGCTCTAACTTGATCTTTAAAAGTGATGTAACCAGCATATTGGTTGTCAATTGAAATATAAATGGCAGTTGCATTAACAGCTTGAATTTTTTGCTCGGAACTAACGAAATTTAATTTACCTACTTTAACTAAGTGTTGCTCGACAATTCCGCTAATCCCCTGACTGGTTGTTTCTTTAATATTAGTGGCGGGCTTTAAAAGTTGCTTGTTTGTAGCACTCACTAGTGAATTAGCAATAATATGAGTTGATTGTTGTTCGATGCTTGTTGCATAACTTAAGATGGTTTCTTTACTAAAGCTTGAAGTATTAGTGGCAGGAACTATTTCATCAATTACCAATTGGTTTTCAGTTAAAGTACCGGTTTTATCAAAAGCAAAAGTTTTGGCCTCAGCTAACTTTTCAATGGTTGGTCCAGACTTAACAATAATGTGGTGTTTAGACATTGAACTCATACCTGAAATCAAGGCTACTGGTGCGGCAATTAATAAGGGACAAGGCGATGCTACGACCATGACTTCGGCGAAATTAACTGGATTACCTGAATGAATCCAAGCAGCAATTCCAATTACTAAGGAAATAATTGTAAACGGAACCGCATAGCGGTCAGCCATTTTAACAAATTTGGCTGGCTGAGATTGGGATGTTTTGACTAGGGAAACAATAGTCTGGTATTCTGAATCACTTGCTTTTTTGGTTACAACCATTTCAACGGCAGTGTTACCATTAATAGATCCAGACATTAATTCATCACCAATTTTTTTATTAATCGGTACTGATTCGCCGGTAAGTGATGACTGATCAAAACTGGATTCACCTGTAACTACTTTTCCATCAACTGGTACTTGTTCGCCAGGCTTAATTAAAACATGATCATTAATTTTAAGCTGGTTAACATCAACTGAAAGTAGTTTTTGGTTGACAATCTTATTAGCTGTTGTGGGCGAATTGTTTAAAAGCGAGCGCAGCTCTTTGTCGGCCTGACCGGTGGCATAATCTTCTAAAGTTTCGCCACCAGTCATCATAATTAAAATCATCCACTCGGCCCAATAGTCACCGATTAAAATCGTGGATATAACTGCAATAACGGCTAAAATATCTACACCATAGCGTCCAGATTTAAAGTCGACAACAATTTCACTAAGTAAGGAAATGGTCATCATTATTCCTACAAGATCAATTAAAATAGCTTGAATTGTAAATTGTAAATTACCAATTTGAAATAAGCTATTGGTGTGTAACCCGAATTGACAAATAAGACTAATGAGACCAATAAGTAGTACTAGTATAAATTTCCACTGCTTTTTAAAACTCATTATTTGTTCTGCCTCCGTATAAAAAAATAATATGTATTTTATTTTAACATTAACTTACTTTTTTTATTACACGAATGATTAGGTTATAGAAAACAATGAATTTAATAAAAAGAAAGCGTTATAGCTTTCTTAAATCAATAATCATATAATTTGATAATTTTATTTGAACTGGCTCTTTTGATTGAGGTAGGTGACTTTTTTACACTTTGCTTTTGCGGGGAAGGATTAGTTTCAACTTGAAAAATTTTGGCGCGATTAAGTGAATCAATCAAGTCAGCAAAAGACATCGTAACAAAATTATCATTGTCACCATGATCGTCAGTTTCAGAAAAATAGTGGTTTATTTTATTAATTCCTTCAAGTGAAAAATGTTCTTCATGAGCTAAATCAAGCAATAGGGCGTGAAGTCTAGTAGCTGAAACTAATTCGTGTTGTAAAATTTCAAAAATCCATCCAAAATTATTATCGATAATTTTAAATTCTTTGGCAATTTTGTCTTTATAAAAGACATCAGTAATTATTACTTTTTCAGAGAAATTATCGCACTTTTGGTTAATTTTTTTTAATTGAGTGACTAGTTGCTTTTTTTCTGATAAAGATAATTCTTGCTCACGAGGATATGCTAAATTGTCAATAATAGCATCAATTAAAGTTTTTAATTGCTCAGAAATTATTTTATTTACCATAATTAGTATCCTTCTTTTAACACAAAGCAATCTCTAATTTTTAATTAATATAAACAAGACATTTTTTAAGACTTAAGAATATAACTTATTCCAAGTTAAGTATAACTCAAAAGAGTGTGGATAATAAAAAAATTTTTATAATACTATTTACTATAATAAAGTACATAATAGTTGTGCTATATATTGAATATTGCTCTTTGAAAACCGATAAATAAATATTTTTCATTTCTTTATGATTTTATATTCTTTTTCTAGATTATGAGTAATGTAATTGAAAGCTTTAATCCATTTGCGCCGAGTTAATAGACCTTGAAAAATATCATGATTATCGACAACTGGGAGAAAGGGATTGTCAATTAATAAATGAAGTTGGGATTCTAAAGTTGATTCTGAAAGATTAATTTTATCGAAATTGGTTTCCATTACATCACGAACTTTAAGGCTATTTAAGGGCTCGCTAGTTATTTCATGAGTTCCCATCATTGTAGCAGTAATCATGGCTAAACTGATTAGGCCAACCACGTGATTTTCCTGATCTAGTACGGGAATCTTAGCATATTTTACTCTCGTTAAAATTAAAAAAGCATGGTAGAGCGGATTATTAGCCTGAACAAAGGCAATTTTTGCTACCGGAATAATAAAAGTGTCGGTTTTTTCTGCTAATAGCTGTTTGATTGTGGGCGAAAACACCTGGGACAGCCCCTTTCACTAAAATTAAGCAAAATAAAGAAAAAGACCCGCAAAACATGCGGGTCGGTTAGTTTTCATCTACTTTGAAGGAGTAAGAATGAATGAAATAAAAAGTGGGAGTATGTAGCAAGTTTTACTAACTTACTACTCTATAAATAATATTCCTTAATTATAAAGTAAAGGTAGAAAATGTCTTATAAATTAGTAAAGATTTCCTTTAGAAGTCATAAAGGAAATAGAAAAACCCACGCAATACACGTGAGTTGAAAGGGATAGATATGAAAATGACCTGTAAAGTCATTCCGTTTTTCATTACATTATACTTGGAGGAGTATGAATGAAAAACATAAAAGTTGAGTGTAACATGGTAACGTTTCTCAGCATCACCATATCAACACTTAGTATAACTATAAAATGTGAAAAAAGTATGACGAATTCATAAATAAAGGAATTTTTCATTTGATGTAAAATTGTTTATTGAAGAACACATTGTTATAATTATCTTTATTCTATTGAATGTATTAAGGAGAAAGATGAAAAAACAAAAATATCGCAATCGAATTACTTTTTGGTTACGTGTCTCAGGCTGGTTATGTTTATTACCGGCTTCAGTTTGGTTATGGCTTTATAGGATGGCAAGCTGGTCGAGTTATTCTTCGTTCTTTTTAATTGAGTTGATTGTGACCGTTACATTTGCCGTTTTTATTCTGACAACTGCTACGAGTAAAGGGTGGTTGAAACGAAAAAATTTAGTAAGTCTATTGACATTTGCTATTTTGTTTTTATCAATTATTGTCTTTATCCCACTAGTCTTTTCTTATAATGCTTGTAGTAAATTTAATAAAGAACAATAAGTTTGCTAAACTATATTTAGATTTAGTAAAAAAATGATAAAATTTTAAGCAGTTCATTGACAGTAGTAATACAGTGGTAATACAGTGAAGACATATAATAATATTTTCGGGATTTATTAAGATTTAGAGAGATAAAGATTTATGCTAAAAAAAGGAAATGATTCACGCAGTAAACAAATAGGTAAGTTTGTTCTCACGACACTTATTTATTGTGCTATTTTAATGACACTAATTTATCTATATCAATATAGTGGTCTAACGTCGGTTCACTTTATTTATAACGAATTCTAAGGTGGTATCATTATGATTAATGATGTAATTAAAAAAATTGATAAAATTGCTACAATTGAACCCAACCGAATTGCTTATGATTATTTAAGTAAAACTAATACTTATGGTGATTTAAAAAGGCGCTCAGATGCGTGGGCACATAAAATAATTTCATTAAATCTTCCGACTGATAGTCCAATTATGGTATGGGGCGGACAAGACTTTGAAATGATTGCTAGTTTTTTGGGCTGTGTCAAAGCAGGGCATGCCTATATTCCAATTGCTAGTTATTCTAATGCGGAACGAATAGCAATGATTCAAGAAGTTGCTAAGGCAAAAGTTATTTTGGCGATTGATGCACTTCCGGAAATTAATTTAACAGGTTTGCAGGTTATTAAACCTAGTGAAGTAATGGATGGTACCTTTGAGATTGATTCACAAAATTTTGTGGCAGGTGATGCTAATTTTTACATTATCTTTACTTCTGGTACCAGTGGCTTACCTAAGGGGGTTCAGATTAGTCATAACAATCTACTAAGTTTCATCAATTGGGAAATGACCGACTTTGCTCTACCTGATTATCCTAGTTTCTTATCGCAAGCGCCTTATTCATTTGATCTTTCAGTTATGAGTCTTTATCCAGCCTTAGTTAGCGGTGGTAAGTTAGTGGTCTTGCCACATGATGTAACAGAGAATTTTGCCCAGTTATTCTTAACTTTACCTAAATTAAAGTTTAATGTTTGGGTGTCAACCCCGTCATTTGCCCAAATGTGTTTTCTTGATAAAACATTTGATGAGAAACATCATCCTGAAATGACACATTTCCTATTTTGTGGCGAAGAATTACCTCATGGCGAAGCTTTGATGCTTAAGCAAAAGTTCCCTCATGCTAAAATTTTTAATACTTATGGTCCAACTGAGACTACAGTTGCGGTGACACAAGTAGAGATTACTGATGAAATATTGAACAAATATGATCGCTTACCAATCGGACGTGCTAAAGCTGATACTAAAATTACCATTGATGAAACAAAGGGTGACCATAATCAAGGTGAAATTATCATTGAAGGACCAAGTACTTCTAAAGGATATATGAATAACTCGGAAAAGACTGCTAAGGCATTTTTCAAAAAGCCGGGTGCAAAGTATATGAGTCATAAATCTGGCGATGAGGGTTTCCTAGATAATGGAATGCTATTTTATCGTGGGCGAATTGACTTTCAAATTAAATTTAATGGCTATCGGATTGAATTAGAAGAAATTAATCATTACATAGGTAAGAATGAGTTTGTTGATTATGGAGTAGTAGCTCCTAAGTATGGTAAGGATCATACGGTTAAGCAACTTGTAGCTGAAATCAAACTAAAAGATGGTATTAAAGAACGTTATTCAGAAGCTGAAATTACTAAAGCAATACGTGCTGATTTAGCTAAAAATTTGATGCCATACATGATTCCACAGCGATTTGTTTACCGTGAAACTTTACCAATTTCCCAGAATGGAAAAGTTGATATTAAAGCTGTAATTAAGGAGGTTAATGAGTAGTGAATTTTAACTTCATAAACTTACAGCCTTACACTAATCCGCAATACTTTGTGTATTTAATGATTGGCCTAGTACCAATTATTATTGGCTTATATCATGGTCATCGCTTAAAAATCTGTGAAGTAGCATTTTCATTAGTTTTTTTATTTCTTATTTTTGATGGAGATAAGTGGCAACAAGGGGTTAATTTAATTATTTACCTATTGTTTCAATTATTAGTGAGCTATTGGTATCTGCATTATCGCCAAAATGGTAAGAATAAGACATGGGCTTTTTACTTAGCGGTTGTTTTAGCTATTTTACCACTAGTTTTAGTTAAATTTCAGATTGCTTTTCCTAAAGCACCAATTCCTGGTGTCTTAGCTTTCTTAGGTATCTCATATATTACCTTTAAGACAGTACAGGTTATTATGGAAATACGTGATGGTGCGATTAAAGAACTTGATTTGAGTACCTATCTACGATTTCTGCTTTTCTTTCCCACTTTTTCATCTGGTCCAATTGATCGTTACCGCAGATTTGCTAAGGAATGCAATGTTGCCCCTAAGCGTGACCAATATCTGGTTGATTTAGAGATAGCAACAAGAAATCTTTTTCAAGGCTTTCTTTATAAATTTGTTTTAGGCTGGTTTTTTGGAACCTATTGGTTGCCTAAGATTTCTAAAGCTGCTTTAATTGCAGGTGCAGCTAATGGTGGTCTGAAATTTTCTTGGTGGCTAGTAGCCTATATGTACTGCTATAGTATGTATCTATTTTTTGATTTTGCGGGGTACTCCCTGTTTGCAGTTTCCATTTCTAATTTCATGGGAATTCATACACCAGTAAACTTTAATAAGCCTTTTATTTCGCAAAATATTAAAGAATTCTGGAATCGGTGGCATATGACGCTGTCATTCTGGTTCCGTGACTACATTTACATGCGTTTTACGTTTTTTGCCATGAAGAAAAAGCTGTTTAAGAATCCGATTAGATTGTCACAAGCTGCATACTTGTTATTATTCTTGACAATGGGCTTTTGGCATGGCTTAACCTGGTATTATATTGTTTATGGTTTATTCCATGCAATAGCTATTATTATTAATGATTGCTGGCTTAGATATAAAAAGAAACACAAGGAGCAAATTCCGTCTAATAAGTTTACGAAATGGTTGGCAATTTTTGTAACGTTTAATATTGTTTGTTTTAGTTTTTTGATTTTTTCAGGCTTCCTTAGTGAATTATGGTTTGGTTGGAAGTAAGAAAGTAATCTAATTTAAGAGGTTTTATTATGAATATTGAAAAAGAAGTTTTAGACATTTTGCAAGATTTAACTGGTGAAGATTTATCAGAAAGAATGGATGAAGATATTTTTGCAAATGGCTTAATGGATTCAATGGCTAGTGTTCAGATGCTCTTGAATTTGCAAGAGAAGTTTGCAATTGATGTACCAGTTTCTGAATTTGATAGGAATGAATGGAACACGCCAAGTAAGATTGTTTCAAAGGTGGAAAATTCAAAAAATGAGTAATAAACGCCGACTGTGGCAAATTTTTGGCCCGGTTCTTTGCGCTTTTATCCTGCTGTTAGTCATTTTTTTAATACCTTGGGAAAGAACATTTTCTAAGGATGCTATCTATCAAGCAGCTAATTCGCAGACAACTACTATTTTCAAAGGATCACGAATGAAGCAGAATGCCTTTGATGATGGCTACGTCCCTTTTTATGGTTCTAGTGAATTATCACGGCTTGATCCACTCCATCCGAGCGTTTTGGCTGAGAAATATCACCGCAATTATCGCCCATTTTTATTGGGGGGACCTGGGAGCCAATCATTAGCTCAATTTCTAGGGATGCAAGGTACTGCTAAACAATTAAAGAATAAAAAGGCGGTAGTGATTATTTCACCCCAATGGTTTACCAAGATTGGTCAAGATCCAGATGCTTTTTCTTTGTATTATTCACCATTGCAAGCTTGTAATTTTTTATTAGGAATTAAGAAAACTAGTGTTTCTAATCGTTATGCTGCCAAACGGTTCTTGCAAATGCCAGAAACAAAGGGTGTTATTAAATCTGGTATGAAAACAATTGCAAATGGTCAGAGTTTAACAAGTACGCAACGTTTTCTCCTTGAAAATCAGCGACGGATGCTAAACAATGAGGACAAGTTTTTCAGTACATTTCAGCTACGTGATCGTATCCAAAAGATTAATGGTCATGCTAAATTATTGCCTAATACATACTCGATTAAGGCGCTTGACCAAATAGCTAAGCAACAGGCTGCTATTAATACTAATTCAAATAGCTTTGGCATTAATAACAAATTTTACAAAATGCGTTTAAACAAACGGGCCTTAGCTAAATTAAAAGATAGCCAGCGTGATTTTAATTATACAAAATCAGTTGAATATAGTGACTTTGAATTGATGTTGCACCAATTTGCTAAACAACATACAAATGTTTTGTTCATTATTCCACCAATAAATCAAAAGTGGGCTGATTATACTGGACTATCTGAGTCAATGTATCAAAAATCAGTTAATAAAATTAAGTATCAATTAAACAGCCAAGGCTTCGATAAGATAGAAGATTTATCCAAACGTGGTTCGGAAAAATATTTTATGGAAGATACCATTCATATTGGTTGGCGTGGATGGGTTGCTGTTGATCAAGCGGTTAAGCCATTTATGAATCAGAAAAATGAACCGTATAATTATAATATGCGTAATTATTTCTATACTAAAAAATGGCAAAACAAGCCAGGAATGATTAAGACAACGGACAAATATCCTGCAGTTGAAAATCGAAAAGCAGCTTTAAAAGAAAAATAGTGCGCCAGCAAATTGATGCCTTAAAAATTAAGGGATCAGTTCTTGTCATTAAAGACAATAAGATTCTACTTGATTATGCTACAAATAATGCAACTGACACTAGTTATTTAATTAATTCTGTTCAAAAGTCAATGACTGCAGCATTAGTAATGCGGCTTGTTCAAACTGGTAAATTAAGTTTGCAAGATCCACTTAGTAAATTTTATCCAGCAATCCCTGGTTCAAAGAAAATTAAATTAGCAAATCTAATTTCAATGACTGCAGGGTTAAGTTTACGGCCTGGTAGTCAATTAGGAAGTAGAACTTTTAAATCTGATCAAGCAAATCTTGAACATAATATTGCAAAAACAATTTTTGTACCGAAAATGTTAGGGAAATGGTATTACAGTTCACTTAATTATATATATTTGTGCGGTATTTTATCCCAAGTAACGGGAAAAAGTTATGAAAAATTATTTCGTGATACTTATATTAAGCCATTGAAATTGAAGCACACTGAATTTTTATGGGCTAAGTCGGCTCAACTGTTAAATACTGGATTTATTCCTGGCAAAGTTTATAAAAAAGGTAGATATGTTTTAGTCAAAGCTAAAACTGCTTTAAGTGATGCACACAATGAACTGGGAGCTGGATCAATAGTAATGTCTAATCATGATTTAGCTAAAGTAATTCATTATTTGCTTGCGGGAAAATTCTTGTCGAGTAAAAGTCGAAAGTTACTTTATCAAGCCGGTTCGCCGAGTTTTTATAATGGTGGTTTTTATAACAATAGTAAATTTAAAATAGCTAATGGGGCAGGAGAAGGCTATTATACCTTTTTACGTAGTACCAAAGATGGTAAAACGATGCTAATTATTCAGTCAGATAGAACGCGAATGGGACAATTTGCATCTTTAAAGCCACAAATTGATAAAATTATGAAGTCTTTAATTGACTAATAGATATTTGTATAGGCTGTGCTTGTCTTGTTTTTTAAGTAATTGCATGCTAGAATTTTGTTGTGCCGTTAGCGAAAAGAATAATTTATTCATTTTCTACGGTAGCGAAAATGATATTTCTTTTTATGTGGTCAGTGCTGACGGTATAAACACTGTGTGAGCTTAGTTCCGATGTTGGTGGAATTAAGCTCTTTGTATATTCTTTGCTAATAATCACTTGTTTAGGTTAAAATTAACTTATTAGAAGAGTTGTGTGGAGGAAAATATGAACAGATTAGAAATAAAAGCAGAAGCTAAAAAAGAGCTTCGTGGTAATTGGGGTTGGGCCGCCTGTATTGGTCTAATTATAGTAATCTTAAATGGCTTAATTTTTGGCTATAATATGAAAGATAATATTGGTAATTTTCAAGGTAATAATGTTGTTGAAATAGTAAGACCGTATGTTACGAATGGCACCTTTTTTTTAGGTACTGGATTGGGCTTTTTTAGCGGTTTTTTCATGTTAAGTATGGCTAATTACCTTCTTACATTTATCTAGAGGATATAAGCACAATTTGTTTAAAGCTGTTTTTTCGGTCTTTACTGACAACCGTTTTATTCCAGAATTTTTAAATTATTTGTGTAGTTATGTGTTTCAAATTTTATGGACACTTTTACTTGTTGTCCCAGGTATTATTAAAAGTTATTCTTATGCTTTAACTCCGTATATTGTGAGCGACTTGGTTGAAAGTGGTAAAGAAGTTCATGCTACGACTGGAATTACTGAAAGTCGTCGGTTGATGGTGGGACACAAATGGCAATTATTTGTTTTAGACTTAAGCTTTTTGGGCTGGTATTTAATAGGTTTACTTACTTTGGGCATAGGACTTATTTGGATAGTTCCATATGTTCAAACAACCAGAGCTAATTTTTATCGTCAATTGGCTGGAGATCAATTTAATTAATATTTCATTAAAGCATATAAAGGACAACTACTTTATATGCTTTTTATTTATAGTTGGGAAATCATTAAAAACTAAAAAGAGATTGAGTAAGAAGATATTATGTCTTTATAGTTATTCAATCATTATTAGCACTTGCTTACGTAACCTGTTAGTAAGTGCTTTTTATTTATCTAAATGGATAAAAAAGACTATCAAAAATACCGTTTTATCACATATGTGTTTTTGCAATAATTATCACGTAAATTAATGAAAGCGCTTTTTGATAATTTTACAATTGTTGCATAAAGGAGAAATAAAGATGGAAAATCCAGCAATAAATGTTAATTCAGAAATTGGCAAATTAAAAACAGTATTGTTGAAACGTCCAGGTGCTGAAGTTGAAAATATTACTCCTGACACAATGGAGAATCTGTTGTTTGATGACATCCCATACTTGAAAATTGCCCAAGAAGAACATGATTATTTTGCTGAAACCTTAAGAAAGAATGGGGTTGAGACCCTATATATTGATGACTTAGCGGTTGAAGCATTAGGTCAAAGTTCAAAAATTCGCCAAGAGTTTATTAAGCAATACCTTAGTGAACATGGTTATGAAGCGGGTGTAACACATGAGGTCTTGCAAGAATATCTTAATAGTTTTGACTTGCATGATATGGTAACTAAGCTTTATAGCGGTATTCGTCGTAATGAAATTGATTTGGATTTAAAAAATGAAACCCTACACGATTTGGCAGGTAGTGATGCTAATGACCCATTTCTACTCGATCCCCTACCTAATGCATATTTTACAAGGGATCCACAGGCCTCTATAGGTTTAGGAATTACTATTAATCATATGACTTTTAAAGCTCGTCAGCCTGAATCATTATTTACTGAATTTGTGATGAAATATCATCCCCGTTTTGCAGGTCATGTTAATGTTTGGCGCGATCGTAACCATAGTACCCGAATTGAGGGTGGGGATGAATTGGTATTAAACAATCATGTTTTAGCAATTGGTGTTTCACAAAGAACATCATCTAAATCAATTGAAGGTTTGGCACAAGAATTATTTACTAATAATGATAGTCACTTTGATACAGTAGTAGCGATTGAAATCCCACATAATCACGCCATGATGCACCTTGATACGGTATTTACGATGGTCAATAAAGACCAGTTTACTGTTTTTCCAGGAATTATGGATGAAGCCGGGAAAATGAATATTTTTGTTATGACCCCAGATGAAAACGGCAAAATCAAGATGGAACATCACACTGATTTAGGGGAAACATTAAAACAAGTCCTCCATCTATCAGAATTAGATTTGATTATGACTGGTAATGCTGATGATATTGTTGCCCCACGTGAGCAATGGAATGATGGCTCCAATACTTTAACTATCGCCCCAGGTGAAGTAGTTACTTATAACCGTAATTATGTAAGTAATGAAATGTTACGTGAACACGATATTCTGGTGCATGAAGTTATTTCAAGTGAACTTTCAAGAGGTCGTGGTGGTCCGCGTTGTATGTCTCAACCTCTGTGGCGTGAAGACTTATAAAAAATTAAATAAATAAAAGGAAGAAATAAAATGGCTATTAATTCAGTATTTCAAGGACGTTCACTATTAGCAGAAAAGGATTTCACTCCAGCAGAAATTCAATATTTAATTGACTTAGGGCTACACTTAAAGACCTTACAGCAAAAAAATATTCCGCATCATTATTTAGAAGGAAAAAATATTGCTTTATTATTTGAAAAAACATCAACTAGAACGCGTTCAGCGTTTACTACCGCAGCAATTGAATTAGGTGCACATCCTGAGTATTTAGGAGCTAATGATATTCAATTAGGAAAAAAGGAATCCGTTGAGGATACTGCAATTGTTTTAGGCAAAATGTTTGATGGTATTGAATTTAGAGGTTTCAAACAAACAGACGTCGAAGAATTAGCAAAATATTCTGGTGTTCCAGTTTGGAATGGTTTGACTGATCAATGGCATCCAACCCAAATGATTGCCGATTTTATGACAATTAAAGAAAACTTTGGTCATTTGCGAGGTTTGACACTGGCCTTTGTTGGTGATGGTCGCAATAATATGGCTAATTCTTTATTAGTAACTGGTGCAATGCTCGGTGTCAATATTCATATTGTGGCACCAGAAGAATTACACCCAACTCAAGAAGTTGTTGATTTAGCAAATAAATTTGCTGCGGAATCAGGTGCTAACTTATTGGTAACGGCTGATATTGATGAAGGTGTTAAAGGGGCTAATGTTATTTACACTGATGTTTGGGTTTCAATGGGTGAGTCTGATTGGGAAAATCGGGTGAAATTACTTAAACCATATCAAGTTAATATGGAAATGATGAACAAAACAGGCATGGATGACGATAATTTAATTTTTATGCATTGCTTGCCAGCTTTTCATGACACTAACACAGAATATGGTCAAGATGTTAAAGAACAGTATGGTATTACCGAAATGGAAGTTACCGATGAAGTCTTTCGTAGCAAGTACGCTCGCCAATGGGATGAAGCCGAAAACCGAAAACATTCAATTAAAGCGATTATGGCAGCAACCTTAGGCAATATGTTTATTCCAGCTGTACCAGAGCTTGAAAAGGCAGGCCACTAGTCATGACTGATTCCAAAGAGCAAGGGATAGCTCTGCCAGCTCTAGTTGCTTTAGTTGTTAGTTCAGCAATTGGTTCAGGAATTTTTGATTTACCATCGACTTTAGCACAAGCGGCTACACCGGGGGCAGCACTTTTAGCTTGGGTAATTACTGGTATCGGTATTTTAACATTGTCTTTAAGTTTAAATAATTTAGTTTTGACTAAACCGGACTTAACTGGAGTATCAGACTATGCTCGTGCAGGTTTTGGTGATTTTGCTGGATTTATTTCTGGCTGGGGTTATTGGCTGTCAGCTTGGCTTGGTAATGTGGCATTTGCAACGATGCTAATGTCTTCATTAGGTTATTTCTTCCCACCATTAAAGTCAGGTAATAGTATTAGTGCAATTATTGTTGCCTCAATTATTTCCTGGGCACTAACAATTTTAGTTACTCAGGGAATTGAATCAGCCGCAGTTATTAATGCGATTGTTACTATAACTAAAATGATTCCAATTTTTGCATTTATTGTAATTGCACTTATTACTTTTAAGGCAGGTATTTTTACAAGTCATTTTTGGGCCAATATGTCTACCAATCTTATGGGTAAAGTGACGTATACTGCACCAACAAGAGCTGGCATTTTTAACCAAATTAAAGGCTGCATTATGGTTATGATGTGGGTGTTTGTTGGTATTGAGGGCGCTACAACAATGGCTGCTCGTGCCAAGAAAAAGTCAGATGCAGGTAAAGCAACAATTATTGGTTTGTTTTCTTTATTAAGTATTTATATAGTTGTTTCTATTTTACCATATGGCTATTTGCCGCTTGCTAAATTACAAACAATGCGGCATCCTGTTTTGCTTTATCTATTTAAGGAAATGACGGGACCAATTGGCGGTGCATTTATTGCAGTTGGCTTGATTATTTCCATATTAGGTGCCTGGTTATCTTGGACAATGTTACCAGTTGAAGCTACTTCATTAATGGCTGAACAAGGTTTACTACCAAATTGGTTTGGTAAATTGAATAAACACAGGGCCCCAGCTAATTCTCTTTGGTTAACTGAAATTTTAATTCAACTATTTTTAATTACATTGCTTTTTACAGACCAAGCATACAACTTTGCTTACTCCTTATGTACATCTTCAATTGCTGTTTGTTATGTATTGGTTGGCGCATATGAATTGAAATTAGGTTTAGAGAACAGACAGCAGAGCATGATTTGGTGTGGTCTCATTGCTTTAGTTTTTGAAGTTGTGGAGATGATCTTTGCGGGGTTGCAATATCTGTGGCTGTGTACCATTGCCTATGTGATTGGTTTTGTTTTATATTACCGTGCTCGCAAAGAAAATAATCACCCAATTAGTAAGATTGAATGGATTTTTATGATTATTATTGGTTTTTTAGCTTTAACTGCAATTATTGCACTTATTCTAGGTAAGCTAAAAGCGTAGAAAGGAAAGTATGAAAAGAATTGTTGTTGCATTGGGAGGCAATGCCATCTTAACCGATGATCCGTCAGCACAAGCCCAACAAGCCGCCTTAATGAAGACAGCGGATTACCTAACGGAGTTTATTGCTAAAGGAGATATACAATTAGTCATCACTCATGGTAACGGCCCGCAAGTGGGCAATCTATTATTACAAGAACTTGCAGGTAGTACCAAAAGCAATCCAGCTATGCCATTAGATACAGTTGGCGCTATGACGCAAGGCGAAATTGGCTTATGGCTGGCCAATGCCTTAAACATATGTGCAAAAAGGCGACAATTATCATTAAATGTTGCAACAATGTTAACTAGAATAGTTGTTGATGAACATGATAAGGCATTTGCACATCCTTCAAAGCCAATTGGACCATTTTATAATGAAGAAGAAGTGGCAGAAATTGAAAAAGAACACTCTGATTGGCAAATTGTTGAAGATGCTGGTCGCGGCTTTAGAAGAGTGGTTCCCTCACCTAAACCAATTAGTGTTATAGAAGCCCAAGCAATTAATACTTTGGTAGATAATGATGTGACTTTAATTGCTGGTGGTGGTGGTGGTGTTCCCGTTGTTAAAGCGGGAGCTGAAGTTCATGGTATTGAAGCAGTAATTGATAAAGATTTTTCAGCAGCAAAATTAGCTGAACTAGTTGATGCTGATGAATTAATAATTTTAACTGCTGTAAAATATGTAACTTTAAATTATCAACAGCCAAACCAAAAAGACTTGCATGAAGTTCGCGTATCCCAAATGAAAGAATATTTAGCAGATAATCAATTTGCAAGCGGATCAATGAAACCAAAAGTTGAAGCTGCTATTTCATACGCAGAGTCAACCGGTCATAAAGCTATTATTACATCATTAGATAATGTTTCTTCTTATTTAAAAGATGGTGATGGAACAGTAATTGTTCCAGATTAAGAAAAAATTACCGAACAGTTACTTGATAGAGCTATTTAATTACCTATTTGCAGATAGTAAATTTATATAAGAAAAAATTTATATATTAATTAGTTAAATAGGAGAACGATAAATATGCTTGAAAAATTTATGCATGAGTGGTTATACGTTTCAGATTATGATGTGCCGGTAGCTGATAATGGTTTTGATGGGCGTGCTAAAATCAATGGCGTTGACCTAGATATAAAATATATTGCTGTAGTAGCCTCAAGTGAATATAACAATTTGCCTGAATGGCGATTAGCATTTAATTTAGATAAAAGTAAACGCGTATATGTTATGCGGCAAAATAAGGAAAAAAATTTTTTAACTAATTTACCTAAAAACATTTTTATTGGTATTGGTAGACCACATTTTGACTTGTCGGGCAGTATTAAAGAAGCACTGTTTGCTTTAACATTAACGAATAAGTTTGATGCCACTGTTTATTATGATGAAGTGGCAAATATGGCTAATATCATGCATTCAACCTTAGATTATCCAGCTATCCGAAAAAAGCTAAGTCAAATTGATGAAGATACACAACTAACCCTATGGCTGTATGCCAAAGATCAAGTATCTATGTCGTCACTGGCTAATATTTTAATGGTTCACCCCAAGACTGTAGAATATCGTTTACAGAAAATTAAAACAGTGACTGAACTAGACCCACATAAGGGCATCGATTTATTAACCTTAATAGTAGCATTTTTAAAGGAAAGAACTGATAAATTGCGGATACTTGAAACTGAATTGCAGAGTTTTTCAAATCATATGTTGCCAAGAGATATAACAACCTCTTTAAGTATTAAGTAACTGTCTAAGCGATTTTTATTAATATCATAAACTAGATTTAAATTTAATAATAAAAGTCTCCTTAAGAATTCAAATATCCTAGTGTTAAACACTAGGATATTTTTATTTTATCCAAAAAAGTAGGAAATTTCCTGCTTGGCTTGCTTAGTTAAAGCTTATTTAAATCATCAATGTTGCTTTGAAATAATTTATTTGAATAGCTTGATTCACTTTCATCGGCTTGCTTCAAAGCTTCCTTGACCTGTGTTGAACTTAGGTGATTAACTAAGTATGCTTTAAGAGCTCTATTAGTTAATTCATCCAAACTAAGATCATTAAGATCGAGATATTTTTTAATCAACATTTCTACATTGGTTGATAATTCGATTTTTTTCTTACTCATTTTTTCACCTTCTAGAAGTTACAGCTATTATAACATTTTGAGTAAAATGACTGTTAAAAAATAAATAAGAACTATACGTAAAATTTGCTGGCTTAGAATAAGTGGCGTATTATTTTGTCTTAATAGTTTGGTTAGGAGTTCAAAAAATGATTGATATCGCTACTATAGTTAAAATTCGTGAGTGTTCTTTTTTTAAAGCTGCTCAACGTACTTTAGTTATGTTAATGCCAATTGCCATGGCTGGTTCATATTTTAAACTTTTACATAATTTGGTTTTTGCCCCCGACGGACTAATATACAATATTTTTGGTTTAGATCAGGTAATATCAGATCAGTTTTGGTATACGGGTTCATTTATTAGTGCGGGCATGGTGGAAGTAACTTTTGGCATTTTTGGACTGTATGCTTGTTACTTTATGGCTCAATATACGGCTCGAATTTATCATAAAGATTCGAGTATGGCCGGTATAACTGCTGTCTTATTTATTCTTTTTTGTGCTTATGCATCTAGTACTAATCGCAATACCCAACAGCTTTTTTCAGAAAACTTATTACAAATTAATGCGGTATTTATTGCTCTAGTTATTGGCTATGGGGTTGGTCTTATTTATCGATTTTTGGGTAAAGATTATCAGCCTGTTAAAGATGAAAGTACAAGGACTATTCAAAGCCGGGTTTGGCAAGCTGCGCTTCCAGCTTGTGTTTGTCTCATATTGAGTATTATTTTAGGAATTTTTATTTATGATTTAAAAATTAAGCTATTAAATTCGACTAGTTTTAATGAACTTATTAATCGAGTACAGATTACAAATAATTTATGGGAAGTAATGTTACTCACAGTAGTTATTACTTTTTTAAATTGGTTGGGTATTGGTTTTCCAGTACATGCCCTTTCTGGAACAATTAATAATGCTCATTCTGCAGAAAATTTAACCTATGCTTTACAACATGGCAATTCTTGGCAGGTTCCTTATCAATTTTTGGGTAGTTCTTTAATTAATAATTATGCTATGATGGGTGGCTCTAGCGTTACTTTAGCAATCATTGTCATATTAATGCTACGTCATGAAAATAAAGAAATTGTTTCTTTAACCAAAATTAGCCTTTTGCCAGCAGCATTTAATTCAACTTTGGGCTTTACCGTGGGGCTACCAATTATGCTGAATCCCGTATTTTTGTTACCGAGCATTTTAATTCCACTATTTAATTTACTAATAGCCGCTAGTGCAATTAGCTTACGGCTTATTCCGGTGAGTGTATATCCAATTTTAAAAGGGACACCAGGGTTATTAGTTCCCTTTTTTGGGACTAATGGCAATTGGGGAACGTTGATTTTTACAATTTTGTTGTTTTTAAATGACATTGGCTTATTGTGGCCAATTATTAAACTTAGTGAACGGGTAAGCAAAAAGTTAGGTGAGGCCACGCAGGAGAATGTAAATGAATAAAAACACCAATTATAAATGGCTATTCGGATTAGTCGTAATTATGATTATTTTATCTATCCCCAGTTATTCCTGGATGAAAAAAGAAAATAATACTCGAGCAGAACGGAGTAAATCGTTACTTTCGCCCGTAATTATGGTGCCGGGATCAAGTGCAACAACAGAACGATTTAATCAATTAATTAGTCAGCTAAATAAGACAACTGTGCGTCGACATAGCGTATTAAAAATCACTGTTTCACGTGAAGCAAAATTATCATATAGTGGTTCAATTAAGAAAAATGACCTCGAACCATTCATTATTATCGGTTTTACCGATAATCGCGATGGATATGCAAATATAAGAAAGCAAGCTTATTGGCTAGATATAGCGTTTGACTCTTTAATGAAGAACTATAAATTTAATAATTTTAATGCTTTTGGTCATTCTAATGGAGGACTTATTTGGACTTATTGGTTAGAACATTACTATTCACAATATGACAGCGATGCTAAGATTAAACGGTTAATGACTTTGGGGACGCCTTATAACTTTACTGAAAAAAACATAGCCAATCGAACGCAGATGTTAGCAGACTTTATTAAAGGACGTAGTAAATTACCGAAAAGCTTAAAGGTTTATTCGTTAACTGGTGGTAAAAATTATGAGTCTGACGGCATTGTACCTGAAAGTAGTGTAGCAGCGGGTAAGTTTATTTTTCAAAATCAAGTTAAAGCTTATACGGCCATAATCGTGACCGGTAAGCAAGCAGATCATTCTGAATTGCCCCAAAATAAACAAGTAATTCAAGTGATTCGCCAGTATTTATTGAAAAAGCCTAACAAATCGGTGAAAACAAATAAAAGAAAAGATGATTAATCATGAAATATAAAGAACAACCAACAAAGATTGAAGTAATTGGTGGCCGAGTTAATAATTTGAAGAATATTAATGTTGAGATTCCCTTGCATCAATTTGTAGCAGTAACGGGTCTTAGTGGCTCTGGTAAATCTAGTTTGGCAATGGGAATATTATATGCAGAAGGCGCGCGCCGCTATCTTGACTCCTTGGCCACTTATACGAAAAGACGAATTAATCAAGTAGGACGCGCAGCTGTTGATGAAGTGCGCCATATTCCATCGTCTCTTGCCTTGCGCCAGCGTCCTGATATACCTGGGATAAGATCAACAGTAGGAACAGTGACTGAAATTTTTAATATTTTACGCCTTATTTTTTCCCGGCTCGGGTCACCTGTTTGTCCTAAGGGACATCGAAATGCCCCCACTATTGAAATAGCGCAGGCAATGGATTTAACCGGTGAGCAAATGGGTAAGATTCATTGTACAGAATGTGGGGTGGAATTTTATGCCTTTAGCGCGGAAGATTTTGCATTTAATTCAGATGGTGCTTGTCAAGTATGTCAGGGTTTAGGGAAGGTTGAACAACTTGATGACAGTAAAATTATTGCTGATGAAAATAAAACGCTTGCTGACGGTGCAATTGCTACTTGGCAGATTCCTGGACGCAATTGGATGTGGCGTATTGCCCGTGAATTAGGAGTTCGTACAGATATTCCTTACCGCGACTTAACTAAGAAAGAAAAAGCAATCGTGCTTCATGGTGAAGAGAGAAAAGTACCAGTAGATGTTCCAACTTCGACTGGACGTATTTATCATCTTGATGCCTTATATGAAAATGCCTATAATGCAGTAATTAATTCGCGTAAGACTACTAAGTCTGAACGCGGGCTTGAACGAATAAATTCCTTTTATCATTTCAATACTTGTCCGCATTGCCAGGGCTATCGTATTGATCCTACCCGTTGGCAACAATTAGTTGCTGGGAAAAATATTGTGACAGCTGAACAATTAACTTTAGGTGAGTTGCCCCAGTATATGCAAGCAATAAAGGACTGGTTGCCGCAGTCAATGCAAGACTTAGCTACAAATTTAAGTGATGAACTACTACATCAGGTTAAGCCTTTATTGAAGTTAGGTTTAGATTATCTAAGTTTAGCTCGGTCAGCTAATAGTTTGTCGACTGGCGAATTACAGCGCATACAATTAGGCCGAACTTTAAGAACAGAAACTACTGGGGTGTTATATGTGTTAGATGAACCTTCAGTAGGGTTGCATCCTGATAATGTAGCTGGCTTAATTGATATTTTTCACCAATTAGTTAATCAAGGAAATTCTTTAGTAGTAGTTGATCATGAAACTGCAATTATCAGTGCAGCTGATTGGATTATTGAAATTGGCCCTGGTTCTGGTAGTCAGGGAGGGCAAATTATTGCTCAGGGTACCCCGTTACAAATAAAGCAAAATTCTAATTCGTTAATTGGCCCATATTTAACTGGTAATGCACCGCTGCTTGTTCGTCCAGTAGCTAATAGAGAACTTTTTTCATTAGGACAAATTGACCTAGCAATCACCCAGTGTTTCAATTTAAAAGACGTACAAGTTAAAATTCCGTGTGGCTTTATGACGGCAGTTACTGGTTTTTCTGGAGCAGGGAAAACCACGTTAATTCTTGATGCCTTGTTACCGGCTTTGCAGGCGCAAAAAGCACATCAACCAATGCCTAAGTGGATTAAGCAGTTTAAGGGCAAGTCAATTAAAAATGTAATTAGTGTTGATTCTTCACCAGTGGGTAAAAATCAACGTTCTACAGTAGCTACTTATACGGATATTATGGATAATTTGCGTAAATTGTTTGCCCAACAACCGCAAGCTAAGAGTTATAAGTATCGTGCCAGTCATTTTTCCTATAATAATAAAGAGGGAGCTTGCCCAGCTTGTGGGGGTAGTGGTGTAATATCGCTTGATATTCAATATTTGCCCGATATGGTTGAAACTTGCTCACTTTGTGAAGGACACCGCTATAATCAAGATGTGTTAAGGGTAAAATGGCAAGGATTAAGTATTGCCGAGATACTCGACTACTCAGTAGCTGAGCTACTTCAGCAAAATTTGTTTCAAACAGAGCCTAAAATTCAAAAAACATTAACAACTTTAAGTCAAATGGGTTTAGGCTACTTGCATCTTGGTGAAGCAACACCCGCTTTATCAGGAGGTGAAGCTCAGCGGCTAAAGTTGACTAGTCATTTGCACCGGCAACAAAAAGACAGCTTGTTTATCTTTGATGAACCGACAGTGGGACTACACCCGCAAGATGTTAGAACGCTATTGCAAGTTTTTCAACAACTTTTAAATAAGCAGGCGACAATCATTACGATTACCCACGATTTAGATATTATGGCTAACAGTGATTATATGATTGATTTAGGCCCGCGCGGAGGAGCAAATGGGGGACAAATAGTTGCTTGTGGTGCACCTGTGGATATTTCGCAAAATAGGCAGAGTTTGACAGCAAAATATTTACGTGCCCAGTTTCAGTTATACCAAAAATAACTAAATAGTAAGCCTTATTTAGGACCATAAGTCTTGATAGATAAGGCTTTTTTGCTTTCGAAAAATAATTGTGGAAAAGTAAGTTATCTTTCTTGCTATCTGTGGATAACCTGCTATAATTACAAGTATAAGAAATTAGCACTCGATGCTTTTGAGTGCTAATTTAAAATTTATAATGAATACAAGGGGTGTTTAGATATGACATATTTTGACAACGAATTTGATAACTTATTTAACGAATTAAACAATTCTTTCTTTAATAGTCCGAGTGATAATAATGGTTCGATTCCTATTCACTATTCAAGCAGTATGAATATGGCACCACAAAATCTTAAGCAAAACGTTCCAACTCAAAAAGAGCAACCAATTGGGATTGACTTAGTTGAACAAGCTAAAAATAATAAATTCGATCCCGTAATTGGGCGTGATGAACAAATTCAAGCAGTAATTGAGATTTTAAGTCGACGTAAGAAGAATAATCCGGTGCTAGTTGGACCAGCAGGTGTTGGTAAGACTGCAATTGTTGAAGGTTTAGCCCAAAAAATTGCCCAAGGGGACGTTCCTGAAAAAATGAAAGATAAGCATATCATTGCCATTAATATTAATGATATGGTTGCTGGCTCAAGTTTACGGGGTAGCTTTGAAGAACGTTTAAAGAAAATTATTGATGAAGCAAAGAAAAATCCCAATATCATCTTATTTATAGATGAATTACATAATATTGTTGGCGCTGGTTCGACTGATTCGGAAAATAATAGTGGTGATGCAGCTAATATTTTAAAACCGGCTTTAGCTAGTGGAGATTTAAATTTGATTGGGGCGACAACTACTAGTGAGTATCGCCAAATTGAAAACGATGCGGCTTTAGCGCGGCGCTTCCAACCAGTTGATGTGCCAGAGCCTTCAACTGATGTGACCGTGAAGATTCTGGAAGGTTTAAAGAAAAAGTATGAAGAGTATCACCATGTAAAATATAGTGCTAGCGCTATCCGACTTGCCGTAGAATTATCACAACGTTATATTCAAGGTCGTTACTTACCAGATAAGGCAATTGATTTACT
Organism: Lactobacillus sp. ESL0233; assembly: GCF_003692995.1. Taxonomy (NCBI): domain Bacteria; kingdom Bacillati; phylum Bacillota; class Bacilli; order Lactobacillales; family Lactobacillaceae; genus Lactobacillus; species Lactobacillus sp. ESL0233. Next base: position 311,344 of record NZ_REHH01000009.1, on the reverse strand, counting down.
TGATGAAGCTGGAGCAAAGAAAGGACTTGATGCAACCCCTAGCGATGAAGCAGGACTGAAACAGCGTATTAAAACTTTAGAAAATGATAAAAAAGTTGCTGCTCAAAATGAAGACTATGCTAAGGCCAGTGACCTAAAACAGCAGCTTGAAAAATTACGTGACCAATTAGACCATCTTGATGATGCAGATACGCCTAGGGTTACAGATCAAGATATCTATGCTCTAATTGAGGCTAAAACTAGGATTCCAATGAGTGAATTACATGCCAGTGAAGGACAGAAAAACTTAAATTTAGCGGCAAAATTAAAGGCAACAGTGATTGATCAAGACAAGGCAATTGAAGTTATTACTGATGCGATTGCTCGTAAGCAAATTTTCAAAGATAATAATCGTCCAACTGGTTCATTTTTACTTACAGGTCCAACTGGTGTTGGTAAGACAGAACTTGCTAAGCAATTAGCAATTCAATTGTTTAGTGGTGAAAACCATTTAATTCGCTTAGATATGTCGGAGTATCAAGACCAGATGGCTGTGAATAAGCTCATTGGCTCAGCTCCGGGATATGTTGGCTATGGTGAAGGTGGTCAATTGACCGAAAAAGTACGCCACCAACCATATAGCTTGATTTTATTTGATGAAATTGAAAAAGCTAATCCCCAGATTTTTAATGCTTTATTACAAATTATGGATGATGGTCGCTTAACCGATGCGCAAGGAAGAACCGTTTCCTTTAAGGATACGATTTTAATTATGACGTCAAATGCAGGTTACTCAGATAACTTACTTAAGGATGGTCAAGTTGACCATGAGCAGTTGATCAAGGCACTAGAGGCTTACTTCAGACCAGAATTTTTGAATCGCTTAGACGCAATTGTTCCGTTTAATGCGCTTACGCCAACCGATATGACAAAGATTATCGATATTTACTTGAAGAAAATGACGCATGTCTTGGCTAAAAAAGACGTCAAATTGGTGGTCTCACCTGAGGCTAAAGCTTACTTTGCACAAAAAGGTTATGACAAGAAATTTGGTGCAAGACCATTACAGCGCGTGGTGGAACAGGAAATGGAAACACCAATTGCTAAACTATTAATGAAGGCGCCAGACACTAAGGAAGTTAACTTCACGGCTGATGGGGCACATGTCTACTTAAACGGGGATGCCATTATTGATGTACAATCTGTAGATAAGGATGACCAGGCAGAAAGTAAGACAGAATAATGCTGTAAGTATAAAGCGCTAAGAAACTAAATAGCGCCTTGGTAATTACTGTGGATAACAAAAAAGAAGGCTGGTAACAACAGCCTTCTTTTTTTATGCGCGGCTTAATGGGTGAAAGTAAAAGAAAATGACTATACTGCTTACTAAAGTAGCAAAATTTAATAAATTAAATCTGTTATTATTAGCACATATGCTATAATTGTATAGTATTGAAAATGTTTGATATCCAAGAGGTAATGAGATGAAAATAAATAAGAAAATTATTTCGTTAGCCATTGCTGGTGTTGCAATGCTTGCACCTATGACTAGCCAAATTGCTGTAGTTTCAGCAGATACGGCTAATACGCAAACCGACACTAATAAGCAAAATACTAACAAGGCAGCTGTCACTTCAGTTAATTCCAAGAAAGCTGAGCCAGAGCCAAAGCTGCATAGCATTAGAGAGAAAGCAAACTGGTCAAAGCAACATAAACGTGCCAATCGCGCATTTAACCAGCTAGTTAAGCAAGGGCAAAAATTATCACCACAGAAACAAGTTGTACTTTACCAAAAATGTTTAAAACACTTTGAGTTGATTAATACTAAATATACTAAGAGGTTTACTAAGCAGTTAAGGGCAGAAATTAAATGGTTAAAGGCCCAGATTTTACTAGCAAATGATCATGATGAATTCCTGCCTTATCCAGCAGTAAATAATACAAATAAGCCTGAAAAACCTAAATCAGCAAAAACATCAAAAGAAGTCATTTAAGACAAAAGATACTTTTAATGATGGAGATGGAAGCCATCTGTATAGTTACGGTGATAGTAATTATTTGAATGACTATCCACAATATAAAAAGTAGCCAATTTATGGTAATAAAATTTTAATTGGACGAGAAATTTAAAACTTTTAAGAAACGTGGCTGCAAATTTAATGGAAATCAGGGTTACAAAGCACATAACAAAAACTTGCTGAGCGTGACGATAAACTTATTGCTGAAGGAAAATTAAATTAATTCACCTTTGCGCGTTGCCTATTAAAACCATGTGAACTAATTTTGTGCGATGAACCAACTGGTTCACTAGATCCAGAAAATACGAAAATAATATTTGATGCTTTGAAATTTGCAAAAAATAAAGGTAAGACGATAGTAATTGTACCCCACGATCCTTATATTATTAAAAATAGTGATATTGCAATTGATTTACTGTCAGTTATGGGATAGTTTTATGTAAATTTCGGCTACTAATAAAAAGTTTCGTTTTATTATTTTGTAGACACACAAGTAAAATTTTAATATTTTTTACAAACGCTTCTGAGAAAAACTAATCCGTTTATGCTAACAAAGAATTAAGGCAAACCACTAAAAATGTGGTTTGCCTTTTTTAATTTTAGTTTTTGTTCATTGTGCAATTAACTATATGTCAGCGCTGTTTTGTATTTGAATCATTCCTTCGTATTTTTTCCAATTAAATTAAAGCAAAAATTGTAATTTTAAGTTGAACATGCTACTTGACTTGATAAAGGCAATCTAATCTTTTTTCATATAATTTGGCGAAGGTATGACAAGCTAAAATTTTGCGCATCAGGTTATTGCACCATTTTATATAAGATATAATTACCTCGTTAGATTATCAAATTAATCAATCCTGAATCCAAAAATAGTAAAAAGATCAAATCATTTGGAACTAATAAAAGCATTAATATGCTTGTACAAATCAATAATATTCCTATTACTTTATCGTTTTTTTTGCTTTCTATCTTTGTTGGCTTCAAGTAAGGTATCAATATCAATGCTATGCCTAAAAATATAAAGATTATCAAAAAACTTATGTTTCTTTTTGAACAAATAAAGTAAATTATTCCAATTAAAAATTGCAATATACCACATATTAGGTATGACATTTTAGCAGTTAGCTTAAATTTATTCATATTTCAAAACTCCATTGTATGACTAGAATAAAAAAATTCATATTATTGACTAATTTATAATCTTAAATATAGATATTGAATTAGCAAAGTCTTGCATTTTAGAAAAAGGCATTGGTGTAGTGATTGCCTTTGTCATAGCAGTTTAGGCAACATAGAATGTCTATCACCGATATTTTATCACCAATTATTTAAAGAGTCTTAAAAAAGCCTAAAAAATTACTACTGATCTTTGTGCTAATAAAAACTGGCTATCTGGTATTCCACAAAAAAGAAATGTTTTTGGATTGATGACGGGTATGTTAGGAACGGCATATAAATTATTGAGAACCATATATCTCAAGAAAGTCCCTTCGATATTAGAATTAGAGCTTTATAAAAATTAATTAGAAAAAATAATATTTCAACTTTTATTTCAACTCATTTGGATTTCTTTTTTTACTTTCTAGGATACTAATTGACAGCGTTTTCTATTATATTTATTGTATTAGATATATAGTACAAGGAAACAGGAAGCGAGGATTAATTATGACTAAAATTTTACGAGTAAATAATGTTACTAAATTTTATGAAAAGCGATACCAAGCACTAGCCGGTATTAACTTTGCAGTTGATTTTGGCGAATTTGTAGCAATCATGGGTGCGTCTGGTTCTGGCAAGACTACGTTGCTTAATATGATTTCGACATTAGATACAGCTTCTGGAGGCACAATATATGTTGATGATCATGAAATCTCCAAATTATCTGATGATGAGGCTGCCAATTTTCGTAAGAAAAAACTAGGTTTTGTTTTTCAAAACTATCGTTTATTAAAAAGCTTAACGGTAAGACAGAATATTGCCGTTCCTATGTCATTACTCGGTAGAAATGACCAAGAAATCGATCAAAAGATTGATAAGTTAGCCGAATATTTTAGATTAAGTGATCAACTTGATAAATATCCAGTGGCTTTATCTGGTGGTCAAAAACAGCGTGTAGCGATAATTAGGGCCATCATTAAGAATCCAGCACTCTTATTGGCGGACGAGCCTACAGGTGCGTTGGATTCTCAAGCAGCTAAATTAATCATGGAATATTTAGCAAAAGTGAATCAAAAATTTAATACTTCTATCTTAATGGTTACTCATGATAGTTTAGCGGCCAGTTATGCTAACAAGGTTATTTTTCTAAAAGATGGCAAAATTGTTGACCAAATTGTTAAAAAAGATAGTAATGATGCTTTTCAACAACTATTGGCGCAAAAATTAGCCGAAGTAGAAGCTTAGGGGAGTGAAATTAATTATGAATTACAAAGTAATAGCTAAAAACAATATCAGAAACGGCTTTGGCTTATACCAAAATTATTTTATCTCGCTTTCGTTAATTCTAGGATTATTCAACACTCTGCAAATTTTCGCTAAAGACCATGTAATTGCTGATTCTTTATCAAGTTCAGCAAAAGTGGAGTTCATGTCTTATGCTACTTCGATATTATTTACCTTATTTACAATTTTCTTTATTATTTACTTTAATCATTTTTTCTTAAAGCAGCGTGCTGAAGAGCTAGGAATTTATTCAATGCTAGGCATGTCAAAGAAGAATATTACTTCAATTTTAATGATAGAAAACACCATTATTATTGGAATGGCCTGCTTTGCTGGTATCTTTCTTAGTATTTTGTTTTATAGTTTAATAAAAATACTTTTGATTGCAGTTTTAAAGCTTGATATACCGTATCTAACGCAGTTCACCTTTTTACCATTCTTAATTACAATAGCACTTTCAATTTTTATGTTATTAGTTATCTTTTTTGATAATCACCATTTGATTAAGCGCTTATCCATCATAAATATCTCTAATTTAAATCAAGTTGGCGAAAAGACTCTTAAGACCAAGTCTGGGACAGCTTACTTAGGGATAATTTCGTTATTAATAGGCTATGCATTGGTTTTAGATCTTGTTAAACAAGAACAATCTTTGTGGGTCAAAATCGGTTTTGTACCAATGGCATTGATTACATTAGTATTGGTAATAATTGGCACATTTTTAATTATCAAAAGCACTTTAGCTTATCTTATTAATCGTAAAATCAATAACCATCGTCAGCTGTATCGACCAACGAATAATATCTTTTTGCCAGAATCGCTGTTTAAATTAAAAACTAAATCAAATCTATTAGTTGTATTGTCTTTAGTTATATCGGCTGTTATTGCTCTTACTGCAACTTGCTTTTTACTAATAAATTATCAAAAAGCTTCATTAATAAAAACAGTTCCTTCGGCTATTGAAATTGACCAGAAACTTAAGCCTGATCAAGTGACCAAGGTGAAGCAAATCACTAAAAATTACGGTGGTGATTTTAAAACGGTAAAAGTGATTAATGCGACTGCAAAACGACCAATAGTACTAAGTGAAAAAATGGCTACCAAAAAATGTAGAATTATTAATCTCAGTACTTTTAAAGGGTTATTAAAGCAACAATATAATAAACCGCAGCATAATTCCAAATTTTCTAAGAAGTTAGCGTATCTTTTTACACCATATACGATAAAGAATTCTCGTGGTACGGTAAATATTAACAAGCAAAAAGTCAGTTTGAAAGAGACCAATATCTGGCCCATATTCGCTAAAGGTAATTTTGCCTACATAGCTGTTAATGACCAACAGTTTAAAAAAATAAGTCAACATGCTAACAGTAAGACAATTTATGCAATTAATGGTGCCAACCTACGCGACAATGAGGAACTTTACAACAAAATCAAAGAGTTAAAGATCAAATTTCTAAGTGCCTACAAAACTAATAAAGATGCACTTTCATATAATAGTGCAGCATTCTTAATGGCAACTTTTATCTCTGTATTGTTTTTTGTATTTATTGGTTGTATTCTCTATTTCACTATACTCATGGATACTTTAGGTGTGACTGATGAATTCAAATTTTTAGGTGATATCGGCTATAATAAAAAGCAGCTACGCAAAGCGGCTACTGCTAATAACTTATTGATATTCTTACCACCTATAATTATGGGCGGATTGAATGGTTTAATGGCTTTCATTGGATTTAGATTTAATTTTTTAGCTAACGACGTAATAAAATTTTTAGGCGCTTTTCAGATGGTGGGGGAACCAATCATTATAACTTGTTTATTACTTTTAATTGCTTATAGTATAATTTACTTTTTTTCATACCATAAAACTAAAGCTTTATTAGGTATCTAAGTAAGAGACTTATCCATAACTTGTATGTAAGCAATTAACTTAGTTTAACTTCTTTGCCAGATTTGCAGAAAGCCAAAAGCGAGTAGAAAAAAGGCAAAAAATATAGTTGATACAAGATAATTTATACAAAAATAGAAATAAGAACGATAGGACTTAAAGATAGAAATATCAAAAATTAATTTAACGTATATATAAACTAAAATAATATGCTATAATAAATAACATATGTAATATTTTGCTATATAAACATTAAAGGAGATAAAATGGACTCAAGAAAAAAATTAGCAACTATGGTTTGTGGAATTGCACTAACTTGTTTTGGTATATCGGCTAATAATCAAGTAACAACAACAGCTCATGCTGCAGTATCTTCAACCTCGGATGCAGGAAATGAAACTTCAACTCCAGGTGCAGGAAATGGAACATCAACCCCAGATGCAGGAAATGAAACTTCAACTCCAGGTACGGGAAATGGAACTTCAACTCCAGGTACGGGAAATGAAACTTCAACTCCAGGTACGGGAAATGGAACTTCAACTCCAGGTACGGGAAATGAAACTTCAACTCCAGGTACGGGAAATGGAACTTCAACCCCAGGTGCAAGTAACGGAACTTCAACCCCAGATGCAGGAAACGGAACTTCAACCCCAGGTGCAGGAAACGGAACTTCAACCCCAGGTGCAGGAAACGGAACTTCAACCCCAGATGCAGGAAACGGAACTTCAACCCCAGATGCAGGAAATGGAACTTCAACTCCAGGTACGGGAAATGGAACTTCAACCCCAGGTACAGGAAATGGAACTTCAACCCCAGGTGCAAGAAACGGAACTTCAACCCCAGATGCAGGAAACGGAACCACAACCCCAGGTGCAGGAAACGGAACTTCAACCCCAGGTGCAGGAAATGGAACTTCAACCCCAGGTGCAGGAAACGGAACCACAACCCCAGGTGCAGGAAACGGAACTTCAACCCCAGGTGCAGGAAACGGAACTTCAACCCCAGGTGCAGGAAACGGAACCTCAACCCCAGATGCAGGAAACGGAACTTCAACCCCAGGTGCAAGAAACGGAACCACAACCCCAGGTGCAGGAAACGGAACTTCAACCCCAGATGCAGGAAATGGAACTTCAACCCCAGGTGAATTACCAACACCGGGCGAACTACCAACACCAAAAATTGGACTTAAGTTATACTTAAATAGAGCCTCATATCAATATACTAAAGCAGGTAAACGTGTACCAAAAAGCAAACTTTCCAAGAAAAAGACAGTTATGAGTAATGGTAAAGTTTACACTATTAAAGGCAAAAAGTATTATTGTATTGGTCATAATAGATATATTAAAGCAGTTAACGTGCTCCCATATAGTAAAAAGCATGATGAACTACTTAAGTTATATTTAAATAGAGCGTCATATCAGTATACTAAGACAGGTAAACGTGTACTAAAAAGTCTGCTTTCCAAGAAAAAGACAGTTATGAGTAATCGTGAAGTTTACACTATTAAAGGCAAAAAATATTATCGTATTGGTCATAATAGATATATCAAAGTAGCTAACGTTGTTACTCCTTATTAATGATTGGGAAAATCAATTAATCAATTGAATTTACAAATGTACAACTAATTGCCTAACGTAAAGCGGTATTGTAAAAATAGAAAAATACCCTAAGTTCGTTTGAACCTAAGGTATTTTTTTATACAATTGTATTTAATTAAACTGCACATAACAATATAGAGTTGACAGTTTATGTTGAAGTTTGTTTACTTAAATAGTGATTGGAGTAACCAAAAGCGCTTATTTAAACTAGTTTCAGCCGGCTTTGACCCTTTAGCTTTTCTAAATTTCAACATAGGAGACTTACGATACTGGCGCTTACTGATTGCTTCTTTTTTGCTTTCAGCTTTGTGACTTCTTTTTTTGCTGTTTTTGTAGCAATAATTTTTGAACTTATACAAATAATTAATAATAGGTGGATAAAGTATGAGGCTTAACTAAGCAAATAGTCAAATTGTTTTAAGAATAATCTTTCCTGACTATTGACATTAGGAGTTTTATAGCATAAATTAGTCAATAATTAAATTATGATTAAACAAATTGGTTAAGTAGGAGGTTTTTATGAAACAACGAGTAGAAGATCTTGATTGGAAAAACTTAGGTTTTGTGTATCGCGATTTGCCATATCGCTATGAAGCAAAGTACAAAGATGGTCAATGGCAGGAAGGTAAATTAGTCGAAGCTTCAACTTTGACCTTGTCTGAAGGAGCTGAAATTTTACATTACGGCCAAGAAATCTTTGAAGGTCTAAAGGCTTATCGTAGAAAAGATGGTAAGATTAACTTATTTCGCCCGGAGCAAAATGCCCATCGCTTTACTTTGTCGGCGGAGCGCTTGGCGATGCCACCATTTCCAGAAGAACAATTTGTGGCCGCAGTTAAGCAAGTCGTTTTGGCTAACCAAGAATTTGTACCACCATATGATAGTGGCGCCACCTTATATTTACGGCCATTCATGGTAGGCACTTCTAATGTTTTGGGCGTTCAAGCCGCCAATGAATATACTTTTCGTATTTTTGCCGTACCAGTTGGCGCATACATTAAGGGGTTAAATCCGGCGGCTTATATTGTCAGTGACTACGATCGTGCTGCTTATGCTGGGACAGGTCAAGCTAAGACTGCTGGCAATTATGCCAGCAGTTTATTGCCGTCAGTTGAGGCGCATCAAAAGGGTTATGCTGATTGTCTTTATCTTGATCCCCGCGAACATAAATATATTGATGAATTTGGCGGGGCCAATTTCTTTGGCATTACGTCAGAGGGGCAATTTGTGACACCTAAATCCCCGTCGATTTTGATTTCCATTACTAAAAAATCACTGCTGGAATTGGCCAAAAAGCAAGGCTTAAATCCAGTTGAACGTCAGATTACTTTAGCAGAGGCTTTTGAATTGAAAGAAGCAGGCGCCATGGGTACAGCAGCTGTTATTTCGCCAGTTGGGTCAATCACTTACCAGGGGCAAAAGCATGTGATTTATAGTGAAAAAGAAACCGGTCCGATTACAACCAAGCTGTATCAAGAATTGGTTGACATCCAATATGGTAATGAAGAAGGACCGGAAGGTTGGGTACAAGAAATTAGTGAATAAGGGAATAAAAAAATGGATACTCTATTGATTATTTTTCTCATTTTAGCTTTTGAACTTTTACCAATAGACTCTTGGCTTAATAAGCATAATCTAATCTATGTTACCCCTATTTGCTATAGTTTATTGCTGATTTTGATTTTACTACTTTCCGTATTTGGTTTTGCGGATGCTTTCCATTGGTATGACTATGTAATAGCAATCATTGCCTTTATTTATGAATGGCTGGTACTTTTTAAACGTATTCGAAAAAATTAGGTATCTTAATAAAAAACAAGCGGCAACAATTATGATGGTTGCCGCTTTTATTTACTGTCATAAATTAAAAAATTAGCTAGCAATTAATTTTTTAATACTAATTGACAAAGTACTTAGTTTGAGTAGAAAAAATAATTCAAATAAGACAAAGAAACCTAAGCCAAAGTATCTTGCCCAGCCACTATTGCCATTACTAATATCAGTCATGAGCATTTGAATTAGTGGTAACGGAAATAGCGTTGTGAGTAATATTTGTCTGCGAATGTGTTTTAAATAGCTTAACTTGGAGTCATTATCTGAATAAAGTTGAAAGTCTCCTTGAACTGTGGGACGCCGGAAATAGATCCATTGGCCAATTTGAGCAATTTTTTCGGCACCGGTCTCTTCAATAAAATTAATATAATCTTGTTGTTTCGTTTTAGAAGCTTGAGGATCAAGAAAATCAATGCGATAAATATACTTGGGCTTTTGATTAGTAAAATAATAGAGTAACCCCTTAATTTTGGTTAACTGCCAGCCAGCAGCTGCCATTTGATTAAGCCAAGTTTCTTCTTGTTTGTCACTAAAAAATAGCCGGAACTTCTTCTTTTCCAATTTAGTTATCCTCCATAATTTTGTGCCCATTATTTACCAATTCTTCTAATCGCTTAAGTTCATTGATTACAATTTCTTTTCCTTGGGAAGTAATAACGTATTGTTTTTTGTGATCAAAGTTGTTTACGGGCAAGGCTTTAATCCATTGATTTTGCTCTAATTTATTTAGTGCCCCATACAATGTACCTGCAGCTAGCATGACTCTGTCGTCAGATAGCTCAGCAATTTTCTTCATAATGCCATAGCCGTGTAATGGTTTAAATAATGATAATAGGATATAGTAATAGGCTTCTGTTAGAACGATATGTTTAGGATGCAAAATTGACACGATCCTTTATATAAGTAAAGTATAAAATAAATTTCAGTAAACGCTTTCTAAAAATGAAAGAATGTGCTAACATAGAGGTTAAATAGGATCGTAACAGTTTAAAAACTGGCGAAACCGAAAAAGTATATATATAAGTTATATGCTTTTTCGGTTTTTTTGTGTCTAAGGGAGGATTTTTATGGAACAAAGACAATATTCGCATACTTTAATTGAGGAATTACAAACAAAGACTATGCGAAAAGTTATTAATGGAGTGGAAGAAATAGTTAAGCCTGTTCCAGGACAAGATGGTAATCCAAAATTAAATATTATGGATCCGCACGTTAAGATGATTATACAGAAAAAAATTGATGAGGGAATTGGTGACAAGCCTTTTTCACTAAATTTTGATCGCAATCGTCCGGAAAACATTACCTATGATTTAACTACCAGTCCAGTTAAACTAGATGAAAAATTAGTAGAAATTGATGGTGATCATTATATTGATACATTTATTTATAGTGCAGAAAACTTAAATCATGCTAACCCTATATTAATCTATTTTCATGGTGGAGCCTTTATGACAGGTAAGATTGAAGAATTTGGCGAGCAGATGAAATTTATTGCTGAACAAGCTAAATCAACAGTAATTTTCCCGCATTATCGTTTAGCACCAGAAAATCCATATCCTGCAGCAATTGATGATGCGATGGGAATCATTAATTGGGTAAAAGCCAATCATCAACAACTGGGTTCAGATAATGAAAAAATAATTTTAGCAGGTGACAGTGCGGGGGCAAGCATAATTAATTCTTGCATTGTGCGATTACACAATACATCAATTATTGCTAAAGCAGTTGAACTATACCCAGCTATTGATAATGACATGGAAAAGTATTATAAATGGAGCAAGTTCGAAGTTTGCTCTAAAGATGAAAAATATGCTAAAAATAGAGTTAACAGGATGCTTAAGTCTTTACCTGCATTTGAGAATAATTATTTACATCACAAAATTGATCCAAGAGATGAGATAGTTAATCTTTTTAATCTAAGAGATTGGGGTAAGCTGCCCCCGATTACATTTATTGTTAATCAATATGATTTGTTGACATTAGTAACAGAAGAATTTGTTAAAAAGGCACTTGAACATAATGCTGATCTAAAAGTTATTAAATATATGGGATGTGATCATGGTAGTCTTAACTTTTTTGGAACAGAACCACAAGCAGAAGATATGTGCTTGGAGATAGCAAAAATCATAATAGAATCATCTAATTTAAATGAAAGCACTTGCAAAAACAAAAATTGATTGATAAGATAAAGAAAATTAAATAAAGGATCGTAACAGTTTAAAAACTGGCGAAACCAAAATAATGATTTATACACGTCAAATTGTGTCAATAATCATTGTTTTGGTTTTTTGTTTTTTGGAGGAATAAATAATGGCAATTGTAGGAGCAAGAATTGATAATCGTTTATTACATGGTATAGTAGCAACCAGTTGGGCACCAGATTCAAATGCTACAAGAGTAATGGTGGTTGATGATGGGGTAGCCAATGACCCACAAAAAAAGCAAGCTATGAAACTTGGACGTCCATCAGGTATGGCAGTATCAATCATTACTAAACAAAAAGCATTGGACAACTTCAAAAATCATAAATATGATCGACAGAAAGTTTTTATTGTATCACAAACACCAGATGTATTTTTAAATTTAATTGAACAGGGAGAAAAAATTTCTGAACTCATTTTGGGTGGTACTTTAACTTTTGATGATGCAATTAAAGTAACTAATAGAGCATATATAAAATCAGAGCAAGTTGATACATATAAAGAAATTATTGCTAAAGGATGTAAAATCATTTCTAAATATGTTCCGCAGGATGATAGTGTTGATGTTGCAGAAGTTTTAGGTAATAAGAAAGCTGGTGCTTAATTATGGGTCTAACAATTTGGCAAGTAATTTTGATTACAGTTATTGCTTATATCCAAAGATTAGATTTTGAAACAACTCAAATCATTTCAATGAATTATATGTTTTGGTCTTGTGTAGTTGGTGCTTTATTAGGCGACTTTCAAATGGGACTCATAGTTGGTGCAACTATTCAGCTAATGTCGCTGGGAGTGGCTGCTTTAGGAGGTAGTTCTACGCCGGACTATGCAGTTGCAGCTATTATTTCAACAACTGTAGCAATTACTGCAGGTAAGGGAATGGCAGCTGGCTTGGCTCTAGGTATTCCTGTAGGAATGATATGTATTCAATTAGATGTTTTATTAAAGATTATCAACTCGTTTATTACCAATAAGGCGCATGATTTAGCTAATAAACGCCAATATAGAAAAATGAGAAACCTTATCCCTGTTATGACTGTGTTGATGCCTCTTGAATCAGCTATTCCTGTATTTATTGCTGTGCTATTTGGTAAAACTGTGGTTAGCAGCATTCTTAACTTTATGCCAGCCTGGTTTACCGTTGGCTTAAATGTAGCTGGTGGAATGTTGCCAGCAGTTGGGATGGCAATGTTGTTAACTTACATGCCTCTTAAAAAATATGGTTACTGGTTATTAATCGGGTTTGCTTTAACCGCATATTTAAAAATGCCGGTTCTAGGTGTTGCTTTAATCGGAACAGCTGGTGCAATACCAACATTTATGAATCATTCAAATAGTGGTAATAGCTTGGTAACTACAACAAATGGAATGACAGAGGAGGATATGGAAGATGAATAGGGACAATGTAGTGGAAAAAAATGATCAAGTTTTAACAAAAAAAGATCTTTGGCGTGCGATGAGAAGGCACTATTTGGCAATTAGTACATATAACTATGATAGTGGCTTTGCAGCTACGCTTGTTTGGGAATTATTCCCTGCTTTAAGTAAAATCTATAAAGATGATCCAGATGGTTTGCAAGAGTCAATTGATAATCAATTTAAGTTTTATAACTGTAATCCATGGGTTTCTCCAATTATTACGGGAGCAACTTTAGCAATTGAGGAAAAGGGTAAAAACAAATCTCTTCAAGCTGTCCAAGATTTAAAAGCTGCCTTAATGGGCCCTTTTTCTGGAATTGGGGACACATTGATTTGGGTATTATTTCCAACAGTATTAGGAGCTATTGCTGCTTCAATGGGAAAACATGGCAGTAGTATAGGTATGTGGATCTATGCAACAATTTATATACTATTCTTTTTCTTACGCTCATTTTTATATAATGTTGGTTATCAATCAGGCACATCATTAATGACTAATATGAGCGATAAGCTTTCTGCTTTAACTGATGCAGTTTCGGTATTAGGCATTGCCGTAATTGGTGCGATAGTTCCAGCAACAGTTAATTTCAAATTGGCACTAAAGTTTAGTCAAGCAGGCGTATCTTTGACAGGGCAACAAATCTTAGATCAATTAATGCCAGGATTAATGCCCGTACTGTTAACTGGGTTATTATACTGGATGCTTAAAAAGGGTCATAAAATGACAACTTTAATTTTAATGGTAATCATTATTGCAATGGCTGGAGCAGGACTAGGTATTTTTAAGGCATAATATGAAACAAATAATAATTATATCGCATAAAACAATGTCACAAGGGATGGTAGAAACAATTAAGTTTTTTGCTGGAAATATTCAGAATTTGCACTTTATTTGTGCCTATGAGAATGAAGAAAATGAATTTCCAATTGATAAACTTATTAAACTGATTGATGGTTTTAATTCTCAAGATCAAGTCTTTTTATTAACTGATTTATTGGGTGGAAGTGTTAATCAAAATTGTACACAACTTATTAATGAGAGACATGTTAATGTGATTACGGGAATAAATCTAGCTATAGCTTTGTCAATTGTACTTGATACTGGCGATTATCTTTCAAATGAAAAAATAAGTGAATTAATTAAGGAGGCGAAGAGTCAGATGATTTATATGAATAATTATATTGATAATAATGAATCAGATGATGAGTAGGAATTAGTAAAATGAAAGTAATCAAAGTCTTTAACAATAATGTTGTTTTAGTTAGTGATCAAAATCATCAACAAGCAATTCTTTTTGGTAAAGGAATAGGATTTAAAAAACATCCAGGAGATGAAATAGCAAAAAGTAAAGATGTACAAACTTTTATTAAAAATATTAGGGATCCTGAATGGCTTAATTCACTATCAAATTTACTTGAGAGTGTGCCAATAGAATATCTGGCAATTTCTAAAAATATCATTGAATATGCAGAGAAAAAACTCAATACAACATTTAATCAATTTTTGATTATTAGTTTAGCAGACCATATTTACTTTGCAGTAAAGCGGAGTAGTGAACATGATGTGTCTTCACTTGCTAGTGTCAGGGATGTTTATCCATTAGAATATAATGTTGCACAAGAAAGTGTTAAAAGAATCAATACAACTTTTAATGTAATATTACCACCTGGTGAAGCAGGCTTAATAGCAATTCATTTTGTGGAAAATGAAATTAGTCCGATTAATGAGAATCAGCAATTAAGTGAAAATTTTGTTACGCTACACCTAAGTAAAGTACTGCAAATTATTATTTCAGATTTAGGTTATCCTGCTCAACCCACATCTTTGGAACGCTTGACAATACACTTAAGATTCTTAATTGCGCAAATTCAAAGTAATAGTAAGTATTTAGTAAATACGTCCTCGGATAATAGACAGATATTGGATTCCTTTTTAAAACAATTTCCCGAATTAAGAGAAACACTTAAAAAATTACAAGATTATTTTTACCAAGAAATGGAATATAAATTAAATAGCAGTGAACGGCTTTACTTAGTTATTCACCTAAAGCAAATTGAGAATGCAACAGATGATGAATGATGTAATTAGCAAAAAATAAAATTTTATATGAATTTGGCTTTTTTAAAGTTAAATATCCTATCCCCCTGACGATAACTTTTAGTAATACTTAGTATTAAGTAATTGGTATTTTAAATTAAATGATTTTTGTTTAATAATTAAAATATGCAAAGATTATGATAGGGAGAGGGATAATGAATAGTATTAAGAACCACTACTTTACAGGCGAACGAATCCTTTTTGGACTTAAAAAAACCGAATTGGCAGGTATTGTTTTTGGAGAAGGTGAGTCACCGCTCAAAGAAGCGCATAATCTGAATATTAAAAATTCAATTTTCAAATGGAAATATCCTTTGTGGTATGACACCGATATTGAAGTTGAGAATACTACGTTTGAAACCATGGCGCGCAGCGGCATCTGGTATACCCAAAATATTAAAATGACGAATTCAGCCCTTCAGGCTCCTAAGTTGTTTAGAAGATCAGCTGGCATTAAGTTAGACCACGTTCATTTTGCTAATGCTGAAGAAACAATGTGGAACTGCCAAGATATCAAAATGACCAATTGTCAGGTTAATGGCGCTTATTTTGGTAAAGATAGTGCGAATATTTATCTTGACCAGGTAAGTATTATTGGCAACTATGCTTTTGATGGCGCAAAAAATGTTGAGGTACATCATTCTACCTTAATTTCAAAAGATGCCTTCTGGAATTGTGAAAATGTGACTGTCTATGATTCCACAATTGTTGGTGAATATTTGGCTTGGAATAGTAAAAATATTAAGTTTATCAATTGTAAAATTGAAAGCAATCAAGGCTTAAATTACATTAATCAACTTAAAATGAAAAATACTAGCTTGTTTCATACAGACTTAGCTTTTGAATATGTATCAAAGCTTGATGTTGAAGTGACGACTAAGATTGATAGTGTCAAAAATCCTATCTCTGGTAAAATTGTTGCCCCAGAAATAGGTACATTAATTATTGATCCCAATAAAGTCTCTCCAGATAAGACGCAGGTTGTATGTGATAAGATCGGTATAAGAACTGTTTGTTCAGATTTAAATCAGAAACCCGAGGATTAAATGATGGAAAATAAGTATGATTTTATTAATGCCCCTGATCGGCGCCAAACTGATTCAGTAAAGTGGGCTGTTCAAGCTGGGGAGTTGCCCATGTCGCTTGCTGATATGGACTTTAAGACAGCTCCCGAAATTATTGCAGCACTGAAAGAAAAAATTTCCTTAGGTTGCTTTGGTTATGAATGGCCAAGAGATAATTATTTTGAGGCTGTTGCTGACTGGTATGAAAAAGAACACAATCAGCGTCCTAAAACTGAGTGGATGCTTTTTACTACTGGAGTTGTGCCAGCTATTTCTGCAATTGTGCGTCGTGTATCGCAAATTGGTGACAACGTTCTAGTACAAGCGCCAGTTTACAATGTTTTTTATAATTCGATTGAAAATAATGGGCGACATGTTTTGAGTAGCGATTTAAAGTTTGCTGATAATGAATATCACATTGATTGGCAGGATCTAGCGGCAAAATTAGCCCAGCCACTGACTAGCTTGATGATTTTTTGTAATCCGCATAATCCTATTGGCAAAGTATGGATGAAAGCAGAAGTGCAACATTTGGCGGAACTTTGTCATCAAAATCATGTTATCTTACTATCAGATGAAATTCATGGTGATTTAGTCAGAAATGGTGAAGATTATACGCCAGCCTTTGCAGTTAATGGCGAAAGCCTGGCTCAAGTTATTTCGCTAGTCTCTCCAAGTAAAACTTTTAATGTGGCTGCGCTTCATGCTGCTACAATCATAGTGCCTGATGCTAATTTGCGCGCACAGGTTAATCGCGGAATAAATAGTGATGAGGTAGTAGAACCAAATTTATTAGCAATTCCCGGAACAATTGCTGCATATGAGCAAGGTCATGAGTGGCGACAAGCTTTACTTACGCAATTAAGAGCTAATTTCGCTTATGCAACAGATTTTATTGCTCGGGAAATATCCAGTATACAAGTTGTTTCAGGGTCAGCCACCTATCTACTTTGGTTAAATGTTGGCCAGTTAAGTAGTAATTCTTCAGAATTAGCGGCTTATTTACGGCAAGAAACAGGGCTAATTTTAGCACCCGGAAATATTTATCGTGGAAATGGGTACCAATTTTTACGAATGAATTTGGCCTGTCCATTATCCATGGTGCAAGATGGGTTAAATCGTTTAAAAAATGGGTTAGATTGTTGGATAAATAGAGTATAATTTTTAATTGTATATTAGAATAGATTATTTTATTTTTTTAACAGAAAAATAAAATAATCTGTATAAACATTGATGGTAATGCAATATTATAGTTTTGTTCAGTCCATATATACTATATAATTAAACTATATATTAATAGTATTATCTATTATTAATAATTTTTATATATTGCAAAAATTTTAATTTTGTTATATTATATTTCTTGGCTTAATGCTAATATCTAAATGGGAGGACGTTAACATGAACTGGTTACAAATTTTGCAACTTATTCTTGACACACTTAAGCACATCTTTGCTTAATGCCAAGTAATAACAAAAAAGCCTTATTCTAAATAAGAATAAGGCTTTTTTAATTTCTCTATGCTATATAAGATTTAAAAATTCATGTCGTGTTATCGTTATTTATGACAGGCTTTAGTTCAGTCTCATCCATTGTGTTAGCTGTAACAATTATTTAGTATTACTTGCTTTGAATTTTTTAGCAAGATCAATTGCAGTTAGAATATAATCTAAGATAGACATAATTGATAAAATTGATTTTTTAGGATTAAATGTTTTTTTGATAATAAGCGGTATTTGACTACTAAAAGCGATAAAAAGAACGATAACTAATAATTTAGTTGCAGGAAATGGACTATTTTTTTGATCGAAACGATTTAATAGATTTCTAATTGTGTTAACTGCTTTTGGTGAAAGCTTCATTTTGTCGGCTAGCAATCTTAAAAAAGCTTGATTTTTAAAAATAGGAACCAGTTCAGTGCTTGCTTTGTGCGACAATTGGACTAATTGTTGGTGCACCTGTTCGCTATTTTTGGCACTATCAGCTAATAATTTTTCTACTTGTTCTAAGCCGGATTGAGTCCAGGAATAATTGCTATCTGGTAACTTTTGCCAAATTTTTGGCCCCTGATTACCTACTATTTTTAGTTGCTTAAGTAAATTCAAAGGAAAATTAATAAAATACTTTTTAATGTTCATAATTTTACCTCCTAGCGGCCTCATTATAGCAGGGATATCAACTAAATGAATTAAATATGCTTGATTTATCTTGCAATAACTTAAGTATATTATTCTTATTTAAGAATCAAAAGAGTGAAAGGCTCTCATGTGAGAACCTTTCACTTCGTTAAAATTTATTCAATTTTGCCATTTGTTTTTAGATGATTTTGCTAAATTATTAATGCTGAGTAAAATTTTGTTGAATATTAATATATTCCATGTGAGCGACTTGAGCAAATCTTTTGATAATTGAAGTTACTGGTTTAATCGTATCTGCAGGATTACTACCTTGAATAAAGACGGAAAGTTTTTTTCCTGCTAAAGTGTCCAGTTCTGGATCTTGCCCAATTCGTTCAATTAAGGTTTTGAGATAACCACTCATATCATGCCAATAAGCAGGTGTACCAAGGACAATCCAATCTGTTTTTTGTAATCTGGCTAATACTTTTCCAAATTGATCATCGGAATAATGTTGATTGATTTGGTAAATTTTATAATCAACTAAATTGATTTGCTCAAAGTCTTTGTCTTTAAGAAAAGCCTTTCCCATCCGGCTAGTGTTACCTGCTTGATTTTAACTAGCATTAATGAATAAAATTTTCATTTTATCTACTTTCATTTTATTCTGAATCGATAATTAATAAAGATTTAATTGCTTCTCGTTGATCCATTGCCTCATATGCTTCTTGAATCTGGTTTAAAGAAAAGCGTTTAGTGAAGACTTTTCCGGGATGAATTTTTCCATTTAAAACAGCATCAAGTAAAATTTTGCGATCATCAAAAGTAACGGACGCAATTCCACCACGCAAGCCAATGTTGCGCCAGAATAAGTTACGCGTATCTAGACTTGAGCTTTGTGGAACACCAACGCGACCAACAATTGAACCAGGACGTCCAACTTGAACCGCTGTTGCGACAGCTTGATCAGTACCTACACATTCTAGTACAGCATCAGCACCTATTCCATTAGTTAATGTCATTACGTGGTCAACTGCTTGTTTGCCTCTTTCTGGCACGATATCGGTTGCTCCAAACTCTGTTGCTAATTTTTGCCGATCTTCATGGCGACTCATAGCGATGATTTTTTTGGCTCCCAATAGTTTAGCAGCAATTACACCACATAGACCAACCGCACCATCACCAATAACAACGACTGTATCACCATTTTTAACTTCGGCACTGTCTGCGGCATGGTAGCCAGTTGCCATAACATCAGCTAATGTTAGAAAATCATTTAATTGTTCATCACTGTAATTCTGTGGTTTTCCCGGGATCTTGACTAAAGCCCAATTAGCATTATGAAATTCAAGATATTCGCCTTGATAGCCACCGTTAGTATCATTGCCTTGATTTAAACAGTTTCCATCAAAACCTGCTAGACAAGCGGCACAATGACCACAACCATGGGTAAAAGGAGCGATTACAAAATCACCTGGTTTAATATTAGTCACGTTTGTACCAACTTTTTCAACAATACCAATTGCCTCGTGTCCAGTTGTCGTATTAGGATCACGGTGAGAAAGTCCCCTAAACCACCATAAGTCAGACCCACAAACTGAAGCGCGAACGACATGAATAATTGCATCATCTCCAGATTTAAGTTTAGGCATTGGGTAATCTTGCACTTCAATTTTACCTGGTTTAATAAATGTTCCTACTTTCATTTTTAACCTCCTACTTTTTTTAATATACTGGTTGCTCTTGCCCTTGAGTAGCAGGATCAGCAATTCCAATACTATCATTGACATAAAGTTCGGGTTTGAGCACAATTTTCAAAATTGCATCAGCAATGCTTTGGCGCGACCCCGAGACACCAACATATGGTTGATGACGGGTAGTAATCGTATATTTGATTTCGTTACGATCATTAAGCCATGGCAACCGCAAAGTCGTGTATTGCAAGCCAGAATCTGCTAAAAGTCGATCTGAATTAATTGCGGTTGCCAGTCCACTTAATGTATATTCATGATTCCAACGACCAAATTCTCCACTAACTTCGTTGTATATACCAAGAATATTAGTAAAGAGAACTCTTGATACGTGATGATTTTTCATTGCTGTAATGACGTTTTTAGTAATGGTATTGTTTTGAGAATGATCAACAACTGCAACAAGAACCAGATCCTGCCCGTTTATTGCTCGATCAACTTCATCTTGTTTTAGTAAATCTACTTCTAGAACACGTGCGCTATCAGCAAGCTTGGCTAATCTATCAGCGTGGCGTAGACCTAAGGTTAACTTGATATTGTTAAAATCAGGCTGATTTAAAATACGTTGTTCAACAATTTGAGCAATTTGCCCGTTTGCTGCTAATATTAAGAACTTCATTTATAACCTCCTTTTTGTTACTTACCAAAAGTATATGACCTTAGAGCAACTCTAAGTCAACTTTTTTAAAAGCTATTTTAGTTAATAATTAAATTCACCTAGTATTAGATAGAGATGAATTTTTTAAGAGCTATTCATAGAAAAGTATCAAATAACAGATGTTAATGAACTATTATGAAAGGATTGTTTTGTTAATGCAAATTTCAAAAATTTTCCTTTCAAGCATAATTGTTGCTTTATTATTGTAAGCGCTATAAATTAAAGATAGGTTAATGAAAGGAGATTATAATGATGGACAACAACTTAATAAATCCGTTAACTCGTTACCATGATGATGATTTTTCCAAACAGTCACAAAAATATCCGGGAATTCAAAGTAAGATGGATCCGTTACCTAATGGTGATATGCGCGACTATGAGGGACATAATTTACTTACTGGTCGCCATGCCTTAATTACTGGAGGCGATTCAGGTATTGGTCGAGCAGTAGCGATTGGTTTTGCTAAAGAAGGTGCCGATGTTGCTATTCAATATTTACCAGAAGAAGCTGATGATGCCAAAGAAGTTGCAAAATTAGTTGAACAAGAAGGACAAAAGGCAGTGCTGATACCGGCTGATTTTCGCAAGCGTGGTGAAGCATCCCGGGTGAGTGAACAGGCAATTAAAGAGTTTGGTAGTCTAGAATTACTGGTAATGAATTCAGCAATCCAGCAAAACTCTGCTAGCTTGGCAGATTTATCAATGGATCAAGTTCATGATACGTTTGAAGTTAACATTATTTCAATGTATGAAATGGTTAAAGCTAGTGTACCAAAGATGAAACCAGGTAGTGTGATCTTGACGACGACCTCGCTTCAGGCATTTAGTCCAACCCCAATTTTACTTGATTATGCCGCAACTAAAGCAGCTATTGCTAACTTTTCAATCAACTTGGCGCAAGAATTGGCACCTAAAGGGATTAGGGTCAATAGTGTTTCGCCCGGTCCCGTTTGGACACCACTTCAAGTAGCCGGGGGACAGCCGACCGACGCTTTAGAGAAATTTGGACAAGAAGAACCATTGAATCGTGCTGGTCAACCCGATGAATTAGCCCCAGTCTATATCTTCTTAGCCTCTAATATGGCTAGTTATATCACTGGTCAAGTTTATGGTGTGACTGGTGGTCAATCAATTAATTAGCTTAAAAGTTATCTTGAAGCTCCATTGCTATTTGAAACCTATCAAGTAACAATTGGGGCTTTATTTTTATTTAATTTTTTGATAAATTATATTTAATAAATTACCAAAAATAAGACAAGACCGTTTTAATAAAAACTTTCATTTTGTTTTGTCAGTATTTTGGCGGCAAGTTTATTAAAAGGGTTAGAGTGATTGACTTAGAAAAAGTCCCACAAATAGCTCTATTATTTAGCAAAGAAGCTGGAAGGAGCAAAAAATGGACCAGCAATGGCAAGAAATGCTTGCGGCAGCAAAGAAAGTCCAAGGCTTTCGCTTAATTGGTAATCACATGGAGGTCGGTGGTGTAGCAGCCGCTGTTTTATCAGAGTCTGGTAAAATTTATACTGGCGTTTGTGTTGATACTGCCTGTGGGTTGGGTTTATGTGCGGAAAGAAACGCCTTAATGAGTATGCTTACTCAAGGCGAAACAAGAATTACTAGAGTGTTAGCGATTATGTCAAATGGGCAAAATGGCGCACCATGTGGCGCTTGCCGTGAATTTATTGTTCAATTAATGGAAAAAGATTATCAAAAGGTTGAAGTAATGCTAGATTATAAGCAAGCAAAAGTAATGACAATGGGTGAATTAACACCACAATGGTGGCTCTAATGAATGAAGAAACAATTAAATATTGGCAAGACTTTTGTCAAAAACATCAATTACCTCAAAATACGCCAGTTACGGCCTGGTCGTTTGGCACTACTAGTGATAAATTAGCTAATTTAGTAAAGCAAGGGCTTAAAACGGCGACGACTTCTGCATATGAACTTTACACAAAAGATGAGCCATTGCCACAAGTTGGGGATTGGAATATCATCCTTGATCAGGCTGCTAGGCCAGTTTGTGTAGTTCAAGATAAAGTAGTTGAAATAATTCCCTATGAGCAAATTTCAGCTGAGCATGCCTATCATGAAGGTGATGGTAGTTATCAAAATTGGCGCCGAATTCATGATGAGTATTTTACTAAAAAATATCAAGAAGAAGGAAATAAGGAATTTTATCCGCAAGCACCAATGGTTTGTGAGGTTTTTGAAAAGATTGATTAGTTTTTATTTAATCTTTTAACAAATATGATATAATAATTAAAAGATGAAGAAAGAGAGACTACTACTAAAATGAAAAATTAATTTCTGAAATATTATTATGCGAAAAAGATTGATAACCCATACATTTCGGTGTGTGTTTTTTTGCTGATAATCAGAAATTAGTCTTGAATTTAGCTTAGGTAGTCGTATCTGACACTGGCTTTTTTGTGCACTGCTAATTTAGGTTGGAAGCAACTGTTATCAGTGCTTTTTCTTTACTCAAGAAAGCGAGTTATTAGGTATGGAATATCTCAAAATTAATCAATTGCAACTTGAATACCAAGGAGAAAAACTATTATACGTTGACAAACTAAATGTACAAGATGGGCAGAGGATTGGCCTGATTGGTAAAAACGGTACTGGCAAAACGACTTTGTTTAATGTAATCAGCCAAAAGCCAGTGGTATTTAGCGTTACGGGCCAAATTCAACGTAATTGTCAATTGGCAATGGTAGCACAGATTATAAGTTACGGTAAACAAAGTGGTGGTGAAAGGGAACGACAGGAAATTATGACAGCAATGGCGCAAATGCGCCATAGTAAGAATACTTTACTATTATTGGATGAACCTACATCGAATTTAGATATTGGTCAACAGCAATGGCTCATTGAAATTTTAAATCACCTAAAAAACCCATATATTGTAATTAGTCATGATCGCCATTTTTTAACACAAACTGTCAATACAATTTGGTATTTGAATGACAAAAAAGTTATTGCGTACAAAGAATTATTTTTAAATTTTGAACAAGATCTCAAAAAAAGAAGAGAAAATGAGGCAATACAGTATCATAATCAAATAAAGCAAATTCAAAAATTAAAAAAGGCGCAGCAACGAAAGCAACAACAAGTCAATCGTGCCAATCGTAAGAAAAAACCTTTATCTTGGTCAGAATGGAAAAATCGAGATTATGGTGGTAAAGAAAAACATTTGGCGCATACACAAAAGATAATTAAGCAACGGATTAAAGAAGAAACTACAAACATAGTAAGACCATATATTCATAAACCAATGACATTAAATAATTTGAAGTGGCAATCTTCAGCTATTTCTATAAAAGATAACTTACTCCGCATTGAGCCACAAAAAATAACTATTGCTCAGCGTGAGTTATTTACAATCGCAACGCAACTAAAGCTTAAAACTGGCCAAAAGGTGGCTTTAACGGGTCCTAATGGCTGTGGTAAGTCCGTTTTTTTAAGTCAGATAGTTGCGAAAACTTTGGCTGAATGGCTTAATCCTCAAGCTAAAATTGGCTTTTTTAGGCAAGATTTTCGGCAAGAAACTAAAAATAAGAAGACTGTTCTAAGTGAAATAATGCGACTTAGTTTATTCGATAAAACAGCAACGCTTCAATTTTTAGGTGATTTACGTTTACAACCGTTTTTAAAAACAACAATATGTTCTCTGAGTGGGGGACAATTAGTTTGTTATAAATTGGCACGGGTGTTATTGGGACAACATGATTTATTAATTCTGGATGAACCAAATAATTTCTTAGATCTTGCTGCAATTAAAGCGGTAGAAAATTTTCTGAATAACTATCCTTTTGCAGTAATCTTGGTTTCACATGATCAACAATTTTTAACTAATTTGAATTTTCCAACTTGGAAAATCAAAAAGCAGCAATTGCTTCTACCAGAAAGCGATTCTAACCAAAAAAGCATACAAAATAATAGTGAATTAGAATTATTAAAGTTTAAGTTAGCTAAAGCTATTTCCGCCCCTAATGTGGCAATTGCCGAAGTCCAGCAACTAAAGCAAAAAATAACTGACTTAACGCTGCCTAAATAGTTAAAAGAGATAAGTAAGAAAGCAAATAACCCCCCAAATAAACGGATTACTATTATAATGTTATTAGTAAGAAGATGAATTGTGTAGCAAAAGAAGTGAGATAAAAAATGAAAAAACCAATTATAGGAATTTCCGGTTCAATCATAATTGATTCTGGTGGAATGTTTCCTGGCTATCGGCGCAGTTATGTTAATGATGATTATATTGATTCAGTAGTACAAAATGGTGGTGTGCCTTTTATTATTCCATATTCGGCTGATGAGGAAGTAATTAAAGCACAAATGGAACATGTTCAAGGTTTAATCTTGTCTGGTGGGCACGATGTTGATCCGCATTTATACGGTGAAGAGTTATTGCCACAAATTGGCGAAATTTGGCCAATGCGTGATCATTTTGACATGTTATTATTGAAAATAGCAGAAAAAATGGGTAAACCAATTCTTGGCATTTGTCGTGGAGCACAAATTATTAATGTTGCCCACGGTGGTAGTCTTTATCAGGATATTACATATCGTTCAGAAAAAACTTTTAAGCATGAACAAGGGCATACGCCAGATTTACCAACGCATCGGGTAAAAGTTGAAGCAGCTAGTTTATTGGCACAGACTTTAGGTGAGACAGACTTTTTAACTAATTCTTTTCACCATCAATTAATTAAAACAGTTGCTCCTGATTTAAAAGCAGTTGCAAAAACGGATGATGGTGTAGTTGAAGGATTAGAAAATCAAACTGGTAATCTTTTAGCAGTGCAGTGGCATCCAGAAATGTTACATCGCAATCAACATGTTAAGTTTATGAATAATTTATTTAAATTTGTAATTGAGAAGGCTAGGTGATTGGATGCAAGGAAATAAAACTGTAAATGATAAATTAGGCTTTTGGTCGATTGTTTTTTTAGCAATTAATTCAATTATTGGTTCAGGTATCTTTTTAACGCCAGGCAGTGTGGTTAAACAAGCAGGTAGTAAGGCATTACTTGTTTATTTGATTGCGGCAACTTTTGCGGCCATTTTAGCTATTTCATTTTCGGCAGCGGCTAAGTATGTGACCAAATCAGGGGCATCATATGCCTATGCTAAAGCAGCATTTGGGGATAATATTGGCTTTTATGTTGGTATTTTACGTTATTTTTCGGCTAGTGTTGCTTGGGGCGTAATGGCAGTAGGGGTAATTAAATCAGCTATTTCTATTTTTGGTGGCAATCCAGATAATATTAGTGCAGTGACCCTTGGCTTTGTAATTTTGATGGTAGCAATTACGGTCATTAATATATTTGGGCAAAAATTTGTTAAATTTGTGATGAATCTTGCTACAGCTGGAAAGTTAGCTGCTTTAGTTTTGATTATCGTTGCAGGTGTGACACTCTTGATCACAAGTGGTGCATCCCATAATTTAGCAGAAGTTGATCAAATTACACAAAATGGTCAAAAAATTGTCCCAACATTAACAACCACTAGTTTTGTAATGGCAATTGTATCTGCTTTTTATGCTTTTACCGGGTTTGAATCAGTTGCTTCAGGTTCAGACGATATGCAAGCACCCGAAAAAAATCTACCGCGGGCGATTCCCTTGGCAATTTTTGTGATTGCAGCAATTTACATTGGCGTTGTAGCGGTGGCGCTGGTACTGAATCCGCGAGCACTGATGACGACTAATCAGGTAGTTGCAATTAGTGCAATCTTTAATAATGAAATTTTACGAGATGTAATTTTAGTAGGTGCCTTAATTTCAATGTTGGGTATTAATGTCGCATCTAGTTTCAATGCGCCCCGCATTTTAGAGGCCATGGCCCGTGAACATCAATTACCAATCTCGTTGACTAAAAGAACGCAAAATAATTTTCCAATTAGAACATTTTTTATTTCTGCAACTTTAGCTCTTTTAGTACCGTTAGCTTTTCAATATAATATGGGCAACTTAATTACCTTGAGCGCCATGGTACGTTTTCTGGGTTTTATCATTGTTCCATTGGCCGTTATTTGTTTTTATTATGGTAAAAATAAAGAGGCAATTTTACCTGCTGCTAAAAATTTTTTAACCGACATTATTGTGCCTGTTTTATCAATTGTCTTAGTTATCTTTTTATTGATTAATTATAATTGGCAAGCACAGTTTGGTATTATTGCAAATGGAAAAGTTATCGGGATTAATTGGTACGCAATCTTGATGATGATTTTTGGTTTTGTTATTTTACCATTATTTATGTTCTGGTTTTCCAGAAAAGAACGGCGGCAACAGTAATTTATAGATAAATATTATGTAATTAAATAATCTTATCTTTAATTACAATATACCCCCTTTGAGAGTAGCAGCTCAAAGGGGGTATTTATTGTAGACTCATAAAATATATTTTAGAAAGTAATTAATTGTTTTATTAGTTAAACTGTTAGTACCTAATAACTAATGCTTATTTTTAGTTTGTAGATAATGAACGCCACTATAACAAAATAAGATTGTCATACCTAAACTAGCAATTATTATATCGGTACGTGCGGATCCATTACCTAAAGTATTACCTAGCCAATTAATAATTGTTGGTGAAACAGCACAACCTATATTAACTAAAATTAAAGTAATCGTTGTTGCAAAATTAATTGAATTTTTGGGGGCAACATTACCTAGCCAGTTGAAGATATAGGGAACCGATAGACCAAATCCGGTACCTAAGACAATAGCAGCAAATATTAACATTAGAAGATTTGCTGAAAAAGCAATTGCTAATAAGCCAACAACTTGTAAAAATAAACCAATTGGTAAAATCAAATCTTGCAATTTCTTTTTTAAATAGCCATAAGCTAACCCGACCGGAATGCCGATAAGAGTTATCATTGAAGAAACAAAAGCAACTTGACTAACATCAGCTATTTTTTGACTAATTGCTAATTGTGGTAATTTAAAAGTCATTGGCATGAAGAAGATGTACATAAAAAACATTAGTAAAGCAATTTTTATTACCTGAATATTTAATCTATTATCATTTTTAGTCATCTGATTTTGTGATGCAGCTATCTGATTTTGCTCACGAGGCAGTGTCACTATCCAACTGAATAAAACTAAAATTGGTAATGCAGCTAAATAAATTAAAAATGTAGTGTGCCAACCCAGTCCAGCTAAACATCCTACACAGAATGAAAAAAGTGCCGCACCAATGCTTCCCATTGAATTTTGAAATCCTAGCATGGTTGATAATTCATTACCCTGATAAAATTTTGCTAATAGGCTAACCGCTAATGAATTAAATAAACCAATGCCTAAACCTAATAAGAAACGGGAAATTAGAATCATGTAATAATTTGTAGAGTATATAGGATAAGTACCTGCTAATAAAATAATTAATAATCCAGATATAATTGTCGGTTTACTGCCAACTAGTCTTATTAAAAATGGGCTTAGCATTAAGCCGATAACAATTCCAATATTAGGAATAGTACTTAAGGTTTCGACGCCAGCTCGAGAAATAGTGGGAAAGGACGAATACATTAAAGGCAATACTGGTGAAATTTGGGGAGCAATCATTAATAATAATGAAATTGATAATAGGGCAATCTTGAATAATCCAGATTGAGGCTTTGCTTTTTTCATATAATTCCTCTTTTCTAAAATAGATACACTGTTATTTTAATTTTTAGTAACTTAAATATGGCGTTGAGTAACTTTTTTTATTTGCATACTTGTTTTTCCATAATTAGCAACTAGTGCCCGATTCATTGAGCGGACACCGCTAAAACCAGTATTGCTTGCAATAGTAGTTAATGTATGTGAACTATTACAAAGCTCATGATAAGCTTTTTGTGCTCGATATTTTTTAAGATATTTTCCTAAAGTAATCCCCATATTTTGCCTAAAAATTTTTTGTAGATATTGGCGTGCTAAATGACAATTATTTGCAATGTCTTGTAGTGAAATTTGTTCTTGATAATGAGTTTGAATAAAATCTAATGCATTACGTAAATGACCAGTAATAATTAAGTTATCAGATAGACGACTGTTATTATCTCGCGGCTCTAGGAAATATTTGAGTAAAATTTCGAGAACTTGGTAGCTCAGGATAGTTAGTTCTAAATTTTTAAATGTGTCACTATTATTTAAACTGATGGTTGTCATTTGACTAAGCAGAGTTTGTAGGTGGTAATACTGGCTTAGCTGATTAAATGCTAACTCTGATACATTTTTTAAAACAATCAGATAATGATTTATTTCGGGAAACATACTCGAAACTAGTGAATAAGGGAAAAGTATCGTTAACATCAAATCTGTTTGTTTATTGTTAATGTTTTGTATACTATGAACGATTTGTGTATTAATAACTAGAATCTCACCTGGGTGTGTTTGGTAATCTAGACCTTCAATTATGAAATGATCAATTTTACCTCTCATGGTAAAGCTTAGTTCAATGCTTTGATGCCAATGAGGTGGAACTTCAGTTTTTCCTGGCTTTTGATGCACTTTAATATAAATTGGTAATTTATCTAGTTGGACTAATTCGTGTATATCAGTGTTCATATTTTCTACCTTTATAAAAAATAATTAAACACTTAGCTCCTATGTCAACCATTATTTCGTTAGCTTGCTCATGCATTAATTTATGTATTTTCGGAAAAAGTTTAATTCGTCTAAATTGCATTGTCTGGCTAAATCATCTTTTTGATTAATGTGAAATACATGTCCACGCAGATGGTTAGTATCACCATAGAAATGCATTTCATGAAAAATATTTTTAGCAGATAGATACCCAGAAAGTGTAAAGGCACTATTTCGTAAAAAATCGCCATTACTAGTCATTAAAAAAATTGGTGGTAACGCTTGAGTTAAGTAGCGTTCTACGTTCAATTGATCATGCTTAGTTAAACGAATTTCTGGACGAAAGTAAGCTTCTGGGGCACCAACTATTAAGTTAGTTTCTGTTAAAAAGTATAGACCACAATTTAGTGCGGCTGCTTTAATGGTTAGATTGGGTAAAGCATAGCCAAAATATTTACGATACTCATTATTAGTATAAATTGCTAAAATCTGTTCTGCCATCTGTCCGCCAGCACTGTCGCCGACAATGAAGACATTATTAAGATCAAACTGGTAGTTGTTGGCATTGGTACTGTCTGCTATCCAATGAAAAACTAAATTTAGATCATCAAGTTCACCAGGATAGACTACATCGGGCGCTAAACGATAATTGGCGTTGACTACGGCAAAGCCCGCTTTAGCTAAAGCAAGACAGTAGAATTGATATGTTTCTTTTGTACCATAAACCCAGCCGCCACCATGGATATTAACAATTACAGGCAATTTTTGGTCGGTTCTTTTTTTGGGTAGATAAACATCAAGCGACTGAAATTGCGGTACGACCCCGTAGGATAGATTGTCAAAGCGCTCAACTTCAGGAATTTGTGTTGGTAATCCTGCATCGCGTTTATCATCTCCTTGTTTAAATTCAGTACGCATTTTATTAACTAATTTTTGATAGTCTGGTTCAGTCATTTTTTACTCCTTTATGAAATCGCTTTATTTAATTTTAATCCATTGCAAGCAAAAAAAAAGTGCATAAAGGCACTTTAAAATGGCAAATAGTAATAAATTTAATCAAGAAAATCAAGAATGTTTAGTAATAAATTCTTGATACGCCTGATTTTCAACTGTCGATTTAACTTTAAATTTAGTAAAATCAATTACATTTTGATGCAGTTCATTTTCAGCAACTTCGATGTAGTGAGTAAAAGTGGCATTACCAATTAGTTCAATCCAATAATGGTTATTATCCTGATGAACAATAGTTTGTACAAAGCCTCCGGGATTAGTGACAGTAATTAGGTTATTAAACAGGGAGTTTTGGGGATAAGTTAGGGCATAAACTAGACTAGCTGCCGACATGCCAGTTCCGCAGGCATTGGTAAAACCAACGCCACGTTCAAAGGTGCGGACAAAAAGGCGTTGAGGATTAATAATTTGGGCAAAACTAACATTAACGCCATCAGGGAAATAAGAATTAGGTCGATTAAGCTGGGTTCCCAATTGTTTTAATAAATCTGTTTGCATCAGATCGGCTGATACTATGCTAATAAGATGAGGATTAGGAACAGCAACTGCCGTAAATTTCAAGTTAGCAGCAAATTCGGGAACGGGTTGATTAATTAGCTCTTTTTTGCCTAAATTGCTGAAGGGTAAGTCTTGCTGCTGAAAACTAACTGGACTAATTTCCACACTAACTGCTTTGACGTGTGGTGCCCAATCTGGCTGACAACTAACTCTTAAATTGGCTTGGTCAGTTTCGACGATTAAATTTTGCTGCTGATATTTTTCTGCTAAATAGCGCCCGACTGTTCGTAGTCCATTGCCACACATTGAGGCAATAGAACCGTCAGCGTTAATTACCTGCATTTTGCCACAAGCACTAGGTTGAGAAGATGGGCTCACGACTAAAAGACCATCAGCCCCATTTAAAAGATTGTGCGAATTAGTTAATTGCTTTGTTAAATTGACTAGTTCCAGTTGGGTAAATGCTTGATTAAGTTGTGTTTGATCAAGTAAAAAAAAGCTATTTTGTGAACCATGAACCTTTAATAGTTGTACCATTTTTACTCCTCCGGAAATTAATTGAAAAATTGTTGATAAATTTGTTTAACGGCTATCGGGGCATCAGCTTTTTTAGTGCCTAACATGATTGATATACGCGAAGCACCTTGATTAATCATATGGATTGCAACCTTCTTTTTGGCTAATGGTGCAGTAATGTTTCTCATGGCACCAATTTTATTTCGCATTCCTTCTCCCACTACCATAATGATGGCATAATCATCAATCCATTCAAGATAGTCAGGTTTTAGAACTTTTTGGATTTCATCACACATATTTTGCTGAATTGCTACCGTAAATTGCCGTTTATCAAAAATAACCGTTAAATCATCAATTCCAGAAGGCATATGCTCGTATGAAATTTTAAACTTGTAAAATATTTGGAGTAATTTAAGCGTAAAACCCAGTTCTTTATTCAATAAATATTTATGTAAGTATAAAGCGGCAAAATGATTAGAACTAGCTACGCCTGTAACTATATTTTGTGCTAGGAAATTTTTTGCGGGTACAATTTTAGTCCCAGGTAAGTCGGGATAATTAGTATTTTTAACATTAATTGGTATTTGACCTTGAATGGCTGGTATAAGAGCTTCATCATGAAAGACAGAAAATCCAGCATAGGATAATTCTCTTAATTCGCGATAAGTCATAACTTTAATAGCGCAAGGATTATTAACAATATGGGGGTCGGCTGCATAGATTGCATTAACATCAGTAAAGTTCTCGTATAAATCGGCTTGTACTCCACGCGCCCAAATTGCTCCAGTAATGTCTGAACCACCACGAGAAAAAGTGGCAATATCCCCTTTTTTTGTAATACCATAAAAGCCTGGAAAAATTAATAATTGATTAGTTTGATGCCATTCATATAAATTGTGATAAGTCTGAGGTAAGATTTGAGCATCATTGGCACTATCAGTAACCATGAATTTAATATTTTGAGGATCTAAAAAGCGAGCTGGTAGTTTTTCTTGTTGCAAAATTAAGGCTAATAACTCAGCACTTAATTTTTCTCCTTGAGCTTTAAAAGCAGCAATTAGAAAATCAGAATTACGATAATTATTTTTTGGTAAATCAAATAGTTGCTGTTTTAGCGGTTGTAGTAAGGCAGGTGTTATTTTAAAATAAGCTGCTATTTCTTGGTATCTTGCCCAAATTTCTTTAACTACAGGCTGATAATTTTTTTGGGTTAAATATTGTTTAGCATATTTTATTAATAAATCTGTTACTTTAAAATCATCAGCAAATCTTTTACCAGGAGCAGAGGTAATAATAATTTTACGTGCAGGATCGGCCTTGATAATATTAATAACTTTTTGAAATTGTGTTCCATTAGCTAGCGAACTACCACCAAATTTAACGACTTTCATTCCTAATCCCTTTCTTAAATTAAATTAATTTTAGTTTTATTAGTTTTGCATTTTAACATTCTAATTTAAATATGCAACTATGACTTAGTTAATTGCTAATTATATTTTTAAATATTAAATCTTGCTGAAATGTATTGACATTAATATTAATTAATAATAATATTTTTAATAAATCGAAGAGGTTGCAACTAACATGAGTAACTAGCCGAGTTTCTGCATAAACAATGAAACTAGTGAAAGGGAAAGTTGCCGAAGCATTAATTATTGCAGTGATTAATTAGCTGGGACGTAATTTAATAGATTACGGACTGTCGCAAATGTAAGTTTGCGGAGCGCTATCGGCCAAAATTGAATCCAATTATAATTTCAATCTGAGGACTCTTTTGTGTACTGTGCGCACAAAAGAGTCCTTTTTACATAGAGAGGATTTTACGCATGAATAATTATTACCAAACCAATAACCAAGGACATTTAATAATTGGTGGGGTTGATGCTTTAGAGCTAGCTAAAAATTATGGTACGCCATTAGTAGTCTATGATGTTGCCCAAATTCGGCAACAATTTCAAGCATTTCAGCAAGCTTTTACCAACCTAAAAGTAAATTCCGTAATAAGTTATGCTAGTAAAGCTTTCTCTGCCATCGCTATGTATCAACTGATTAATCAGTTAAAAGGACATATTGATGTGGTTTCTGGGGGGGAATTGTATACCGCGCTTAAAGCAAATTTTCCGACAGATAGAATCAGCTTTCATGGCAATAATAAAACTAAAGAAGAATTAGCATTGGCTGTTGAAAATCAAGTTGGTGTAATTATTCTTGATAATTTTCATGAAATTGAACTACTTGAGCAGATTCTGAATAATACGTCTAAGCGTGTGTCAGTTATGCTTAGGGTAACGCCCGGTATTACAGCTCATACTCATCAATATGTACAGACAGGTCAAGAAGATAGCAAATTTGGGTTTGATATTTCTTCGGGTCAAGCTGAACAAGCATTGCTTAAGGTACAAGCTAATAAACAATTGAAATTAATTGGTATTCATGCCCACATTGGTTCACAAATTTTAGCGGTAGGCGGTTTTAAATTAGAAGTAAAAAAGCTCATGCATTTAATACATGAGTGGGCCCAAAAATATGCTTATCAACCACAAATTTTAAATTTAGGTGGCGGCTTTGGTATCCGTTACACTGTGCAAGATCAAGTTTTAGCACCGGACATCTTTATTAAAGAAATTGTCCAGACAATGCGTGCTTATGCGCAAAAATATCACTTGGAATTGCCTGAAATTTGGATTGAACCGGGGCGCTCAATTGTAGGCAAAGCAGGCTATAGCTTATATACGATTGGCTCAAGTAAAACAGTTCCCGGCCTTATGCCGTATATAACGGTAGATGGTGGTATGGGTGATAATATCAGACCGGCGCTTTATCAAGCTGAGTATGAGACAGTACTAGCGCGCTGTCCACAAGCTGAACCCAAGCAGGTAGTACACCTAGCTGGTCGCTATTGTGAATCTGGTGATATTTTGATTAAGCAAGCTTCCTTGCCACAAGTTAAAGCAGGTGATGTAGTGGCAGTCTTAGCTACTGGTGCTTATGGCTATAGTATGGCATCTAATTATAATCGTGTACCGCGTCCAGCAGTGGTTTTTGCAGAAGCTGGACATGCTCAAGAAGTAATTAGGCGGGAGACTTATGCTGATTTAGTCAGTCATGATTGTTTTTATTAGGTAAAAGGAGATTTTAGTATGGAGAATATGTCAGCAAGCGAAATAATTGATTTTATTGCTCAAGCACCTAAGCAAACTGCAGTTAAAATTTATCTTAAAGGTGAACTAGATAAATTGACCTGGCCTGATAAAGTAAAAACTTTTATTGAAGGTCATATGGGAGTTGTTTTTGGCGATTGGCAAGAAATTGCTCCTTTTTTAAGAGATAATGCTGATTTGATTACTGATTATCAAGTAGAAAATGCCAGTCGTAATTCCGCTATTCCACTATTAGATTTAAAAAATATCTCTGCTCGAATTGAGCCTGGAGCTTTAATAAGAGAGCAAGTAAGTATTGGTGATAATGCAGTGATTATGATGGGCGCGGTAATTAATATTGGAGCGCAAGTGGGTTCTGGAACCATGATTGATATGAATGCTGTTTTAGGTGGCCGCGCAATTGTGGGAGCAAATAGTCACATTGGGGCTGGAGCAGTCCTAGCTGGTGTTATAGAACCAGCATCTGCCCAACCAGTTAGAGTGGGAAATGGCGTGTTAGTTGGAGCTAATGCGGTTGTTTTAGAGGGGGTTAAAATTGGCGATAATGCAGTAATTGCAGCCGGAGCTGTGGTAACTAAGGACGTACCAGAAAATGCAGTCGTTGCGGGCGTTCCTGCAAAAATAATTAAACAAAAAACACAAAAAACTACTGCTAAAACAAAGATTGAAGCAGATTTAAGAAGGTTGTGATTTTATGCTATCAGTAAATGAACTAAATGAGATAAGACGTAACTTACATCAAATTCCTGAAGTGGCTCTACAGGAATTTAAAACGCAAGCATATTTAGTTAAGATAATCAGCCGCTTTAACCAGCAATATTTACAAATTAAAACTTGTCCAGCAATGCCCACAGCATTATTAGTCCATGTTCAAGGCAGCAATCCTAAAAAAACAATTGGTTATCGGGCCGACATTGATGCTTTACCGATTCAAGAAAAAACAGCCCTGCCCTTTTCTTCACAAAATCCGGGTCAGATGCATGCATGTGGCCATGACATACATATGACGGTAGCTTTAGGAATTTTAAGTTATTATAGCGAGCACCAACCTCAAGATAATTTATTATTCTTTTTTCAACCAGCAGAAGAGAGTAAAAATGGCGGTAAACTTGCTTATGAACAAGGAATTTTTACCGATCAATGGCGCCTAGATGAATTTTTTGCCTTGCATGTTACTCCGGATTTACCGGTGGGCACAATTGGCTGTTGTTTAGGAACTTTATTTGCTGGGGCAGCTGAGGTAAATATTGATCTTTATGGTCAAGATGGGCATGCGGCCTATCCCCAAAGGGGTAATGATATGGTTGTTGCAGCAGCTGCTATGATTGGGCAAATTCAGACGATTGTTTCACGTAGCATTGACCCAATTGAAGGGGGCGTAATTACTATTGGTAAGCTACGAGCGGGGAAAATTAGGAATGCAATCGCTGGTCATGCTAGATTAGAAGGAACTATTCGCGGTTTAACTCAAACAATGATTGAGCAAATTGAACAACGATTACAAGATGTTACACAAGGAATTGCGCAAAGCTTTGGGGCAAAAGTAGAAATTGAATTTAATCAAGGTGGTTATTGGCCGGTAGAAAATAATTCAGAAATTACGACTGAATTTATTGATTATCTGAAAAAAAACCCCGAAGTGAACTATCAAGCAACTCCACCAGCAATGACGGGAGAAGATTTTGGCTATTTATTAGCCAAAATTCCCGGAACTATGTTTTGGTTGGGAGTAGAAGATACTTCACAGCTGCATTCAGCAACATTTTCCCCCCAAGAAAAAGCAATTATGACTGGAGTTAAAACAATGATAGGTTTTTTACAGAAGCATATGTAAGTAATTAAAAGGAGCACTTGCAATGATAGGTTTGACACACGCAGATATTTTAACAGCACTAATTACGCCGTTTGATAAGCAGGGAAAGATTGATTACCCAGGTTTAGAAGAGTTAGCGGAGCATTTAATTGAAACGGGTACTAAAGGTTTTGTAATTGGAGGCACAACTGGCGAAGCAGCAACAATGACACATGATGAAAAAGTTGAACTGTATACTCGTTTTGCCCAGATAATTAATAAGCGGGTACCACTGATTGCGGGCACTGGCAGTAATGATACCGCTCAAACAATCCAATTTACGCAAGAGGTGGCGCAAATACCTGGAATTGATGCTGCCCTAGTAGTTGCTCCTTATTATAACAAGCCTAATCAGCGGGGAATTAAAGCTCATTTTGAAGCTATTACAAGTCAAGTTAAGTTGCCAGTATTAATTTATAACATTCCGAGTCGAACGGGAATAAAGATTGCGAAAGAAACTTTGGTAGATTTAGCGCGTAATTCACAAATTATTGGCGTTAAACAATGCACTAATTTAGAAGACTTAGAATACATAGTTGAGCATACTGATGATGACTTTTTAGTTTATACAGGAGAAGACTTACAGGCTTTAGCGGCTAAAGTTTTGGGTGCACAAGGTGTGATTTCAGTAGCTTCACATATTTATGGTAAAGCGATGCGTCAAATGTATGACAATTTAGCGCAAGGTAATTTAGCAGAGGCGGGTAAATTACAACGACAGTTAATGCCTAAAATGCAAGCCTTATTTATGTATCCTTCGCCAGCCCCAGTTAAAGCCGTTTTAACTGCGCAAGGACTAGCAGCCGGTGGGTGTCGGCTACCAATAGTTGAATTAAATAATGAAGAAAAGC
Organism: Lactobacillus sp. ESL0233; assembly: GCF_003692995.1. NCBI lineage: Bacteria > Bacillati > Bacillota > Bacilli > Lactobacillales > Lactobacillaceae > Lactobacillus > Lactobacillus sp. ESL0233. The sequence goes on along the minus strand of NZ_REHH01000009.1, from coordinate 273,804 downwards.
AGCAACTAGCCTTAGGCTTGGGCTTGAATAAAACTGCCTTGTTACATCCACTGGCAAGTATTTAGGAGAAGATTAATGAAGAAAATTATAGTAGCTGGTGCTACCGGATCAATGGGGCAGCAAGTAGTGAAATTGATTGAAAATCAGTCGGACTGTGAATTGGTAGCTGTTTTAGCGCCCAATATGGCAAGTAACTTAAATTTTAAGCAGGCGGTTAAATGTTATAAAAGTTTAAGGGATATTAATAACCTGACAGCCGATATTTGGATAGACTTTACGACCCCAGCGGCAGTCTTTGAAAATACTAAATTTGCGATTGAGCATCAGATACGTCCACTGATTGGTACTAGTGGCTTGACGACAGAGCAGATTACACAATTGCAAAAAAAGGCGCAGGAACAAAAAATTGGTGGTCTGATTGCGCCTAACTTTGGCTTATCTGCTGTATTGTTAATGAAATTTGCCCAAGAAGCTGCTCGTTATTTTCCCGATGCAGAAGTGATAGAAATGCATCATGCTGATAAATTAGACGCCCCCTCGGCAACGGCAATTGCTACAGCGCGTTTGATTGCTGCTAACCAAGAGCAAGCAATTGACCAAAATAGTAGCAATGAGTCAAGGGCAAGAGGGGAAAATTATGCTGGGATTCCGGTACATTCAGTTCGCCTGCCAGGCTATGTTGCGCATGAACAAGTATTATTTGGTGGATTAGGCGAAGCCCTTACGCTTAGACAAGATTCTTTTGACCGGTCTTCTTTTATGTCAGGGGTGAAGCTAGCTTTGGAACATATTATGGAATTACCAGAATTAGTGGTTGGTTTAGAAAAAATATTATAAATAGAAGGAGAAAAAATGCCTCAATTAGCTGCTGATTTAGCTGAAATTATTAATACGCCGCTTGAAAAAATTCCCCCGTCGGGTATTCGCGCATTTGCCCAAAAGATTAATGATATTCCTGATTTAATTAAGTTAACTTTAGGTGAACCCGATTTAGATACACCTGAACATGTTAAACAAGCGGCAATTAAAAGTATTATTACTAACGATTCCCATTATTCAGCGCAAAAAGGTACATTAGAGTTGCGGCAAGCGATTAGTAATTACCTAAAGCGCAAACAGAACTTAATTTATGATTGTAATAGTGAAATTATTGTCACTGTTGGTGCTACCGAAGCAATAGCAGCTAGTATGCTATCTTTATTTCAACCAGGAGATGAAATTATTGTTCCTACGCCATCATATGCACTATATTTTCCCTTAATTAAATATACTAAGGCACATTTAATACCGATTAATACAGCGACTAGTGATTTTGTTTTAACTCCTAGTCTTTTAGAACAGACTTTACAACAATATCCACAGGCTAAAGCGATTTTATTGAATTACCCAACTAATCCAACTGGAAGGTCATATTCAAAGGAACAATTAAAAGGCTTAGCAAAAATCATTGCCCGTTACCATCTTTATGTGATTGCTGATGAAATTTATAGTGAGCTGACTTATGATTTTCAACATGTTTCTATTGCCCGCTATTTGCCTGAACGTACTTTAATAATTAATGGTCTGTCTAAATCACATGCAATGACTGGCTATCGGATTGGCTATCTAGCAGGGCCTAAAAAAATAATTAATTTAGTTGCTAAAATGCATGCTTTTATGGTAACTGCACCGTCTAATCCAGCCCAAGCAGCAGCAACTGAAGCCTTAGAACATGGCGATCAGGATCCGGTAATAGCAAGAGAAATTTATCGCCACAGGCGTGACTACGTGCGATCAAGTCTTAATAAAATGGGCTTAAAAACGGTAGCTAATGAAGGTACGTTTTATGTTTTTGTGAAAATTCCTGAGCGGTACGGCAAAGATGATTTAAGATTTGCCTTGGACTTAGCTGATCAAGCTAAAGTTGGTGGTACTCCTGGTAGTGCTTTTGGCGTTGGAGGTCAAGGGTACATTCGCTTTTCTTATGCAGCTAGTGAGACTGAGTTACAACTTGCAATGTTACGTATCCAAAATTTTTTAGTTAAGGAGAATTAGAATGAAAGAGTATGTGGTGGCAATTCTGGGGGCTACTGGTGCCGTTGGCCAGCGTTTGGTCAAGGAATTAGCCCAAGCAAATATCCCAATTAAACAGGTTAAGTTACTTGCTTCGAAAAGGTCAGTTGGTAAAAAGTTAAAATTTAAGAACCAAGAAATAGAAGTGGAGCAGGCGCAACCAGATTCTTTTACTGGCGTTGACATAGTTTTATCATCGGCTGGTGGAGCAATTTCGAAAAAATTATTACCCGAAGCAGTCAAACGGGGAGCAGTTTGTGTAGATAATACTAGTGCTTTTCGGATGGCAGAAAACGTCCCGTTAGTAATTCCTGGTGTCAATGACCAGCAATTAGCCCAGCATCAAGGAATTATTGCCAATCCTAACTGCTCTACTATTCAAATGGTTGCTGCATTATATCCGCTTCATAGACGTTGGGGTATCAAGCAGATTGTAGTTTCAACCTATCAAGCAGTATCAGGAGCAGGTAAAAAAGCTTGGGATGAAATGCTGGGGCAGGCCCAAGCTAGGCTAGACAACCAGCAGGTGGCAGCTGCTATTTTACCTACTCCAGCAGCTAAGAAGCACTATCCGTTAGCTTTTAATCTTTTGCCCCAAATCGACATTTTTGAAGCTGATGGCTATACTCATGAAGAATGGAAAATGATTCATGAAACTAAAAAAATTTTGTTTAATGACCAAGATTCGAATCAAATTAAAGTAACGGCTACTTGTGTTCGAGTTCCAGTAGAAATTGGTCATGGTGAGGCGGTTTATTTTATACTTCAAGATAAACAGGTGACGGTTAAGGAAATCCAAGCTGAAATTCAAAAAACAGCCTGGCTAATTTTACAGGATGATTTTAAAAAACAACTTTATCCGCAACCATTGCAGATTGCAGGTAAGCGGGAGACCTTCGTTGGTCGTATTCGAGCAGATCAGGAAAACTTGGGTGCTTTTCATATGTGGGTCGTAGCCGACAATTTATTAAGAGGAGCTGCGACTAATACAGTTGAAATCGCGGAGTGTTTAGTACGCAAAAATTTAGTAAGAGTCCCTAATATTTAGCTAAAAATGGTATTAAAAAAGCATTCATTTTTAAAATGAATGCTTTTTTAATTACTTATGTAGCCATTCAGTGATTAATTTTTTATACTCACTAACTTTTAAAGAACTTGCGGTTCCGGTATCTGCAGCATTAAAAACATCGACATATCCCTTACTGTTTGGAATCATATGGGCCATGCCCATGATACAATGATTCTTGTTCACTAAGTTTAAATAATGCCCTGACTCTTTATAACCATTAGCGCCATAAACGGCATATCCATATTTATTGTTCTTCCAATTAGGAGAAAACTCGTAAGGTGCTAAGCTTGGTGTTTTAGTGACATTTGCTTTCCAATTAGCTTGTTCACTTAGCCATTTCTTGACGGGATCAGTTCCACTAGCTAAGTTTTCTAAATTATTCGTATATTCATAATATTGTGGTTCAGTTAAGGTGCCACGCTTTTGATAATCTGCATCAATCATTGAAAGTGCGGTTAAAATGGGCGAAATTCTTAATTGTTTTTCTTTAAGCTGAGCGCGTACTTTATTAACATTGCTCAAATTTTTAAGGGTAGCCTGAATGTTACTAATGCTGGTAGCATCTTTTGCGCTATTCAAGTCAACGTAAGTTTTAAACCAAACAGGAGCTGATTTATTACCTAATTTACCAGTTCTGAGCAGAGTAGCAGCTGTTTTAGCAGCTGCTTTTTGGGCGGCAGTCAGTGAATTATTAGTAGAAAGAAAGTCCATAAAGGTAGCAGCATTGTTATTTTGCTTTGGCTTTTTATTAGGTGTTTTATTTTTCTTTGACTTAGAAGATGCACCTTTATTCGATTGCTTATTAGTTTTTGAATCGTCAAAATATTTACCATATGAAGGTTTTAGTATATCGAATATCTTCTTAATTTGATCATCAGTTATATATTTATTTTCTTTTTTGGCTACATTTGCCTTAACGTCACTTTTGGTAGCTGCAGTTACTTTTGGGGTAAAGCCAACTAATCCAATTGTTAATAAAAAAATAAAATTAACAGCTAAAAATTCTAAAGCTTTTTTTGTAGTTTTCATATCTGTCAAATCTTTCTATACTTAAACTTGTTGTGTATATTTTAGCAAATGCATTTAATGAAAACAATAACATATATAAGTATAATTTTGACAGGGTGGTTTTATTGCTACGTTGTTATTTATAGATTTTAATTAAAAACTGCAAAAAAAATCTCAGTACTGACTACCTAACAATACTGAGATAAATATTATTTTAACGGAATTTTTTTAATATTACCACATTAAAATAAAAGTTTATCAAAAAAATATTTTGAGAGTTATTTATCGCCATTTAAAATTGTATTTTTTACAATAACGTAATCGACTAATCTAATGGAATTAAGATTGTTGCCACCTGCATAAGAAATCGCGGACTGTAAATCTTCTTGCATTTCCTTCAAGGTATTAGTAATTGATCCGCGAAACGGAACTAGCATTTGCTTACCTTCAACGTTACGATAAGCGCCCTTTTGAACTTCAGAAGCTGATCCCCAATATTGTTTGTATGTTTTACCATTAATTTTAATAACATTGCCCGGTGATTCTTCATGACCAGCAAGCATTGAACCAATCATGACCATTGTTGCGCCAAAGCGGATTGATTTAGCAATATCACCATTATAACGAATACCGCCGTCAGCAATGATCGGCTTGCTGGCAACTTTACTACACATTCTAAGCGCTGCTAGTTGCCAACCGCCAGTTCCAAACCCAGTCTTTAATTTGGTGATGCAGGCTCGACCAGGTCCAACGCCAACTTTGGTGGCATCAGCACCAGCATTTTCTAGTTCACGTACAGCTTCAGGCGTGGCAATATTACCAGCAGTCAAAAAGGTATCTGGTAATTTGGCTTTAATGTACTTAATCATTTCAATTACAAAATTAGAATGTCCATGTGCGACATCGATAGTAATGTATTCAGGGATAATATCTTTTTCAGCTAATTGATCAATAAAAGAATATTCTTCTTTTTTGATACCCACGGAAATAGATGCAAATAAGCCCATGTGATGCATCATTTCAATAAAGCTAAGCCGCTTTTCTGGTTGAAAGCGATGCATTACATAATAGTAGTTATTTTTAGCGAGCCAGATTGCCAAATCTTCATTAATCACACTTTCCATATTTGCTGGAACCACTGGTATTTTAAATGTTCGGTTTCCAAATTTAATACTAGTATCAGCATCGTGGCGACTTTTGATGATTCCTTTATTTGGTACTAACTGAATATCATCATAATCAAAGGCTTCCATGCTAAAATAATTACTCATAAAAAATATACTCCTAAATAAATATCTGTTAACCAAAGCAACTATAATAAATTTATTTAATTTTGTCAATTAAAAATCGAACCATTTATAACAAATAATCTATAATAATTCGTATTTCTATTTGACTATCATAAAGTAAATTGCTAAACTATTCATGTTATATTGGTATATTTTTGTATGAGGTGGATAAAATGACAGCAATTGCAGTAGTTGGTAGTCAATGGGGCGATGAAGGAAAAGGGAAAATTACGGATTTTCTAAGTAAAGAAGCTTCATATGCAGTTCGTTCCAATGGTGGCAATAATGCAGGACATACAATCGAAATTAATGATAAGTCTTTTAAAATGCGTTTACTCCCGTCCGGAATTTTTGCAGCAGCTAAAGGAGCCATTATTGGTAATGGGGTAGTTATTAATCCAGAAGTTTTATTAGCAGAATTAGAAAATTTAACTGAAAATGGCATTGATACTGGTAAACTGCGAATTTCTAACCGTGCACATGTCATTATGCCCTATCATATTAAGCAAGATGAATACCAAGAAGAATCAAAAGGTAACAATAAAATTGGTACAACTAAAAATGGAATTGGTCCAGCCTATATGGATAAGGCTTCTAGAATTGGGATTCGCGTCTGTGATTTACTTGAAAAAGATACTTTTGCCACAAAATTAAGTGCTAATTTAAAGGAAAAGAACGCCTTATTTACTCAAATTTATCACAAGCCAGAACTTAACTTTGATGATATTTTTGCTACTTATTATGAATATGGACAAAAAATTAAAAAATATGTAACTGACACTTCAGTTTTAGTCAATCAAGCACTTGATCAAAATGAAAAAGTCCTTTTTGAAGGAGCACAAGGAATTATGCTTGATCTTGATGAAGGGACCTATCCTTTTGTAACATCTTCAAATACAATTTCAGGTGGTTTAACTAGTGGCATTGGTGTTGGTGCTAATCGTTTAGATACCGTAATTGGTGTATGTAAGGCTTACACTACAAGAGTCGGGGCCGGTCCATTTCCTACCGAATTATTTGATCAGACTGGTGATCGTATTCGTGAAACGGCGCATGAATATGGTACAGTTACTGGTCGACCACGCCGTATTGGCTGGTTTGATGCAGTTGCCTTGCGTCATGCAAAGCGAGTTGCGGGCATTAATGCCTTAAGTTTGAACTTATTAGATATTTTTAGTGGCTTTGATAAAGTTAAGATTGCTATTGCATATGAATTGGACGGCAAGCAAATTGACTATTATCCAGCAAGCTTAAAAGAACTGGCGCGCTGCAAGCCAGTTTATGAAGAGCTACCAGCATGGCAAGAAGATATTACCAACGTCAAAACTTGGCAAGATTTGCCAGAAAATGCCCAAAAATTTTTGCAACGGATAACAGAAGTGGTGGGGGTTCCTTTAGTAACAGTCTCGGTCGGACCAGAGCGGGAACAAACTATTGTTTTACAAAATCCTTGGGAAAAATAAATTATGTTAGAACGTTATACACGCCCAGAAATGGGTAAAATTTGGTCAACTAAAAACAAGTATGCAGCCTGGTTAAAGGTAGAAATTGCTGCTACTAATGCATGGAGTGAAGTTGGTACGATACCTAAAAATGAGGCAACTAAAATTGCTCAAAATGCTAATTTTACTGTTGAACGAGTGAATGAATTGGAACAAGTTACTCATCATGATGTGGTTGCCTTTACGCGGGCAGTTTCTGAGAGTCTTGGACCAGAAAAAAAGTGGGTCCATTATGGGCTGACCTCTACTGATGTAGTAGATACGGCTCAAGGTTACCTTTTAAAACAAGCTGATAAACTAATCCGGCAAGATTTACTGCTGTTACGACAAACAATTGCCCAAAAAGCTATTAAATATAAAAATACAGTTGAAATGGGACGGACTCACGGGGTACAGGCTGAGCCAACAACTTTTGGCTTGAAATTAGCACGGTGGTATGCTGAAATTAACCGAGATATTGAGCGTTTTGAACATGCTGCCCATGGGGTTGAATCGGGGAAGATTTCTGGTGCAGTTGGTACTTTTGCTAATGTTTTACCTGCAGTTGAGACCAGTGTTTTAAAGCAATTAGATTTGACGCAGCAACCAATTACAAGCCAAATTTTACCACGTGACTTACATGCAGAATATATTGCTACGCTGGCCCTGATTGCAACTAGTATTGAAAATTGGGCCACGGAAATACGCGGTTTACAAAGATCAGAAATTCATGAAGTTGAAGAACATTTTCGTGCTGGTCAAAAGGGGTCTTCGGCGATGCCACATAAACGTAATCCGATTGGTTCAGAAAATCTATGTGGGATGGCTCGAGTTTTAAGAGGGCAAATGCTTACTGCTTACGAAGATGTTGCTCTTTGGCATGAACGTGATATCTCCCATTCTAGCGCTGAGCGAATTATTTTACCTGATGCAACAAGTGGCATTGACTATATGCTAACTAGATTCAATCGTATCTTAACTAACCTGGATGTTTTTCCCAACACTATGCGTCAGAATATGGATAAAACTTATGGTTTGATATATTCTCAAAGATTATTACTTAAATTAATTGATGAAGCAGGATTATCACGTGAAACAGCTTATGACATGGTGCAAAAATTGACGGCTAAGTCTTGGAATAATGGTCTTTCATTTAAAAAGCTAGTTGAAGATAGTCAAATTATGAATTATCTTTCACAAGAAGACGTGAACGATGCGTTTGATTATCATTATCATTTACGTCATGTCGATGAAATTTTTCAAAAGGTTGGATTAGAATAAAATCTAATTTAATAATTTTAAATATTCTATATATAGGTATTAATGGATTCGATTGTATTGGTCGCTTAGTACTAGAGCGCATGTACGAAAAAACTAACAATAAAAAAACTGCACATTTGCATGCAGCTGTGTTAAAAAGTATATTGATTTCTGCTCAAGCTGGCAATATTAAAATTATTGTTTATTGCTTTAGTGATACAACCACACGATTTATAGCACAAATGATTTGGATATTAAATAATTAATAAAAAAGAGTAAATGAATTACTCTTTTTTTAATACTCATAAGTAATTGCTATTTATTGACCTTAATCATTACAATTAAAGTGACAATGAGAACTATGGTACTAAGTCCCAAAACACCGTATAGGGCATAATTAACATTGATTACACCGGCAATAGAGGTAAATAAGGTAGTCATTAATGGACCAGCAATTGCTAAGATGGTGTTTAAAAGCCCTGCTGAGGAAGCTAAAATTTTGCGGTCTACGGAGATAACCAACCATTGCATTAACTTAGGACTGCTCGTACCAGCTAAGAAGCCAAGAGTGGTCATTAAGATAAGGCAAGCTATGATGCTCTTATTTAGAATCGCAATGGCCATAATAGCACTGTTAACGGTAGATAATAAAGATAACTGAAAAAGTGAAGTGCTTTTAAGCAGCTTAGTGCCAAATGCACTGCCAAGAGCCAAACCGATTGCGGCCGTGGCGCCTAGGAGTGCAATGGTGAAACTATAGTTGCCAATAAACATATTTTTATTGCCGGCAATAACGATTGAGATTAGTGGTTCAACAGAGCTGAGTAGGCCGTTAAGCATGGCTATAACCAAAACAATTGTTAGGAGTCCTTGGGCTTGCCGTACTTGCTTGAGTGATGAACCAATCGTGGCAAAGAAACTTTGGTCATTGACTTCTTCTTTCTGGTTAGGCAGCTGCTTACGAACACTTGCGCCAATGTTGGCATAGAGTAAGCCAGCTGCTAAAAAAGTTAGGGCATTGACCACGGCTAGTTCTGAATATGACATGAAGAGCAGGAGACCGGAACCGACAAACTGGGCAACTAGCGTAATTAGTTGGGATACGCCACTGGTAAAGCCCTGGGCTTCAGCTATTTCATTTTCACCGACTAGGCCGACAATTAAGGGCGTTTGTAAACTGCTAGAGTACATGCCGGATAGATCAGATACAAAGTTGAGCCCGATAACCATTAAAACTAGGTTCCAGCCTACAATATTGGTGACGAAGAGCAGGGCCACCAGTATGTACAAAGCAAAGCGAAAGATTGCAAGCCAGACAATTACGCGGTATTTATTGTGCGTCCGGTCGGCCAAGTAGCCACTGAGACTTTGAATTAAGTCTGGTAGTGACTCGGTAATCGCAATCAAAGATAAGGCCAAGGAATAATTTTTCAATTTGCTAGCATAAGTCATGAGAGCCAGGTAGAAAAGGATGTTGCCTGCGCCGGATAACCAGCTGGCAAGAGTAAATTTTCTGTAGTTTTTATTCTTTAAAAAGATGTTCATAATATTTGCCTCTCATTTCTTAATTTGATGATATTTTTATTATAAATAGGCTATAATTTCAAATATAAAAATGTCGTATTCGAAATTTTTAGGCTAAATAAGAAAGAGGCAAGTGAATCCGAACAAATATAATATTAATACTGATTGGGAAAAATAAATTCAGGCGTAATAAAAATTAAAAATATAGTATTACAAGTAACAGGAATGGAGAAAATTATGACTATTGGTAGCTTATTAAGAAAATTTCGACTGAATAAAGAAAAAACTCAACGAGAGTGGATTGGGGATATTGTAAGTCCTTCCTATTACTCTAAGGTAGAAAAAGATATTCATCGTATTTCTGCAGAAGATTTAATAAGTTTACTAAATTATAATTCTGTCTCTTTACTTGATTTTTTTGGTGAACTAAATAATTCTAAACAATCAAAATATAATCAAGAACGTGAATTAATGACGGTGATTAACGATGCCTATTATCGGAATTCAAAAGATGAATTGGTGAAGTTAAAAAAATTTGTTGATAAAAGTGATTTGCCAAATAAGGAGACTGACTTACTTTATCTGGATGCTTATATTGCTAATGTAAATAATGAAGATTTAAATGATACAGAAAAAAAGGCTCTAAAAGATGAAATATTTAGCAGACCTAATTTTGATAAGTCTAAGTTAGTGCTCTATTGCAATTTTATGATGTTTTATGATTTTGAAAGTAATATGTTAATTACTAGAAGGATAATCAAGCAATTCCAGGGATCCAATGATGTGAAGACGTTGGCAATGGTTCTAACTGTTATTGGTAATTTATTAATTCAGTGTATTGAAGAGAATGAATATGATGCAACACACTTTTTGATTATAGCTGCAGATCAAATCGATACTAAATCTGAATTGTTTTTTTATAAAAATGTCATTTTGTTACTCAAAAATATGATTGAGTATCATTACAAAGCAGAAGATAAATATTTAGATATTTGTCGAATAGCAATTGAGAATTTTTCTTTATTGGGTATGCCTGAGTATGGCAAAGAATTAGAACGATTTTTTAAAAAACAAAATGGTTAATTATTAGCGGGTTATCTTTCTTGGCAGAATCTTTTCAATTACTTGTAAAAAATTATGACTATTATATTCACTTATTAAAATTGACCGCTTACTTAGATAAAGGAACCACTTGCACCATGTTGCTGGCTTTTACGTTTAAATTAGGGTTTAATTAAAACTACCAATTGAAGGGCAGGTGAGAGTTTTGAAAGTTAAAATTGATTTGAATGCGGATACTGCTGAAACAATGGTTACTATTCAGGCACCAGAATTAACAGCCGAAGTGGAAGAAATCTATCGGCAACTGCAAGAATTAAGTGAACGACCCAATCAACTAGAATGTTACAAAAATGAGCTTACATACTATTTAAATTTAGATGATATTCTATTTTTGGAAACGGAAGGTCGCCAAGTAGTTGCGCATACAAAAGGTAATTCTTTTAGCGTTAATTATAAATTATATGAATTAGAGAAATTGCTTAGCTGGCAGTTTATGCGTGTTTCTAAATCGACTATTTTAAATTTAAAACAGGTTTATGCATTGACTAGATCAATTTCTAATTGCCAAGTACATTTTCGAGATTCTTACAAAGTTGTTTACGTTTCGCGCCGTTATTATCATAATTTGAGTGATAAATTAAATGAGAGAAGGTCCTTATCATGAGAAAACAAAAGATTAAAGAAATTTTGTGGGGCATTGGTTTAGTGGCAGCAGCCGTTTTCTTAATTCTTAATCAATTACAGCTTTTATCTTTTCATTTAGGCTTGGCCACTATTTTTTGGACAGTAATTTTTGCAGTAAGCTTAATCAATAGCCTCGTTAATTATAATTTATTTGGTACAGTATTTTCAGTCGCCTTTTTATTGATTGTTTATGCTGAGCCACTACACATCACTAGTATTGTTCCGTGGACGTTACTTTTAGCAACTTGTTTAGTGTATGCGGGATTACATTTGATTTTTGCAAAAAGCTGGCATCACTATTACACATCTTATTTTTTCAATAAGCGTCAAAGCAGAGGTTGGACGGAGGGCGAATTCACCTCTACCAAAAGTGATTTTGGTGATGACAACAGTGAAAATGATGAACGTCATATCGTGATTAACCAAAAATTATCGGAAGTTTCGCGCTACGTTCATTCACAAAACTTAGAAACGGTCACTATTAATTCAACAATGGGTACAACTAGTGTTTATCTAGATTCTGCTAAACCGGCTGGCGATACGGTGATAATTAATGTCAATGCTTTAATGAGTGAGGTTGCAATCTACTTGCCATTGTCATGGCAACTTAAGGACAATTTAGCTACTATTTTGGGTGAAGTAGAAATTAATGGTACAGCAAAAGGTAATGGTCCAACGGTAATTCTGCAAGGATCAAGTAGATTTGTCTCAATTTCGATTAATTATGTTTAAAAGAGCCGTAACAATGCACCTAGCCGTATTAAAAACCTCCTAGTATTGAAAAATTTGAAGCAAAGTAAAGATTACTCTTATGAAGTATATTTAAAGAAGTAAAAAAAGACAGTACTGAAGGTGGTACTGCCTTTTTTGAAGTTAGCTAAGACTTTAAATAACGAGGAAGAAGCTAACTGTTCTTATTGTCGCTGCCAATTGGTGGTAAGCATTGCTGCAACCGCTTTTTTAATATCTTTACTTTGGGAAATCATTGAAATGACGGCTGCGCCAGCTACATTAGTTTGGGCAATTGCTGGTAAATCTGTAACCTTAATGCCACCAATTGCAACGATTGGTCTACTAGTGCGCTTGACTAGTTTAGCTAAACCAGTAAGACCTATTTCTGGATCAGCATCGTCTTTTGATTGTGTGGTAAAAATTGGACCACTGCCATAATAATCAATGCCAGCAATAAGGTCGCCTTTGGTAATTTCTGTCATAGTAGAACATGAGTAGCCCACAATCATCTGGCCGGCTACTTCATTTATTACCTGGGTAATATCTTCATCATCTTGACCAACATGGATTCCTTCAGCGTGAACTTTTTTGGCTAAAGCAACATCATCATCGATAAAAAATGGCACATCATATTTTTGACAAAGTTGGTGTAGTTCTTCGGCCATTGATAAGTGGTCACTTTGTTTCAAAGTTGATTTAGGACCCTTGTCACGGAATTGATAAGCAGTGATGCCAGCTTTGAGAGCTTCTTCTACTAATTCTGGTAGACTTTTGTTTGCGGGCAGGTCTTGTGTTCCACAGACAAAATATGCGGTTAACTGTGTGGGATCAAATTTTTGCATAATTTCTCCTAGTTTATTTTTACCCAATGATTAAGTGGTCCGTGACCATGGCCAACTTGGATGGTTTCTGCGATAGCTTTGGCTACGTATTGTTTACCAAGTTTAATTGCAGCACTTAAAGTTTGACCGTGAGCGAGCTGAGCTGTAATTGTTGCAGCTAAAGTGTCACCGGTGCCGTGAGTTCTTTTGGTGTGAGTACGTGGACTGCTAATCCAAAAATCGGTACCATCGGCTAAGAGGGCATAGTCGCGTACTAGTTCATTTTCAGCATGACCACCTTTGATTAGAACATTTTTCACACCCATCTTTTGTAAGGCATGAGCTAATGCGGGATACTGTTTTTCGCTGCTTGCCTTAATTCCCGTCAGTACTTCAGCTTCGGGCAAGTTGGGTGTTACTAAATCTGCAAGTGGTAAAAGTTCCTCTTTGACAGTTTTAACAGCATCTTTACTTAGCAGGGGTGCACCGCCTTTAGCTACCATTACGGGATCAATTGTAATGGGACCAAAATCATACTTTTTTAGGTTAAGAGCAACTTGATGCACGTGAGCTGCATCGCCAAGCATTCCTGTTTTGCAGGCGCTGATCTTAAAATCAGCGGCAAGTGAAGTAAATTGTGCGTCAATTAGTTCTAATGGTATTAAAAAAGAGTCTTGTACACCAAGGGTATTTTGTGCGGTAACAGCTACCACCACTGCTGTACCAAAAACTTTTTGCATTTGAAAAGTCTTAAGATCGGCCATAATACCAGCACCACCACCAGAATCAGTTCCAGCGATTGTTAATACTTGGGGGAAAGAATTAATTTTTTCAGTCATAAAAAGCCGTCCTTTAGTCAAATTTTGCTATTTTTTCAATATCGGCAACTTGAACTTTAGCCAAGTAGTCTATCAGATGCATACCGAACGTGCCAGGGCCAATTTTTGGATGGTCTTTAGCTAGTAATTCGCCAGTAGCTGCAAATACCAAGGTGGCAGTTTGAGCTGCTTCAAATTGATCAGCCCCAACTGCTGCAAAAGCTGCCACAATACTAGATAGTACATCACCTGAGCCAACATGGGCTTGAAATAGCGGGGTGCCGTTGTAAACATGTGCAATCTTCTTGCCATTGCTGATTGTGTCTGTTGCACCACTAGCAATAACAACACAGTCCAATTTTTGAGCCGTTTTTTGGGTGATTTGGTCAAGATTACCTGAACCCGAACCAGCATCAATCCCTCGGGCATTCCATTCAAAACCCCCTAAAGCTGCAATTTCGCCAACATTACCACGGATTATGCTAACTGGAAATCTGTGGAGGAGGTCCTGCGCTGTTTGCAGACGATAATTAACCGCTCCTACAGCGACAGGGTCAAATACGATAGGCTTTTTATCTTGGGTAGCTAAAGCGCCTATTTTTTTCATTTGGGCAATTTGCAACTGGGTTAAGGTGCCGAGATTAAGGGTAACGCTTGAAGCCATCTTAACCATTTCTTCGGCTTCGGCAATTTCTTTACTCATAATTGGTGAAGCACCAATAGCATTTAAACTATTAGCAACATCTTGAACGGTGACAAAATTAGCAGCATTTAAAACAACCGGATTTTTTTCTCGTAATTCATTGAGAATATTTAACTTCATTTCAACCTCCAACAATTGCACTAGCCTACTTGCGTAAATAAAAAGCTTTGACACTATCATGTGTCAAAGCTTAACGGTTATTGACACGTTCCTACGCAAGAATTAGCTTACAGGTTCAAAGGGTCTAGAACGTAGTTCCATCTCAGCCGCGATGGGGGCTCCCCTCGTGTTATCGCTTTCTATTATAATGACTTTTTAAGTTTAATACAATTAAAAATAGGCATAAAATAAGAATAAAATTAATAAAGTAGAAAAGAGGCAAATTAATGAGTTTCACGCAGCAATTGCATCAAGCAGCACAAAATATATGGCAAAAAAGTCTGGTGCATCCTTTCATTACAGAATTACAAAGTGGCCAACTACCGTTAACAAAATTTCGGTTTTATTTACTGCAGGATCGATATTATTTAGTTGAATTTAGTAAGTTCCATCATCTATTAGCTGAACAAGCAGGTAATCCGCAAATTAAAAAATTTTTATTGCAGAGTGAAGCAGATCTTAGAGCTTGCGAATGGTCTGCCCGCAGTGATTTTTTTACGGAATTAAAAATTACTCCAATGGAAATTAGACAAACAGCGGTTGCGCCTACGGCGTATAATTATGTCAATCATATGTATCTGACACTCGAACGTGATGGCTTTGCCCCAGCAATCGCTGCAATTGTTCCTTGTTATTGGTTGTATCAAGAAATTGGGCAAAAATTAGCTAAAGTTGGCTCACCCGTAGCACTCTATCAAACATGGATAGATACTTATGATAGTGACTGGTATGAGGTCAATGTGACGCATATTTTGCAATTAATAAATATTTTGGCTAGTCAAGCCACCGCAACTGATCGTCAAATGATGCAAACAGCTTTTATTCGCAGTAGCTACTACGAATTGCAGTTTTGGCAAATGGCTTACGCAAAAGAGCGATGGTAATAAAAAACTGAACTAGCTAGTAGTTCAGTTTTTTTATTGAGCCGCAAGTCGTTTTTCATGCCGAGCCAAAATCATGTCAACAATTGCTTGGGCGACATTAAGGTTTTTTAATAATGGTCCATGAGAATAGGTACCAATAAAGTTATGATAACGTAGCCCTTCGACTTTATCTTGGGGGTTATTACCATAACCTTCAATCATTTTGCCTAAAGGATGCAGTTTTTCTTTATCATCAAAATATGTTTGTCCTGAATGGTTTTCAAAGGCACTAACTTCACCCCAGTCGCTCAGATACCTAGTATCACCAATCATTCGCTTATCTGACTTAAAAACGGTGTGGAAGGGTAAGATATCTAGTCCTTTAATTGTAATGCCAGAATTAGTTTTGTAATAAGAACCAACTAATTGATAGCCCCCACAAACACCTAACATTGGGCCGTCACTATTGATATAGTTGGTTAAAGTATCTTTATGACGTGGTAAGTCTTTGGCAACTACAGTTTGTTCAAAATCTTGGCCACCACCAAAAAAAACAAAGTCATAGTCAAAAGCGTCAAAGCTATCGTTTAAAGAAATATTATCTATTTGAGTTGCATAATTTTGTTTTTTTAGTAAATAGCGAATAATTTTGACATCACCAGAATCACCATAGGTATTCATTAGGTCTTCGTATAAGTATGCAATTTTAATTGATTTATCTGCCATTTTATCTCTACCTCTATTCTTTGGTTAAAGTATATCCTAAAGGTAAAGCGTGAGCAAAAGATAATTATTCAATATCTTCTTGGGCAGCGAAATGATTAATTGGACCATATTTTGAGCCAACTTCAATTGGATGAGCGATTGCTTCATAAGTAAAATCTTTAGCAATTTTAACACTGTCAATAATTGACATTTTTTTGGCAAGTTCAGCAGCAATAACTGCTGATAGGGTATCGCCTGTGCCGTTAATTCGTTCAGTATTAATAAACGGCTTAGTAAATTCATAAACCTGACCGTCAGCAGCTAGCAGTACATCGGTTACTCGGGTTTGGTGAGGACTATCGTGGCGCCCCTTCATTAAAACATTCTTCGCTCCCATTGCTTGTAACATTTTTGCCCCCATCAGCACTTCTTCTTTTGAATCCAAAGAAAGCCCTGTTAATTTTTGTTGTTCATAAAAATTAGGTGTAATGATATCAGCAAGTGGTAGTAGTTCATCTAAGAAAGCTTGGTAAGCGTCATCGTCAAGCAGGGTATTGCCATGTTTAGTCATAATAACAGGATCAATGACAATCTTACCCATATCATATTTACGCAAGTTAGCTGTAACGCAAGTAATAATTTCTTTA
The DNA here is from genome assembly GCF_003692995.1 of Lactobacillus sp. ESL0233. Taxonomy (NCBI): domain Bacteria; kingdom Bacillati; phylum Bacillota; class Bacilli; order Lactobacillales; family Lactobacillaceae; genus Lactobacillus; species Lactobacillus sp. ESL0233. The sequence goes on along the minus strand of NZ_REHH01000009.1, from coordinate 256,927 downwards.
TTAGCCAGCATTCCAGTTTTAAGAGCTGAAATTGCAAAATCATCATTTAGAACATCAAATTGCTTTTGAATAAATGAAATGGGCATTACTTCTTGGGCGTAGATTCCTGTGGTGTTTCCAGCAACAGCAGCAGTTAAAAGCCCCATACCATATACTTTTCGGGCATAAAATGAATGTAAATCTGCAGTCATTCCAGCACTACCATCACTATCATTTCCTGCAATTGTCAGAGTAATAATTTCTTTTTTCATTATTATGTAATCCTCTTTTAAATAAAAGTTTTATGTTCACAGTATAACTTAAAAAATAAGGACAATGCTATAATTATTTCTTGTAAAAGCAAGGTGGGGTAGTAAAATTATGATGAACCGCTTTCTTATAGAAAGGACAATTTATGGCGAAAAATTACATTATGGCAATTGATGAAGGAACAACCTCAACGCGGGCAATGATTATTGACCATCAAGGTCGAAAAGTTGCTTCTTCACAAAAGGAATTTCCGCAATATTTTCCACAACCAGGTTGGGTTGAGCACAAAGCAGAGGAAATCTGGCATGCAGTTCAAACTACAATTGCTAATGCGATTATTAATTCAGGAATTCGTCCAGAACAGATTAAAGGTATTGGCATTACTAATCAAAGAGAAACAACGGTAATTTGGGATAAAAAGACTGGTAAGCCAATTTATAATGCAATTGTGTGGCAATCTCGCCAGACAACTAAGTTGGCTGAAAAATTGAAAAATGCTGGTTATAGCAAATTAATCCATAAAAAAACCGGTCTAATTATTGATCCGTATTTTAGTGCTACCAAAATTCGTTGGATTTTAGATAATGTTGCAGGTGCACAGCAAAAAGCGGAACAGGGTGACTTGCTTTTTGGGACGATTGACAGTTGGTTGTTGTGGAAATTAACGGACGGTGCAGTTCATGTGACCGACTATACGAATGCTTCCAGGACAATGTTATTTAATATCCATGATTTAAAATGGGATGAAGATATACTTGAATTGTTAAATATTCCTAAAAAAATGTTGCCAGAGGTTAAATCTAATTCTGAGATATATGGTTACACTAATTCGTATACTTTTTTTGGTGGTAAAGTACCAATTTGTGGTATTGCTGGTGACCAGCAGGCGGCTCTTTTTGGTCAATTGGCTTTGAAAAAAGGAATGGTAAAAAACACTTATGGAACTGGTTCATTCATTGTAATGAATACTGGTGAAGAACCGACTGAATCGGATAATAATTTATTGACGACTATTGCTTATGGACTTAATGGTCAAATTAACTATGCTCTTGAAGGCTCTATTTTCGTTTCAGGGAGTGCTATTCAATGGTTGCGCGATTCAATGAAAATGGTTAAAACAGCAACTGAATCTGAAACAGCAGCTAAGTTATCCAAATCTGAAAATGAAGTTTATGTTGTGCCAGCATTTACTGGCTTAGGAGCTCCATATTGGGATTCGGCAGCCCGTGGGGCAGTTTTTGGGGTTACACGTGGAACAAATCGTAATGATTTTATTAAGGCTACACTGCAGTCATTAGCCTATCAAACTAGAGATGTAGTTGATACAATGCAGATAGATTCAGGAATCAAAATTCCAACTTTACGTGTAGATGGAGGCGCATCAAATAATGATTATCTTTTACAATTTCAAGCTGATTTATTAGGAATTAAAATTGAACGTGCTCAAACATTAGAAACAACTGCTTTAGGCGCAGCCTTTTTAGCAGGGCTGGCAGTAGGATATTGGAAAGATCTTGATGAATTAAAAGATATATTTGTTGTGGGCAAAACTTTTGAATGTCAGATGGCAGAGGAAGAACGCAACCGCTTGTATCAAGGATGGAAAAGGGCGGTTAAAGCTACGCAAGTTTTTGCTCATGGTGAAGAAGCATTGAACAAGTAGGAAAGAGTGAGTAAGTTGGCACACAAACGAATCATTAAATTAGATGGACCACTAAATTTTAGAGATATTGGTGGCTATCAAAATGAAAATGGACAAACAGTTAAATGGAATAAAATTTATCGCTCAGATTCGCTCAGCTCTTTAAGCGCAAGTGATCAAAAAAAATTAGCCCAATTGCGGATTACTACTGATTGTGATTTGCGTTCGCAATACGAAAAAAATACTGCGCCAGATATTTTATGGGCAAACGTCAAGTTGGTTGATGTCCCTGTATATGCTGAAGTCGGGGCCGATAAATCAAAGGAACATTATAATTCTCAGTTTTTGGGTCAACTACCCAGTCTAAATAACAATTTTATGGGTCGAATTTACCAGCAAACTTTACTTAATGCACATAGTCAGACGATGTTTGCTAAAGTATTTGCTGAACTTTTAACCTTACCCGAGGAGGAAGCCTTAGTATATCATTGCAGTGCTGGTAAAGATCGAACCGGTATGGTGTCAGTCTTAGTCTTAATGGCTTTAGGAATTGCGGATGACACAATTGCCCGCGATTATCTGTTAACTAACCAGCTTTACGATTTTGCGGTTTCGCGTCAGCTGCCCAGTAATGATGAGATTTCCCAAATGGTCGCTAAGATGAATGTAACTAAGGGTGAAGGAATTGCAATTAAAGGCATTACCGAAACCATTCGTCAGGGCTGGGGAGACTTTGCTACCTTTTTCAAAAAAGAATTAGGCTTTAGTATCATGGATTACCAGCAGTTACGAAAAATGTATTTAGTATAGAGTTAGTTTTAATATAAAAAACTTCTAATATAAATTAGTGAAGTATACTGCAATTAAAACCAAATCTTGCTTAGCGCTGCAATTATGATTAATAAGAACAGAATTGTTAAGCAAATAATAATTGTGCTTAATGTTCTAGTATTTTGAAAAAAACTAGGCTGTGCAATTAAGCTAGTTTGTTTTTGAGGGGCAATTGTTTTATGACCTTTATCAGTTACTAGGGTTATTTTTCTTGTTTGCTTAGATTCCTGCTTGCCGGTAAGTTCTGCTGCCAATAGATTCTTGCTAGTCGCCTTTGTTTTGCCGATTAGTTCTCCTTGAGCCACTGTACGGTGAGCACCATAACCATATTTAGAAGTATTGAAATCAGAACAAGTAATTAGGGTAAGTAGTCGCTTTTTTTGTACATTATTTTCTACTTCGACTTGGGTTGGTTTAATAGTAAAAGATATGTTTTGAATACGATAAGCATAAATATGATGTAAGTCGGTCACGTAGACTATGTCGCCCGCTTTAGCGAGGTGTAAGTTGTCTAAAACAGCTCCACCATAAGTTCCCATATAGTGCCCAGCCAGAACGTAATTATTCTGTCCCCCCATAATTCGCTCAGGTAGACAAGTTACTACGCCATAAGCTAAATTTTGATTATGACTACCATAGCCTGCAAATAAAGGGGTATGGATGTTAACGGTCGGTATTGCAATTTGGCCAATGGCATATGCTTTTTTGTGTCTAGAAGTAAGTAAACGCTTAGTAGTAATTGATTCAGTCTTACTAGCATCATAAGTTGTTTTGTGTTGTTTATTTTGATCTGCTTTTTTAGCTGTTAGCTTGGAACTGGCCTGTTCAGCATTTAATTGAACCAAGTATGAATTTCCTAAACCAGAGCCAAAAAAGATTAGAGCAACTCCGGAATAAAATAGTAGCCCGCTCACTAATAAGCGGATAGAGGACCATAGTTTATTTTTAGCTGAATAATTTTGCTTTTTTTTAGTCATATAATTATCCTTTTTTAAAAAATAAATTTCTTTGCATGTACTTTATATTAAAATAGATACTTTGACAAACTATAAGACTATAAGCAATTGCAATGCCAAAAATCAAAATGTTAAATAACAAATAATTGTTGAAATCGCTTTAACAATGATGTATAATCTTTTAAGTAAATAAGTGTGTTACTGATTCGATCAGGCATTAACCTATGAACAACAAGTTTCTCATGCTGCTCATAGGTTTTTTTATTGAAGTAGGAGTACGCTGAGTGAAATTTATTAAAAATTTTAACAACAATGCTGCTTTAGTGTCAGATGAATTTGATGTTGATTGGGTAGTAATTGGTAATGGAATTGGTTTTGGCAAAAAGCCGGGCGATTTTGTTGATGAACAAAAAATAACGCGACGTTTTGTTGCTGTTGAAAAGAACATTAAAATGATTGATAGTGTTAAAGATATCGATTCGCGGACTTTGGCACTAACTACTGATGTTATCAATTTAGTATCAATCAAATTAAAAGTAAAATTTTCTGATTACCAATATTTAGTTTTAGCTGATCACATTGATTTTATGCTTAAAAGGACAGACGAAGGCTTTACTTTGGGTCCGGATACGCTCAGCTGGGAAATAAGGAAACTTTTTCCTAAAGAATATACTGTTGCAAAAGAGGCTTTAGCTTTAATTGAACAAAAAACTAACTCTTCTTTTCCTAAATCAGAAGTAGCCTATCTTGCTTATCACTTTATTAATGCCAGTTCTAAGCAGACGAGACTCCAAGATACTGTCAAAATTACTAAACTAATTAGTGGCGTAGTTGAAATAATTGAGTATCAATATGGTATGCAATTAGATACGGAGTCTTTCAATTTTAATCGCTTTATGACCCATTTACGTTCGTTTATGGTGCGTCACCTTTATCAAATTAATGATGAAGATAATGGTAGTGAATTAGATCAGTCTCTATTAGAATTGATGAAGGTAAAGTACAAAAAGTCATACGAAACAGTTTTGAAAATTGGCACTTATTTACTTAAACAGGCCGGTTGGAAATTACAACCTGATGATGAAGTTTATTTAACACTCCATGTTTGGCGGGTAACGCATCGACAAGGAGACAGTAAAGCTAAGGAATCAGAGTAATTTTAAATATTAGTTTGTACGGTGTGTTACTGTTTACAGGCATTAACCCGAGAACGTAAAGAAAAGTCTATTGCAATGATGCAAGGGGTCTTCTTTAGGTTTGCGGGTTTTTATTTTGTTGTTTTTATTAGGAGGATCAGATGGCTTACGAAGAATTAAGTCGAGAAATTATCGCCAATGTTGGTGGTAAAGATAATGTCGCTAGCGTGGTGCATTGTACGACACGTTTGCGTTTCAAATTGAAAGATGAGAAAAAGGCAAATGACGAAAAGATGAAAGCGACTGATGGAGTACTTTCATTAGTTAAATCTGGTGGTCAATACCAGGTAGTTATTGGTAATAATGTTGCCGATGTTTATGATACTTTAATTAAAGTCGGTGGCTTTAGCGATGGCGGTGCAGTTAGTGATGATTATGTTGATAACAGTAACATGAGCATCGCTGATCGTTTTATTGATTTGATTTCTGGTATCTTTAACCCTATTTTAGGACCACTTTGTGCAGCCGGAATGATTAAGGGTTTCAATGCAATGTTTTTGTCTTTTGGCTTAGTAACAGCCAATTCTGGGACTTACATGATCTTGAATGCCATTGGCGATAGTTTATTCTACTTCTTGCCAATCATTTTAGGTATTTCTGCAGCTAAAAAGTTTGGGATTAATGAGTACCTAGGTGCAACAATAGGAGCTGCTTTGTGTTACCCAACTATCGTAGCTATGGCTGGTAGTAAAACAGCACTCTTTACGGTTTTTAAGGGTACAATTTTGCAAGCTCCAGTCCACATGACTTTCCTTGGTATCCCTGTTATTTCGATGAATTATACTTCATCAGTTATCCCAATAATTTTAGCAATTTGGTTTGCTTCAAAAGTACAAAAAATTGCGCGTAAGATTATTCCTGATGTGGTTAAAACTTTCTTAGTACCATTTGTTGTTCTTTTGGTTACTGTACCGGTTACTTTTTTAGTCATTGGACCAGTGGCTACGTGGCTTGGCAATGCAATTGCAGCTATAGTTAGTGCCATTTACAACTTTAGTCCAATTTTAGCTGGTATTTTAATGGGTGCTTTCTGGCAAGTCTTTGTAATCTTTGGTGTGCACTGGGGCTTTGTTGCGGTGATGATGACTAACATTGCCGCTATGGGCTATGATCCAATTTTAGGCTTATCTTTAGCTGCTTCATTTGCGCAAACCGGTGTTGTTTTAGCAATTATTTTCCAAACTAAGAATGAAAAAACTCGTAGTATCGCTATTCCAGCTTTTGTATCTGGTATTTTTGGGGTAACTGAACCAGCAATTTACGGTATTACTTTATCGCGTAAAAAACCATTTATTCTTAGCTGTATAGCTTCAGCTATTGGCGGCGGATTGATTGGTTTCTTCGGTACCAAGGTTTACTTGATGGCAGGTATGGGTATCTTCTCAATTCCTGACGCAATTGGGAAAAATGGTGTTGATGGTCGAGTTTACGGCTTAATGATTGCTATGGCTGTGGCAACTGTCTTAGGGTTCTTACTACAAATGTTCTTTGGAAAAAATAGTGTTGATGCTCCAAGTGATGGTCAAGCTGCAAACAATACTGATTTAGCAGCTTCAGCAGCTCAAACTGAACCAGCTGCCAAAACCAGCGCTGTAGCGATGAACCAAGCGGAAACTTTAGTTGCGCCTTTAGCAGGTACAATTGTGCCGTTAAATGAAGTTAAGGATGAAGTTTTTGCTAGTGGTTCAATGGGTAAGGGAGTCGCTATTGAGCCTAAGGAAGGTAAAGTTTGTGCACCATTTGATTGTGAAGTAGCAATGGTGTTCCCAACCGGACATGCAATTGGTCTTAAATCAGCAAAAGGCGCTGAGGTAATGATTCATATTGGAATGGATACGGTTGAATTAGATGGAAAAGGTTTTAAAATATTAGTTAAGAAGGATCAAGCTGTTAAGGCAGGTGAACCTTTGATTGAATTTGATATGGCGGCAATTAAGAAGGCTGGCTATCCGGTAACAACACCAATCGTTGTCACTAATTCAAATAGCTATCAAGATGTTACAGTTTTAACTAGTGGTAATGTAGCTTTTGGCGATCAACTACTAGATTTGAAATAATTAGTAAAGAAAGAAGTAAAAGAAGTATATGATGACTACAAATAATTTTCCTAAAGACTTTTTATGGGGTGGTGCTACTGCAGCTAACCAATTAGAAGGTGCCTATCAAGAAGACGGTAAAGGTCTATCAGTAGCTGATGTTTTACCTGGTGGTAAGGATCGAATGAAGATAATCGCTTCACCAGATTTTGACTTTTCAATTGATGCAAAGCAAGTCTATCCTAACCACATTGGTATAGATCATTACCATCATTTTAAAGAAGATATTGAATTGTTTGGTGAAATGGGCTTTAAGTGCTATCGCTTTTCAATTGCTTGGTCCCGAATTTTTCCTAATGGGGATGAAGAAACACCTAACGAAGCAGGTTTGAAGTTTTATGATGCCGTAATTGATGAATGTTTAAAGAATCATATTGAACCAGTTATTACTATTTCGCATTATGAAATGCCGCTACATTTAATTAAAGAATATGGTGGCTGGAAGAATAAGAAGTTAATTGGTTTCTTTGAAAACTTTGCTCGAACTGTTTTAACTCGTTATCAGGATAAAGTTAAATATTGGATGACTTTTAATGAAATCAACAGTGCAGCTCATTTTCCAATCATGAGTCAGGGCTTAACTGTAAGTAATGGTGCCTTAGATAAGAAGAACGTTTATCAAGCCTGGCACAATCAATTTGTTGCTAGCTCAAAAGCAGTTAAAATTGGTCACGAATTGGATCCAGAAATGAAAATAGGTTGCATGATTCTTTATGCGACAACTTATAGCTACGATTCAAATCCTAAGAACCAATTAGCTACTTTGCAAACTAATCAAGCTAATAATTTCTTCTGTGCTGATGTGCAAGTACGCGGCCATTACCCAGCATATACGAAGAGTTTGCTAGCCCGTCAAGGGGTTCAATTATCTGATATTGACTACACTGACGAGGAACTAGAATTATTAGCCAAATATCCAGTTGATTATATTGGCTTTAGCTACTACATGTCATCTGTTGTTGATGTAACACATGAAAATCAAGAAACGGCTAACGGCAACTTAATGGGTGGTGTTAAGAATCCATTCCTAGAGTCAAGCGACTGGGGTTGGCAGATTGACCCAGCTGGTTTAAGAATTGCGCTCAACCAATTATCTGATCGCTATGAAAAGCCATTATTTATTGTGGAAAATGGTTTGGGTGCAGTAGATGAGCCGGATGAGAACAATTATGTAGCTGATGATTACCGCATTGATTATTTGCGTGAACACATCGAAGCTATTTCTGAAGCAATTGCTGATGGTGCTGATGTGATGGGTTATACTCCTTGGGGCTGTATTGACTTGGTTAGTGCTTCAACAGGTGAAATGTCTAAGCGTTACGGCTTCATTTATGTCGATGAAGATGATCAAGGTCAAGGAACGTTTAACCGTTTCAAGAAGAAGTCATTCGATTGGTATAAGCAAGTTATTTCTACTAATGGAGCAGATTTAAGCTAATAAATTTATAATTTAGGAGTAAGAAAATGAAACATAAATTGTCCCATTTCTTAGTACTATTAATTAGTGTAGTCAGCTCGTTTTCATTTAGTGTACATGCAGTTAATGCTAAAGGTAAAAGCAATAAGCCAGTAACAATTTATTTAACTCGTCATGGAGAAACTACTGCTAATGTGATGCATTTAGCGCAAGGTTGGAGCGACTTTACGTTAACTGAAAACGGCATTAAGGGTGCAGAATATCTAGGTAAGGGCTTAAAAGGTATTAAGTTTAGTGCTGCTTATTCGGGCGACTTATCTCGGCAAGAAAAAACGGCTAAAGGAGCCTTGAAATATTCTGGTAACAAAAAAGTGCAACTGAAAGTAGATCCACGTTTGCGTGAGTGTAATTATGGCAGTTACGAAGGCCGACCAGATATTGCTAAAAATGTACCGGAAATTGCAGAATATTTAGGTTATACTAGCCTCGAAGATTTTCAAGCAAAAACCGGTAAAATGTTGCAAAATAAGATGCAAGATGGTTATTATGGTTTAGATCAACAAAACAAGTTGAACACTAATCTTCCAGCACAATATCGTGCAGAAAGCTCAGAGACGGTTGAAAAACGTATGACTGAAGTTTTGACCATGATTGCTAAGAAGCAACAGAAAAAAGGTGGCAATGTTTTGGTAGTTAGTTCAGGTATGTCCATTAACTTGTTCTTATCGACACAAAACTATCCAGAATATCAAGGAACTGGAATGGCCAATGATGCGGTTACTAAATTAGTTTATAAGGATGGCAAGTTTAAGCTTGCTGGTGAAATCGGCAGTTTGAAATACTTTGATGCTGGTAAAGCAGCAAGTAAGTAATGTTAACTCTAATTATTTATCAATAAAAAGCGTGATATTTAAAATCACGCTTTTTTTATTGAATAATTTTAGTAAGTAATTATTTGTATCAATCTTAATAATCACATATAAAATAAATTGAAATTCAGTTAAGTTTTTAGTTATTAGAGGTTTCAGCGCAATATAAGGATTTAAGTGCAAAACTTCTAATCACTAAGTTGATATTATTTATTGTTGCTTTTAAGACTAAATAGGATAATTAAGACGAAGTTAATTGCTAGCATCAGTCCGGTCGTCCAAAAGACGGTTGCATAATTGAACACACCAGAAATTGCAGAACCCATTAGTGAACCGAAAACAGAACCAACTGCTTGGAAAGACTGATTATAACTAAAGATACGACCAAAACTTTCAGCAGGTGTGTTTAAGGTTAAAACTGTCTGAGCGGCTGGTAGCATGGCTGCACTGGCGATTCCAAGCAAGAAGCGTAAACCGGCTAAGATCCAAGGTGAATGTGTAAGTGCCATAGGAATAAAAAGAATAGCACCAACAATTAACCCAACACGTAAAATTTTAAGTGGACCAATTTCATCCATTTTGTGGCCAATCTTAGATGCAGCCAATAGGGTGCCAAGACCAGGAGTTGCAGCAACAATTCCAGCGACAAAAGCGATATTTTTACTATTAGGCATCATTGATTTAACATAAAGCGAAACGATGGGATCAATTGACATGTTAGCAGCTTGGACTAGTAAAGTGGTGACAAACATAGCAACAATTAATTTTACATGCGGTAGAGTATGCATAATTTCGCTCATTGGTTTCATTTCTGCTCGCGAAACGGGAGTAAAATCTTCTTTAACTAAAAAAGTTGATCCTAAGAAAACTAGTACCATCAAAAATCCTGTAATAAAGAAAGGAATTCGATAGCCCCAAGCACCTCCAAGCCAGTTACCAAAAAAGTTTGAGAGAACACCACCTAAAAGGGGTCCTACTAAGTTACCAGCGGTTCCAGCGGTCATCATCTGGCTCATAACCCAACCACTTTTTTTGTGTGGGGTTTCTCCAGCAATTAAAGCAGTTGCATTGTTAATATAACCTGAAAAAGCGCCCTGAATAAAACGCATTACAATAATGTAGATCGCGTTAGGTGCAAAACCGGTTGCTGTGATTGTTAAAGCCATTACCCCAGATGCCCGCATACACATTAATTTGCGGCCCTTACGATCAGCTAAATTTCCCCAATAAGGTGAAACTATAGCCTGGGCAATAAAAGTCATTGCAAAAGCTAGTCCGGAATAAAGGCTAACTTGTAATTGCGTGTAGTGACCTAAGTCAGCAATAAATAATGAGATAAAAGGCATTGTCATTGAATAGCCCATGCCAGTAATAAAGCAGCCTAACCACAAGGTATAAAAAGCTTTGTGCCAATTAGCTGGTAATTTAGTCGATTGTGTCAAAATTCCCTCATCTTTCTTTTTTAAATTTATTAAAAATTATTGTCTTTTTTATTCTAGCACAATAAATTTAATAAGAATTTACTAAACCATAAAAATTATACTTAAAACGTGTTAGGATAATACTTTTGAAAGGAAGATTGTTCATGGGTAAGCAGTCACATATTACTAGAAATGAGTACCGTAAAAAATACATGACAAATAATGAAAAAGCCGGTAGTTCTTCCCCAACGGTGCGCACATCTCAACCTGAAAAAACGCGTACTAACTATCGTCATCTCAAATTGAATTTTTGGGAAATATTTTCTGATCGGCCTTATTTAGCAGTCACAGTTATAGTATTAGCGATTTTCTTTATAATGGCTAAATTATGGTTACTATTAGTTTTATTACTATTATTGGTGATAGTAGGTGTGTTGGTGATTGCGCGTAGCCATCATCCCAATCAAGTATTGAGTTTAGAATTTAAATTAAAAGCGCAACGCAAATTAAGTATGCTACGTTCCTTACAATTTGGTGGCTCAATTATTATGTTTTTAGCAACTTATATGAAAAAAGTTGTAACGGTTAATTTTTCAACTGCAGGCTCAACTGATGGGTTACAAGTAATTCAAGGAATTTTGTCAAATCGTGCGGGTATTTATGGACAACAGGGGTCATATTTCTTAAGTTTACTTAATACCTTAACTGGGGGACAATTATGGGGGAAGTATCGCTATGCTACTAATAGTGCGCAAATGATGAATAGTAATGCAGGTCGTTTAATTATTATATGGGTTTTACTTTTAATGTTGGCACCGGCATTCTGTGTATTGGCTCAATTTTTTCGTGAACCACATGCTCGTAATGCTACTTTAGTTGCGTCATTGATTGCTACGGTGGATTTATTACTAACCCCTTATTTAATGCGTAAATGGATTGTGGCTTATGCGATGGAAAATAGATTAGCGCATGAGCAGGCGATGGCGGCTATCAGTATAGGACCTATGGCATATATTGCAATGTTATGTTCAATTTTAGTTTTAATGATTTCTATTTATCGGATAATTAAACAAGATAAATTTGACTGATATAAACCGTTTCCACTATGGAATGCGGTTTTATTTTTTTAATTAAATAGTATTATTGTAAGCGCTTGCTAATAAGAATCTTAAGAAGTATAATTTGTAGCATATACTGAAACCGTCATGCTTACAGAAAAGGAGAAAAATAAATGAAAAAAGCAAAAATAATTACTTTAATTACGGCCTTGGGGCTGTCCTTAGCAGGAGTAGCTACGGTTGCTGTGCACCCTGAACAAACTATTCAAGCGGCCGCAAAAGGTAATAAATACGGGCTTGTCAAACGCTATACCTTACCGCAAAGTTTACGCGGGACATGGTATACCCAAGTTTCAAATATGTCACCAATGAAGATCACTAAGCATTCTTTTTCAAGACCTGGGACTAATGGCAAAAAGCTTTACGCCGTTGTCTATGTTGTTGGTAAAGTTAAGGGAACGAATAAATATCCTTGGCAAATGACAGGTAAGTTCGACAAGTATTATGAAAAAGCGATGAGAGTTGAAAAACCACGCAAGATGCGGGGATTAAAATGGACCGTGATTGGACCAGTGGATGACCATGCTCCCAAGATGGCCACAGCTTATACCATGCATGAAGAAAACATAGATGGGCAAACCGTTAAAGTTGTCTTTGAAGCAGATTATACAGGTAAAGTAGTCAATCAGTACTTTACAACGTTAGAATTAGCTCAAAAATATAGTAAGCAAAAATTTACTGATATGACTTATTTTAATTTAGACAAGTTACCACAATAATAATTCTTAAATAAAAAGTCTAAGTTCTCAAATTCGAGAACTTAGACTTTTTAGTATATTATTTTTTAGCGCGATAAAAGAAAATTTCACGTGCAGCAACTAGTGAACCAGATGATTGATAAATAACAAGTTCTATTGCTTTAGCAGTTACGTCACGTAAGCCTACCACTTTATTTTTGCTATCTGCTTTCCATTGTAAATGATCGATGTAACTGGTGAAGTTCTTGCCATCTGGTGATATTAAAATGGAAACATCAACTGGATTTGCTTTGTGATCAATATTGCGTGGCACAAAAACCATCCGGCTCAAATTTTCTACTTTATCAAAAGTAAAAGTTAATTTGAGTGGGTTATCCTGCAAGCTAACTTGGTTAGTCTGCCATTCGCTAGCTAATTTTAAATCAGTTAAGTAAGTTAGTGGGTGATGAGAGTTACTTTCACAATTGCTAGTGACTAGAATATCAGCAATTGCGTTTTTGATTACTTCGTGTTTAGTAATTACTCCAAAAAGATCAGACCACTCGGATACCTTATTTCCAGCTACATAGCGCATACGGATAATATAACGATTATTGGGGGTCAATTCATGGAAAGTGAAACTTTTACCGGAAATTCCTTTATAAATAAGATGATTAATTTCAACTTCAACATTGCCAGGGCGAGACCAAGTAAGTTCAAATGAATGGGCTGAAATTTTATTTGAATCAACTGACGGTAATTTGGGAGATGGGAGAAGCCCATTAGTAACAGCAGGTACCATGACTTTGCTATTATAAGAAAAATTATTAATGGTAATTTCAATTTTGGCATCGGTTATATTTCGATTTGCTAGTTTAATTTGAAAAGCAGTTTGTCCTTGTTGCAGATATGGAGCAAATTCTGGTAAGGCATAATTAGTATTATAAAAGATTCCTTCGCGTGCATGATTAAAGGCATCAATTGTACCGTATTGCTGTATTTGTATAACTTGATCATTGATCTTTACTGTAACTTGATCAGAATACGAATCACACATTATGGTTAATTGGGTTTCTTGGTCAGTTTTTAATGCGGAGTGGTCGCCTTTAACTGGATCAATTGTAATGGTCAGCTTTTCGCCTTTAACTATGCTCTTAATATGTGTTTCGGAATGATGCTCGCTAAAAGCAGTTAAATCATCATCATTATAAATGACAGTTTCGCTTTCTCCTTGGGGATAAAAGAAGAAATTACGGCGACCAAAGTCAAAAATACTCCCCCCACGCACAAATACTGGCAAATGCCATAGGGGAAATGACAGGTTATTGTAGACGCGGTTACCAGCATATTTTTTTCCAGTAAGTAGATCAATCCACATTATATGTTTGCCGGGTAAATATAAATTATCTTTACGTGAATCGCAATTAGCATCTTCGCGTCCGTTTGTGATAGGCGCAATTAAAAAATTATTACCTAACATAAATTCGCTGTTGAATTGCTCAGTATAATTTATTCGTTCGTCAGGAAATGCCATAAATAATGGTTGCATAATGGGATTTCCAGTTCGAGCTTGAGCATTTAGCGTGTATAAATAGCTTTGTAACTGTTGATGTAATGCTAGATATGCACGATTTATATTGGTTATTTTATTATTATAGGAAAATGGTGTTTTACTATAATTACTTTGATCATCGATATTAAATAAGAAGGGCGTAAAGGTTTTCCATTGAAAATCACGAACATAAATTTGAGCATTTCCGCCACCTTGAGCACCATCAATTGCTGCTCCTACTAAAGGTTGACCTGATAAATTTGCTCCAATCATTCCCGCAACTTGGGTGGTGATGTTTTCCCAATTTCCACCAACATCACCAAAAATTAAGGCTGCCTTATTTTGCATCCCCATAAAACCGCCATCCCGCAGTATTAATGGACGTTTAGGTCGTAAAATACTTTGCAGTTGCTTTTGGTCGGTATCGATTGCAGTTTCATTACGTGCATAGCTAAAGCTACTTTTAGATGGTAAAGTAGGCTGGCCTTCATACCAAAATCCTGGTTGAACTCCCTGGTCGATAGCATAATCATTGAAAAAATTAAATCTTTGGTAATCAACAGCTGATACACCATGGTTGGGGATAAGCCAGGCTAAGTTGAAGTTCATTGCTTTATAACGATCAATAAGACCACGAGCAGAAAATTGATAGTCTTCCTCACCATTAAGCGAAGCTTTACTAGAGGCAACAGTGGGGTCATTAGTACGAGTATAATAACTATTGTCAAAACGACTGGCATTGCGCTCCTTGGCTTGACTTGGTTGCCAAAGAGTAGTAATGAAATTGCCAATATGTCCCAAACCCAACGCATATTTAGGCAATAGCTGGGGTTGGCCAGTTAAAGAATAGTATTTTTTTAAGATAGAGTTGGGTGTTTCGCCCATTATATAAAAACTATCAAAAATCACGTCTTGATGTTTAATCAATGTTAGTTCGGGATTTTGCTGTCCAAAATCATATATACCTTCTTGGGCAGTATTACGGATTTCACCGTAACCAGCATTTGACCAAAAGAATGGCACCTGCAGCGGAATACCGCCTTTTCCAGTAATTTGATCATGCTTAATCATAATTTTGCGTCCTTTATGACTGAAATAGCCATTTTGTAA
The DNA here is from genome assembly GCF_003692995.1 of Lactobacillus sp. ESL0233. NCBI lineage: Bacteria > Bacillati > Bacillota > Bacilli > Lactobacillales > Lactobacillaceae > Lactobacillus > Lactobacillus sp. ESL0233. Next base: position 241,793 of record NZ_REHH01000009.1, on the reverse strand, counting down.
GCCGCCACCAAAATAAAATTCATTTTTTTTCTGAACGAGAGTTTCACTTGTGGCTTCATTTGATAGCTCTAGTGGTTTGGCCTGGGCCATACGAATGCGATGTAGTTTTTCATCAAAGATGCTCATTAATACAGGATTTTGCCCAAAAATAATTTGATAATTACCTGCATGAATAATTAATGAATCGTTGGTTGCATGGACACGTGAAAGTTTAAATGCACTTTCGTCAAAATTATTTAATTGAATATAAGTTGTACGGTTTTCATTGAAGTTTTGTTCTGGATCAAGTAAAAAGCGAAAAATACCATCTGCTAAAATGTAAAAATGTGCTACTTCTCCGGTAGCAAAGTGTAATTCGTAAAAGTTTTCACATCTGTTAGCACCAGTCAACGCTCCTAATTGATGTTTGTTTGTTTTTTGTATCATAATTATTGCTTTCCTGTTAACTATTCTTACTACTATTATAACTAAAAAATAGAAACTTTCTGTAGTATTTGTGATTGAACTGGTAAAGGTAAATTTATTAAGCTAAAATGAAGATGAAAATATTAAGCTGAATTTTGTAAAGAAAGGTAAAATAATGACTTATTATATCCATGCAGATAAATTTTTTCTTGAAAATGTAACTGAAGATGGTGGTTACTTAGAAATTCAAGATAATGGTAAATTTGGCTTTTACTATTCTGAAAATGAAAAACCTCAAGGTAAAATTATTGACTACAGCGGCAAGTGGATTGCCCCAGGTTTAGTTGACACACATGTTCATGGCTCTCTTAATGAAGATATAATGCGTAGCGACTGGGCCGGTGTTAATCGGCTGTCAGAAGGTTTTTTACAATCAGGTGTAACTAGTTGGTTACCGACCACATATACTGCTAGTGCAACAACTTTAACTGAAATTTGCCGAATGTTTGGTGAGCATAAAGGTGAAGAAACTGGTGCTAAAATTCAAGGGCTCCATTTTGAAGGACCATATTTTACTGCCGAACATGCTGGGGCAGAAAATCCTAAGTATTTGCTTGATCCGGATATTGATCAATTTAAGCAGTGGCGTGAGGATTCGCAAGGCTTATTAAATAAAATTTCACTTGCACCAGAAAGAAAGGGTGCCAAAGAATTTATTCGGGCAGTTGTTAAAGAAGGAGTAGTTGTTGCTTTAGGACACTCTAGTGCCGATTATACCCAAGCCAAGGCTGGTATTGAGGCAGGGGCTTCAATGTTTACTCATACTTTTAATGGCATGCCTGATCCGGCTCATCATGATACTTCCATTTCTAATGCAGCAATGGCCTTAAATAATGTAACTGCCGAATTAATCTGTGATGGGCACCATGTGAATAAGGAAATGGTCCGTGCCTTGATTAAGGCTAAGGGACCAGAACACATTTGTTTGATAACAGATTGTATGGAAGCTGGAATGATGCCCGATGGAGATTATATGCTTGGTGAATTACCAGTTTATGTTAAAGATGGGATGGCCCGTCTTAAAACAGGTGATAACCTGGCTGGTAGTATTTTGCAGCTTAATACTGCTTTAAAGAATGTTGTTGATTGGAATGTGGCCACACCAGAAGAAGCAGTAATGATGGCTGCTTATGTACCTGCTAAAAGTGCCCATTTTTTAGATAAGTGTGGTTCAATTGCTCCTGACAAGGCGGCTGATTTTTTAGTATTAAATCAAGATATGACTTTGAGTGAAACCTACTTAGAAGGAGAGTCACGGTATCAGGCTTAAAATTGAAATACGAAAAAAACCGCTTCACATCTTGTGAAACGGTTTTTGTTTTAGTTTAGTAGACACCACCATCATAAAAATTGAAAGTTGGTTTGTTAAAATCAAAATCTTTTAACTCGCTAATTTTGATGGCATTATCACACACACCCCAGCTCATCAAGTTAATTGATTTGCCAAAATCTTCATCAGGAATTACTAAAACAATATACTTACCTTGGGACATCGCATAGCCCAGTTCCATGCCCAGGCCTACATCTTCTTCATCAGGAAGATAAACGCCAATCATGACGTCATTTGCTTTAATACCAGTTAAGTCACCCCGATAAGTAGCATTTGCCCATTCTCGATCATGTAAGTATTCGGGATGCTCTGCCACGTTAATACCCTTATATTGGTGGTCTAATGGAACATAACTGTTTTCAAGGTCAATTGTTGGATTTTGTGCTAAAGCTGACATTGCTTCTTGATATGCCTTGTTTTGTTTTTCGTTAAACCAGCCTGCGCCAAAATAAACGGTCTTTGTTTTACCCATTTTTCTCTCCTTAGCATTTTAATCTAGATAAATTTTGCGTAATTGAACAATTTTATCATCAGTTAGTCTCATGATATCATGCAAATAGTTTTCTAGACTACCATAATTTTTATTTATAGTATTGATAACGTAATCAAAATACTCTGGGCAAACAGTTTGTAAGTCTCTTAAATTACTAATTGCTGCATCATTGGCACCCTCGTCTTTGGCCTTTTGCAAAAAGTTATTAACGAAATCTTTAGTGGCGATATTGGTAAATAAATAGTCTGCTCTAATGGTTTCAAGCGGTACATTCAAAGCAGATAAAATTAAAATTGCTGCTAAGCCAGTCCGGTCTTTACCAGCAGTACAGTGAAATAGTACACTTTTATCGGAGTCTGTGTTAGCCAATAAGATGTCAAAAAACTTACGATATGCCTTTTGAGCTGATTCACTTTTAATCATATCATCATAGGCAATAAACATATGGTTAAAGCCGGCTTTAGGATCATCATTTTCTTGACTAATAATTTCATCAATTCCCTTAGAAGAATTAGTTAAATCTTCACTGAAAACTGGGTCGAAATTGTATGTTACCCCTTCAGGAACACGATCAGGTTCTTGGTCTACTTCGTCTTTACTTCTAAAATCAACGATATACTTAGCACCATAATCTTGTAGAAATTGAAGGTCAGCTTCATCTAGTGTCGCCCAATTAGCTGTTCTAAGTAGTTTATGCTTTTTAATGGTTTTACCATCCATAGTTTTATAGCCGCCAAGTTCGCGAAAATTACGGCCATTCTTGATTGGGATAAGTTGATTTGTTAAATTTTTAGTCATTAAATTCTCCACCTTTTACACTTTGAGTTCCAATATCATTTTAGCAATAAACTAAGGTACAAACAATTCCAAGAAATTCCCAAAAATTACTAAGGCTAAAATATGTTAAAATATAGAAAATTAAGGATTGTACATTAATAAAGGGTGGATTATGACTATGAAAAAAGAACAGATTTTAGTTCCGGTTGATGGTTCTGAAGCAGCCGAACGTGCTTTTGATAAGGCAGTAAAAATAGCAATGGATGTGGATGCTCATCTTGATCTGTTAAATGTAATTGATACTAGACAATTTTTGGGCGAAATCCAAGATACTGTAATTACAGGTGATACTATTTATCAAATGACTCAAGATGCAGAAAAATATTTAAAAAGTTTAAAAGATTGGGCTCATGATAGCCTTGGTTTTGATAATCTTGATTATCATATTCGTTATGGTAGTCCCAAGGCTATTATTTCTTATGACTTTATTCAGGATCATCATGACGATTTAATTATCATGAGTTCAACTGGTTTAAACGCTGTTGAAAGAATGCTAATGGGCTCAGTAACTGAATACGTCAATCAACATGCATTAGCAGATGTCTTAATTGTTAGAACAGATATTAACAATAAGCCAATTAAGTAATTTGAAGAGTAATCCGAACTATAGTTAAAGCAAAATAAAAACAATAATTAACTGGAACATACGAGTAAATCGTATGTTTTTCATTTACGAAAAGCATAAATAAAATGTTCGTGTTTAAATAATGGCATAAACGTACAGGAAAAAATTAATAATATTAACCTATAAATTTGCGAATATTAATGATAGTATTTAAATGTATTGAACGTAATTTAACTGAAACTGATTAAATAAGTTTGCCATTTTAATTAAAAAGATTCAGTTTGTACATGGAATATAGGAGTATTATAGAAATGAAAAAAGTCAAGCAATTTCTTGTAATAATGATGGCCGTACTATTTGCAGCTAATTTAACGGCGTGTGCAAATAAAAAAACGTCTTCAAGCAATAATGAACCCAAGTCACTTAATGTCCAATTTGTTCCCAGCTCTGCTGCTAATAAGTTAGAAGCGCGGGCAAAGCCAATGGAAAAATTACTTTCTAAGCGGTTAGGCATTCCAGTCCATGTTTCAATGTCAACTGATTACAGCGGGCTAGTTGAGGCAATGAAGTCTAAGAAAGTTGACGTAGGTTTTTTGCCTTCCGATGCTTATATCATGGCACATAAGCAAAAAGCAGCTGATTTACTCTTACAAGCAGTTCGCTATGGTATAAAGCAACCCGGTGGAGTGGCAACTAAAAAATTAGTCAACTTTTATCGTGGTGAAATTTTAGTTAAAAAAGATTCCGCTATTAAAACTTGGCAAGATCTTAAAGGTAAATCAATTTCTGTTCAGGACATTACCTCAGACTCAGGCTATGTTTTCCCCGTCGCTGAATTAAAACAAAAGGGGTTAGATGTTACTAAGAGCTGTAAAGTTGTTTCTGTTAAAGGAGCTGACCAAGGGGTGTTGAATGTTTTAAATGGTGATACAGATGCAGCCTTTGTTTTTGAGGATGCGCGCAATATTGTAAAACATGATGAGCCTGATATTATGACTAAAGTTGTGCCTATTTACTTCACCAAACCAATTCCCAACGATACGATTTCAGTTATTTCCAGTATGCCTAAAAATTTTCGGAAAAAATTAGCTAAAGCGTTTATTGCTATCGGTAAGTCTAAAGCGGGTAAGAAAATTATAGAGAGTGTCTATAGTCATGAAGGCTACGTTCACGCTAAAGATAGTGACTATGACACCATTAGACAATATAATAAAATTATGGATACAATCAAAAAATAATTTTTAATTTATATGAGCTATTTTTATATATTTTACTTTGCTAAATAAAGTATTTCTGTTATTATTTGATAGAATAATTACCAAAGCATCGAAAGGGGGCAAAGGCTGATGCAAAATGAAGTATCCATTAGAGATTTTGCAGTTAAGCTTTTTTGTTTCTTTAAAAATGATGTTATTGTTCGCTTTTTAAATAATATTGTTGGTAAAAGACTTAGTATGACTCACGCTTGTGTTCTTAGCTAAAGTCTTTTTTTATGTCTGGGAGGGCATGATGAATAAATTTAAAAAAATACTTGCTGGTTTTGCGGTGATGCTGGTAGCTGTGATGGCGACTGCTTGTTCAGGTAACTCAAGTAAAAGTAAGAGTACAGATAATGCTGCACCTAAATCTTTAAATGTTCAGTTTGTACCAAGTCAAGCGGCAACTAAACTAGAATCAAGGGCCAAGCCGCTAGAAAAAATGTTATCTGACCGCTTAGGCATTCCAGTCCATGTTTCAATGTCAACGGACTATAACACGGTAGTTGAAGCAATGAAGTCTAAAAAAGTTGATGTAGGCTTTTTACCACCAAATGGATATGTTTTAGCACATAAGCAAAAAGCAGCAGATGTTCTACTGCAAGCTCAAAGATATGGCGTTAAGCAACCTGATGGTCGGCCAACTAAAGAGTTGGTTAACTATTATCGTGCAGAAATTTTAGTTAAAAAGGGTTCTAAGATTAAAACTTGGAAAGATTTAAAAGGGAAATCAATTTCCATTCAAAGTCCGACCTCTTCAGCTGGTTACGTATATCCCATTGCTGAATTAAAGGAAAAAGGGCTTGATGTAAGAAAGAGTTGCAAATTAGTAACTGTTACAGGTCAAGATCAATCTGTTTTAAATGTTTTAAACGGTGATACGGATGCAGCTTTTGTTTTCGAAGATGCACGGACCATCGTTAAAGATGATAATCCTAATATTATGAAACAAGTTGTGCCAATTTACTTTACCAAGCCAATTCCTAATGACACAATTTCGGTTGTTCCAAGTATGCCTAAATCATTTCGGAAAAAGTTAGCTAATGCCTTTATTGATATTGGTAAATCAAAGAAAGGTAAGAAGATTATCGAAAGTATTTATACGCACGAAGGGTATGTCAATAGTAAAGACAGCGATTTTAATACAGTTCGTAAATATGAAGAGATTATCGAATCAACTAAAAAATAAAAAAGGAAGTATATAATGGCAGATTCTGCAGTTAAACCAATAATTGAATTAAAAAATGTAAATAAAATTTATGGTAAAGATATTGTTGGTTTAAAAGATATCAATTTAACTATTAATAAGGGTGAATTTGTCGTTATTGTTGGCTTATCTGGTGCAGGAAAATCAACTTTGCTGCGTTCAATCAATCGCTTAATCGACATTAGTGCCGGTGATATTTTAATTGCCGGTGAATCAATTACTAAGGCTAAAGGTAAAGAGCTCAGAATGCTGCGCCGTAATATTGGAATGATTTTTCAAAGCTTTAATTTAGTTAAGCGCTCGAGTGTCTTACGTAATGTTTTAACTGGGCGGGTAGCATATTATCCAACTTGGAAAAGTACTCTAAATCTATTTACTAAAGAGGATAAACAAAGAGCATATGATGCTCTGCAACAGGTTGATTTGGCTGATAAAGTATATAGCCGAGCTGATGAACTTTCAGGAGGTCAGCAGCAACGTGTAGCCATTGCTCGGGTTTTAACTCAGAATCCTGATATTATTTTAGCTGATGAGCCTACAGCGTCACTTGATCCCCAAACTTCACGGCGGGTAATGCAAGATTTAAAGATGCTCAATGAAAAGCATGGTATGACAGTTATTATTAATTTACATAGCGTGCAATTGGCGAAAGAATTTGGTAAGCGAGTAATCGGCGTACGTGCTGGTGAAATCATTTATGATGGCAAAATGAATGAAACGCCAGAGTCCACCTTTGATCAAATATACAGTGGTGGTGAAAAAGATGAATAGCACTGATCCAGAAAAATTAATGACATTGCCTAAGAAAAAATTTAAATTCTGGAACTTAATTTGGGTAATTATTTTTATTGGCGGTTTGTTTATTTCAACTGGTGTTACTAAAACAAGTTTAGGTGCTTTTTTTAGCAATTTTGGGCAATTTGCTGATATCTTCTTACAAATGCTTCATCCGAATTGGGCATATCTTGGTGCAGTGATTCCGCTTCTGCTGGAGACGATTAAGATGGCTGTTTTGGGGACTGTAATTGGTTCAGTCTTAGCCTTTATCTATGCATTATTAATTGCACGTAATATTGTTAAGAATAAAACAGTAACCGGCATTCTAAGGGTAATTATGAATATTATTAGAACGATACCTGACTTACTACTGGGAGCAATTTTTGTGGCAATTGTGGGTATTGGTCCGGTGGCAGGTATCTTGGCATTGGCGATTTGTACGTTTGGAATAGTGGTTAAATTATTTTATGAAGCCATTGAAACAATTGACCCAGGTCCCATTGAAGCTTTAACTGCTGTAGGTGCTAATAAATTGCAAATTATTGTTTTTGCAGTTTTACCTCAAGTTATCACTTACTTCATTTCATATTGCCTATATGCCTTTGAAATCAATGTGCGGGCTTCAACAGTCCTTGGTTATATCGGTGCTGGTGGGATTGGCTTGTACTTGCAACAAACACTTCAAGTCTTTGACTATGCAAAAACCGGGACAATTATTATTGTAATTATTTTGGTTGTGGTACTAATTGATTACATTTCATCTAAATCACGGGAGGCGTTGATGAACTAATGGATACTACTATGAAAAAATTGCCTCCTAAGCCAATTGAATGGAAAAAACGCATCTTACATTGGGCTATAGCAATAATTACGGTTTTCTTAATTATTTGGTCTTGTACAGGGATTGATTTTGGTGGTATTAAGGAAACTGCTGGCCAAATTGCTGGTGCAATATTTACAGGTATTTTTAATCCTGATTGGTCCTACATTTATAATGGGACCGGTGAAGATTTAGTTTCTCAATTATGGGAAACTGTTTGTATTGCATTCTTAGGGACCTTCATCTCAGCAATTATTTCTTTACCATTTGCTTTTTGGGCAGCACATACAAAGCATAAAAAATGGTATCTATCACGTTTAGGTAAGATTGTGCTAGCAGTCATTCGGTCATTCCCTGAAATAGTTTTGGCTTTAATGTTTATTAAAGCGGTTGGCCCTGGTTCAGCAGCTGGTGTTTTAGCCTTAGGTTTTCACTCAGTGGGAATGTTAGCTAAATTGTTTTCAGAAGCAATTGAAAATTTAGATGATGGTCCTAATGAGGCAGTAACTGCGGCTGGTGGATCAAAAATGAATATAATCATGTTTTCAATCCTACCTAATTTAATGCCTGCCCTGATTTCTAATACCTTATACCGATTTGATGTTTCAATTAGATCAGCTTCAATTCTTGGTCTTGTTGGTGCTGGTGGTATTGGCTATCCTTTAATAATTGCTTTACAGTATCGGCAATGGAATCGAGTGGGAATTATTTTACTCGGTATTATTGTCATGGTAATTGTTATTGATGCAATTTCTGGTTGGATTCGTAAAAAATTAGTATAAATAAAAAGTAGTGCAGGTAAAACTGCATTACTTTTTTTATTATCGGGGTATTATATTTACCGTTAGTTTTTGCTGTGCTATTAATAAAATTTATATTTTTAGATAAAAATAGACAAATTGTAGTCCGTTTTAAGTAAAAACATTATTATAATTATTAATTCTTTGTTAACAGAGTAAAAATTTATTTTGAAAAAGTGCAATAGTAGTTTTTTTGGTATAATATAGAATGAACTTTAGGAGGATATCATGGAAAAGTTAGCTATAGTGGCTTTGGCCGATGATTTGGCCATGAACCAAGAAAGTATTTTAAACCAAGAAATAGATTTTGATGCCGAGGCTGTTTATCGTGTAATTGACAGTTTGCAAGTACTGCATAAGCCAGTCAAAGAATACTTTGCAATGACACAAGAACAATATTATGAAACCGAGAGTGATCATAAATTAACTTTGATTAATTTATCAGCAAACTTGACTGACTTGCATGATCGCATCTTAACTAATCATGTAGATGGTTTTGTGGATCAACATGAGATTAATCTGACTTATAATCATGAAAATCCTTTCGAAGATGATTTTTATAATAATGTAGTCGATTTTCATGTTGTTAGCTATAGTTTGAAGGTAATTGGTGCCGTTCAAGCAGTAGCAGCTCAAGAATTACAAACAGTATTGTCTAAAGATGCAGTTTTGTCAATTGGGTTAGCAGCATACGCATTGGCAAATAATAAATAAAAATGAAGGCTGTGGCTAATGCCCAGCTTTTTCTTTAGCTTGAGGCAGAATAATGGAATTTTTTAGATATGCTAAAGGATTAGTTAATCGGATTAGTAGTGTAAGAGAGCAGAAATTATCGCAAAAGAAAAATGTCTCACTTGATCCGATGCAGGATTACTTAACTGTAGGAGAATATCGGGTTGATGAGGAACAACATACGCCGCATAATCAGCCATATAATTTAACGGTTTATAAAGATGATGAAGGGGTTTTACATCAAGCACTTAGTTTAGAAAGTACAACTAAGTTAGAACCGGAATATGTCCGTGACTTTAATCAAGAATTAGGCTGCTATCGTGCCTTTGCTAATCGGAATACTGGTCGCCGCTACGTGGTTGAAGAATATTTAGAACAATTTGTTGGGCGAGTAAAAAAGCATGTCCGCCAAGGAGAAAACTCGGTAAATGTCAGTGTGATTACTGATACCCATTATAAAGATGCCAACAGTATCGATTTTTATGGTTGGAATGGGCTAACCCATGTTAGTGAGTTTTCCTATTTAGATAATTTAGGTTTATTAGATTTAAAAGTTCACCTAGGGGATTGGATTGATGGGTCAGATACCGGATTTTTAGGTGAGAGGGAACTTATTAAATTACGTGATGCTTTTAAGTCAAACTACATTCCATATATAATGATTAAAGGAAATCATGATGAAAATGATAAATACGATGAACATCATGACTTAAAAGCATCGTTTCCAGAAAATGAATTCGAACATATTATGTGGCCGCAGATGTACGCGCAAGATGAGATTAACTATATTTCACGCCAGCATGGGGTTTGTTACTATGATATAGATAATGTTCGCTTTATTGCGGTTAATACTTCAGACTTACCCTATTATTTGGATGCGCAAGGTCGCAAAAAATATGATGCCAAAATTACCTTAGGTGTTAGAGAAGATCAAATTGAAGAAATTATTGAAATTTTGGAACAGTCTTCGAATAAAAATATTATTTTTATGAGCCATGCTAATCCAATTAATCGTAAAGCTTCTAATGCTTTGAAATATAATGGACGTTCTCTTCATGAATTATTAGTAGCCTTTAATCAAGGTGAAAAAGGCCGAATGCATTCTAGCTATGGTATTCCTGCGGAATTTCGCTTAGCTAATGATTTTGATTTCACTAATGTCAAAAATGCCCGGATTATCGCCTATTTTTGTGGACATCGGCACCGTGAAGACCAATATCGAATTAATGGTATTCAATATATTTTATTTAATTGTTCGGCTTTGATGGGTCCTAACCATGCTTTAACTACTAAGTATAATAAAAATTGGAAACGACAGATTGATCATCAAACAGAATTTGCGGGTTATGTTGTAAATATTGATTTGCATCGACACTTAATTCAAGTATTTGGCTATGGTGCGGCAAGTAAGAGACGATTTTTTTATATTTAGTAAAAATTCACAAGTAGTTTGGTAAATATGTGATTTTTAGCATATAATAGAGCGACTAGACTAAAAAAATAAATTACTGAAAATAAGGGAAGATAAACTATGTGCGGAATTGTCGCGTTTTATAATCCAGAAATAAACGATAAACAAGCTGCAATTGGCAAAATGATGGCAGCAATTAAGCACCGTGGTCCAGACTCAGATGGACTTTACACTAATGATAAAGTGGCACTTGGCTTTAGACGATTATCAATTATTGATTTGCGTGGTGGAAGTCAACCGATTTTTAATGAAGATAAGACGCGGGCAATTGTTTTTAATGGTGAAATTTATAATTTCAAGCCGCTAAGGGAAGAATTGATTGAAAAGGGTCATACCTTTACTACTAAGGCTGATACTGAAGTTTTACTTCACGGCTATGAGGAATGGGGAATGACTGAGTTACTTAAGCGCATACGAGGTATGTTTGCCTTTATTATTTGGGATGATAATACACAAACAATGTATGGTGCACGTGACTTTTTTGGCATTAAACCATTATATTATAGTGACGACAATGGTCAGCTACTTATGGGCTCCGAGATTAAGAGCTTTTTGCAATTTCCAGGTTTTAAACGTCGTTTAAATACTGAAGCAGTTAAGCCATATTTAATGAATCAATATAATGATTTGGCGGAAACTTTTTTTAAAGGGATTCATCGCTTTCCGGCTGGACATTGGTTTGAGTATAAAGCTGGCAAAATGAAGATGCATCAATATTGGGATGCGGAATATAAAGCAAATAATTTAAGCTTTGAAGAAACTGTTAATAAGATTGATGAAGATTTACGTGAAACAGTTGAGCTCTATCATAATGCTGATGTTCCAGTGGGTGCCTTTTTATCAGAGGGAGTCGATTCCAGCTATATTACTAGTATTTTAAATCCGGATGATGTTTTTTCGATTTCTTTTGATGATGCTACTTATGATGAATCATCTAAGGCTAAGGCACTAGCTGATATTAAAGGTTGGCAATTTTTCTCAGATAAGGTAAATGCTGATGAAGCAATGCATGACTTTGCTGAGATGCAATATCATATGGATGAGCCTGATGCTAATCCATCCATTATCCCTTTATGGTACTTGTGTAAGATGGCACGTAAGCATGTTACGGTAGCATTATCAGGCGAAGGTGCAGATGAACTGTTTGCAGGTTATGTTAATTATGGTATGCACACCCATAACAATGTGATCAAAGCATTTACAAATCAATGCAAAAAATTACCTAAGAAGACTAAAGTTAAGTTAGCTCATCAAATCAAAAAAATGCCGAATTTTCCTGGGAAAGTTCATCTTTATACTAACTTAGCTGAACCAAGTGAATTTTATGTTGGTCAATCGGTTATTTATGATTTGGATTATCCAACGATATTTACTTCTCAAGATGCTAATAGTATTTTGAAACCATCTTATCGTAACAAATTAACTGTTAATGGTATCTATCAAACGGACTTTAAAAAGGTTAAAGACCTTGATAATGTTCGTCAGATGCAGTATATTGATTTGCATCATTTTATGCTTAATGATATTGAGCAGAAGGCTGATAAGATTTCCATGGCGCACTCTTTGGAATTAAGGGTACCGTATTTGGATAAAAAAATAGCGCAACGGGCTAATTCAATCCCCACAGAATATCTTGTTAATAAGCATGATACTAAGTATGCCTTGCGGAAGGCTTCTGAAAAGGTATTACCAGCTGAATGGGCTAAACGTCCTAAACTAGGTTTTCCAACTCCAATTAAACAATGGCTACAAGAACCTCGTTTTTATAAACAGGTACGAGAACTATTTAGTGAAGCTTTTGTTCAGGATATTTTTGAACAGGATAAAATTTTGCAGCTACTTGATGATAATTATAAGGGTGACGGTTCGCATCGGCGACAAATTTGGACAATTTATACTTTCCTTGTTTGGTACAAATTGTTCTTTGTTGATTATGATGAGACAGTCAATCGCTATCAGCATGTACAACCGGAAGTAGCTAACTTAATTGAACAAGGCAAGTTAGTCTAATTAGGAGCAGATTTTAAAAAATGAAACAGGATTTTACACCAATTCTACTAGGTAGTGATATTAACGTTTATGGTATGGCTCGTTCATTCAATGAGGAATATGGTATTAAAGTTAAAGCACTAGCTGATAGTCAATTGGCGCCAACTCGTTACTCCAAAATTGTAAGCGTTGAACTACATCAAGGTTTTAGTGAAGATCCAACTTTTATGGAAGTTATGCGTGACCAGATGAAAATCTATCAAGATCATCAAGAACCGGTGATTTTAATTGCTTGTGGTGATGGCTATGCCGAACTATTATCTAAACACAAGGAAGAACTTGAAGCAACTTTCATTGTTCCATATATTGATTATGACTTGTTGAAAAAGTTAATTTCAAAAGAGGGCTTTTATCAAATTGCCGAAGAATATGGGCTTCCCTATCCTAAGACTAAGATTGTTACTGTAGCTGATTATCAAGCAGAAAATTATTTAAAGCTTCCATTCGATTATCCAATCGAATTAAAGCCAGAAGATCCTGTATCTTGGCTTGATGTTCATTTTGAAGGACGCAAAAAAGCTTTTACAATTCATAATGAAGCTGAATTAAAAGATATTATTAGTAAAATTTATAGCAATGGCTACAAAGCAGATTTAATTTTACAGGACTTTATTCCGGGTGATGATTCTAATATGCGTGTTTTAAATGCTTATGTAGATAAAAATTATCATGTTAAAATGATGTGTTTAGGTCACCCATTGCTAGAGGATCCTACTCCGCAAGCAATTGGTAATTATATGGCGATTTTGCCTGAATATGATGAAAAGCTGTATGAACAAGTTGAATCATTTTTAGAAAAATTAAATTATGTCGGGATGGCTAATTTTGATATTAAATATGATAATCGAGATGGTAAGTATAAGTTTTTCGAAATTAATTTGCGGCAAGGTCGATCAAGCTTTTACGTTACTTTAAATGGTTATAATTTGGCTAAATGGTACGTTGATGATTATGTTACCGATAGCTTGCAGGAAAAAGAGCCAGTTTATGGTAATAAACTTAAGTCGCAACATACTTTATGGTTAGGAATTCCGGTAAAAGTATTTAAGCAGTATGCTACTAATAATGATGCTAAACGTCTAGCTGAAGAATTAATTCATGAGGGACGCTATGGTACCACGGTTTTTTATGAAAAAGATCGTAATTTTAAGCGTTGGCTACTACTTAAATATATGTTCCATAATTATATAGGTCGTTATCAAAAGTATTATCAAGTGAATAAAGGACAGTTCTTTAATCAGCAGAAGAAACAATAATTTTAAAAGCTCATCTCACTTAAGAGATGAGCTTTTTAATGATTTTAGAATGTCTCCAAGGCAATAACTTGATTTTTATAATATTTAGATTATTAGTCGGGGTGTTTTTTTGCACACTTCTTGTTAAACTGGTAAATGGAATGCTAATTGGGAAGGACGGAATAAATGAAACTCTCACATGGATCAAATAATGAAACAGAGGTCAAATTGCGTTGGCTGTTACTAGGCGAATTAGTAACTTGGATTGGGTCAAGCTTTGTTTGGCCGTTGACCTCAGTCTATTTGAATAAGCAATTGCATATTAGTTTGTCAGTAATTGGTATTGTATTATTTTGTAATTGTGCCAGTAATGTCTTAGGATCAATTGTAGCAGGTTGGCTTTATGATAGATATAACCCATACCCACTAATTGTAATTGGTTTGGGAATTGATGCTTTAATTTTAATTTTGATGGCTTTCTTTCATGGTTGGCCTGAATATTGGTTTTGGCTTGTTTTGACAGGATTTGCTAGTGGCTGGGACGGAACACTAATTAATTCAATTGCGACAAGTTTGCGTAAATATCCAGGAAAATATGTGTTTAATTTGATTTATTTTGCCCAAAATGTAGGTACTGTCACAGGTACTCTTTTAGTGGGTTATTTGTATGATTTTTCAATTGAATTCTTATTTTTATTAGCGGCATCTTTATTTATAATTGGTTGTATTAACGCAGCAATTCACTATCGACCAATTAGTAATTTTCACCGGCAAAGGCATACAAGTGTAAAAGTTGGGGAAAAACACAAATTTGAACCAATGCCTAAGTACAATACGATGTTAATGTGTGGTTTTTTATTGTCTTTGGCAGTCACTTGGTTAATGTATATGAATTGGGAATCGAACCTTTCAGTGTACATGGTGTCATTAGGTATACCATTTCATTTATATAGTTTGCTATGGACGCTTAATGGGGCAATTATCGTAATTGTTCAAGTAATTTTAGCACGTTACCCCCATTTATTTAAAAACCTATTTCAACAAATTATTTTTGGGACATTAATGTTTGCTATTTCTTTTGCTACACTTATTTTTGCTCGTGATTTTGTTCATTTTGCCTTATCAATGGTAATTTTAACCTTAGGTGAAGCAACGGCGTTTCCCGCAGTTCCAGCATATGTTAATGAGCTATCTCCGCTTAGCAGTAAGGGAAAGTATCAGGGCGTGATTAATGTAGCGCGGGGAATTGGCCAAGCTTTTGGTCCCTTATTTGGGGGAATGATAATTGATCGTGCAGGATATATTCCCTTTTTTATTATTGCTGCTGGTGGGATATTTTTAATGGTAATACTACTTTTACCATTGTATGCTAAGTTAAGGAAATATATTAAGTTATATAAATAATGTGTTAAATATTTGTTGATAAGCTGTATAATTAAAATGACAATATTAATTTATTCGAATTTTAATTTTAATTTAAAAGGAGTGTTAGCATGAGAAAAAATTTTGCAGTTCGTGGCGGTAGCGGTGATGTAATTGAGCCTAAAGTAGGTACTAGGCCGCAAGACAATATTTATTTGGCAGTCAATTCGGAATGGATTGAAAAGACAAAGATTCCGAGAGATCGCTCGCGAATGGCCTCTTTTGATGGTATTGATGTTAATGTTGAGAAACATTTAATGCAAGATTTTGCAGACTTTGCTACTGGTAAAAAAGCAATTCCTGCTATTCCTAATTTAGCAGAGGCAGTCAAATTATATCAATTAGCTAGTGATTTTGATAAGCGTAACAGAGAAGGTGCTGAACCAATCAAAGCCGATTTGAATATTTTGACCGGTATCAAGGATTTTTCTGATTTTAATTTAACTGCTCCTGACTTGACTACCTTTGCATCGCTACCATTTGGTTTTGATGTGGAACCTGATATGAAAAATACCAAAGTTAATGTATTATATTTTGCTGGTCCAGGTACATTTTTACCAGATACTACCACTTATCAAACCGCAGATGCTCCCAAGTTATTGACAATTTTACAACAGCAATCAGTTAAGTTACTTCAAATGGCTGGTATTGCTGAAGATGAAGCTCAAAAATATGCGGCAGCTGCTATTGAATTTGATGCTAAGTTGGCTAAAGTAGTCAAGTCTTCTGAAGAATGGGCTGATTATCCAGCTACCTACAACCCAATGGCGATTGCCGATTTTGAAGATAAATTTAGTGAATTTAAGATTCAATATTATCTTAAAGAAGTAATTGGTGAAGAACCCGAGCGGATTATTGTTGAAGAGCCACGTTATCTTGATCATATTAATGAAATTATTAATAAGGATAATTTCGCTGAAATAAAAGGCTGGATGATTGTTAACTTTATTAACGGTGCTGCCTCTGACTTGTCGCAAGAGTTTCGTGAAGCTGCTTTTCCATTTAGTCAAGCCCTATCTGGTCAACCTAAATTAGCTGAGGGCAATAAACAAGCTTACCATATCGCTAATGGCAGCTTTAGTGAAGTAGTTGGTGTGTATTATGGTAAAGAATACTTTGGTGCTAATGCAAAAAAAGATGTTGAAGATATGATTCAACGGATGTTGGATGTCTATAAAGATCGTTTACAGCAAAATAGCTGGCTGTCTGCTGAAACTAAGAAAAAGGCAATCATTAAACTTGAGGCTTTAGAGCTTAAGATTGGGTACCCAGATAAGATAGAAGAAATTTACAATCGGCTGAAAGTGATTCCAGCTAGTCAAGGTGGTAGCCTTTATTCTAATGAGCGCGCCTTTGCTGTTGCAGAACAAAAGTACAATATTGAACAACTACATCAAAAGGTTGATCGTACGGTTTGGGCAATGCCGGGTAATTTGGTTAATGCCTGTTATGATCCCCAAAGAAATGATTTAACTTTCCCAGCAGCAATTTTGCAAGCACCATTTTATGATTTAAAGCAGGATAGAGCAACTAATTTTGGTGGCATTGGGACGGTTATTGCACATGAAGTTTCACATGCTTTTGATAATAATGGTGCTCAATTTGATGAATTAGGTAACATGACTAATTGGTGGACTGAAGCAGACTATGCTGAATTCAAAAAGCGAACACAAGAAGAAATTGATTTGTTTGATGGTATTGAATATGGACCAGTGAAATTGAACGGTAAGCAAATTGTTTCGGAAAATATTGCTGATCAAGGAGGCTTGACTGCTGCTGTTGAAGCTGCTAAGAATGAAAATGATGATTTAAAGAAACTATTTGAGAATTTTGCTCGTATTTGGGCAAATAAGCAATTAACTGAATCAATCAAGACGCAAACAGCCGTTGACGTGCATGCACCTGGTCCATTGCGGGCTAATGTACAAATTCAATGCCAAGATGACTTTTATAAAGTTTTTGCGGTAACACCTGAAGATGGCATGTGGCTAGATCCTGATAAACGCGTAGATATTTGGTAATTAGCAAACAACATAACAAAAAACACTGATCAAAAATTTCTGATCAGTGTTTTTTATATGCAGGATTATTAACTATTGAATTACTTCATCTTCATTTTTCAAATGAGAGTAATCACATGGGGCGACTCGTTTAATATGTAAATCTCTACTTGGTCGACCTAAGATTAATGGTACACTTTCGACTACAGTATCAGTATATTCCAAGCCAAACCAAGATGCAGGATTAGAGGACAAATTTTGTAACCAAACGCGAGCCGTAACAATCCATTTTTCAAAGCCTTTTAATTTAGTTAATGGGCTGACGACATCTTTGACAATGACGAATGAAAAGTCACCCACCTCTCTTCCAGGTGAGGTTGTATATTCTTGTGGTTGCGATTCAATCGTTCCATCTTTAATTAAGTCGTGAACCACTTGGCGTAAATAAACATTTACACTAGTTTGCTTTTTAAAACCTAAATACAATTGAACGTTAATTACATTCTTAGTTTCATAAGTATTTACGGCATACTTTGCTGTATATGGTTCATTAGTAATGTTTACGGAAACAAACCAATAGGCCCCTGCTCTTTTTGGTCTTTTATCCAAAATTGAATATAAAATTTCACGTTTAATAAATTTATTGTACTTCACTTTAGCCATGTAGACTAAGTTAGTAGCATAGACTGGATAATCATCATCGTGACTAAGATCAGTCAGCATATCAGTATATTTATCTAAACGAACATAAGTGTTTGCTCCTTCATGTTTGTCCCGAACCTTATTACCGAAGAACCAGATAAACATAATAATTCCAATGAAGCCAGCAATTAAGACTGTAACATAACCACCATGGGTGAACTTAGTTAAACTAGAAATTAAAAACATACCTTCGATAAAACCAAAAACGATAAGGAAACAAAGACGTAAAATCAGTGGGTGGTTTTTGGCACCTAAATATTCAAATAGAAGTAAGGTAGTCATTAACATGGTAACCGTGATAGACAGACCATAAGCAGCTTCCATATGCTCTGAAGTACGGAAGAACATAACAATTGCAATCGTAACTACACAAATCATTTTATTAACAGCAGGGATATAAATCTGCCCGTGTTCAGTTGTAGGGTAGTTGATTTTCATTCTCGGTAAGAATTTAAGACCACTTGCTTCAGACACAAGGGTAAAAGATCCGGTAATTAAAGCTTGCGAAGCAATAATAGCAGCAATTGTTGCTAAGATAATTGCAAATAAACGTAAATTAGCGGGTACCGCCTCAAAGAAGGGATTTAGCTCCGTCCCGTTTGTATGGTAGTTTGGATTTTGCAAAATCCAAACGCCTTGTCCCAGGTAGTTTAGCGCTAAGCAAATAAAGACATATGGCCAAGAACCCAAAATATTACCACGACCAACATGACCTACATCAGAATATAAGGCTTCTGCGCCTGTTGTTGCCAAAAAGATTGAACCTAAGATAAAGATACCAACTTTATTAGCAGGACTAAATAAAACTTTGATAGCTAAAAGAGGATTTAGTGCCTCTAGAATAGACCAATCTTGCATCATATTGTGGAGGCCAATTAAGCCTAAGAAGCTAAACCAGATTAACATAATTGGTCCAAATGCCTTACCAATTATGCTAGTACCAAAAGTTTGAATTGAAAATAATAGTAATAAAATTACAATAGTAATGATAATGACAGAATTTTGATCAGGAACAGGGATGCTTGAATCAAAGTGCATATTTTTTAGCCCTTCAATTGATGTTGTTACTGTTACTGCAGGGGTTAAAGTACCGTCAGCCAGTAATGCTGCACCGCCAATTAATGCTGGTATTACTAGCCACTTAGCTCTTTTACGAACAAGTGCATATAATGCAAAAATCCCTCCTTCGCCGTGATTAGTTGCGTTGAGAGCAATCATTACATACTTAACAGTCGTCAATAAGGTAACAGTCCAAAAAATCAAAGAAATTGAACCTAAAATTAGCTCACGGTTAACATTGGCAATACCGCCGTTGCCAGTTACGATTGATTTCATAACATATAGCGGACTAGTACCAATATCACCGTAAACAATTCCTATCGTAATCAGCAGGCCTGCTACTGAAATCCGTTTCTTTTTTTGATCCATAGTTATTCTATACTCCAATAGATTAATATAAAAATTGTTTAAGTAAAAGAGAATGTCAATTTGACATTCTCATCTAAGGATATATTTTGTTCTTTTTTTAGTTATAGTACAAGTAAATTATGACAAAGAAGTAGAAATATTATCACGACGATTTTCATACCAATTATCCCAATCGTCATATGAAGTCATCTCTGCTGCTTTGATATTATCTTGACGAATAATTTCATCGACAATATTTTGGAGATTTTGCGCATGGTATTGTAAAGCATGCCGCATAAGCTCTTTTTGTTCAAAATGAATATTATCAAGTAGGTAATGGTTAATGTCAACCATATTAGAATTGGTATCATATAAATTCATGATTTCCAAATCTTGTTGGTTGAATTTAGCAATGTAAAAGTAAGTAAAAACTTGGAGATAGTCAGGCTGTTCAGTAAACTCAGTCTGTGGCATAGTAGTCCATGTTGCTTCAGGCATAACTACTTTTAGTTCTTCTTCTTTTAATTCTTTTTCTTTATCTTGTTCTTTTTCGTTATCTGTATCTTTGATATTATTTTCTTTTTCAGTCAAAGCGGACACTCCTTTAATAAAAATAGGAAACGTGAAAGTCAATAGTAATTTTACCGACTTTAGCTAGTAAAAGCAACTATTCTAATGATGGCTGCTTAATAGGGTTAGTCTTTCTTACTATATGCATGAGTAAAACGAGTAGTTCCATTAGCAATAGTACAAGATAACCAAAAACGCCCAAGTTAAGGGCGATTTTTTGGAGTTAAATTAGGGCTTTAGATATTTTTGCACATCCTTTTTAGTAATTAGATTAGGATTAGCTCGCTTAGAACTACGGTAAAGATCGATTAAGTCCTGTGGGCTCCATGACATAGCATCGTAACCTAACTTACCAACACGTTTGCGTAATTGGGCGATTTGATTTTTGGCAACAGTTTTACCGTTAACTTGGTGATTGCCCATTGAGCCTTCACCAGTTTTGCCAGCATTGCCAGTTGCGCCAATACTATTTTGGGCATTATTGCTTTTAGCATGGTTATTTGAACTGGATCCATTACCTGAGATAGCGGCATAACCCTGAATAGCAGATTTACCATTAGTGGCAGCTTTTTTATCCTTTTTAATTCCTGCTTGAGCGATATTTTTATATTTTTGGTAGTATTTATCGCCAATGTAAGGTAAATTTAAAACTTTTTGGTATTGTTCAATAGCTTTTAAATATTGTTTATCAGCCTCAGCTTGAGAGGCGGTTGCAAAAATTGGCTTAATTTCGTGTTTATAATCATCTTCTACGTCTTCAACAAGAGACTTCAACTTTTCTCCCTGTTTGGTTAAAACAGGATAACCATTACTTTTAGTGATGACTTGATTGATAGCTTTTAATGCCTGATTATATTTACCATCTTGGGCATATTTAATTGTAACAAGCATGTTATCAGCCTGACTTTTATAAGCAGCTGCTTGTTTGGTCTTTTTAATATTTAGTGCCTGCTTAAACTTATTGCTAGCTTCAGCATAATTTTTATTTGCGACTGCTTTTTTACCATGTGTAATTGCTTGATTATAGGAAGCTTCAACTTGGTTATTAGTTGAATTTTGCTTAACAAAAAAGAAACTTCCCCCTAAGACAACAACTACTGCAGCTACAATTGTCCAAATCGTAGTTTTTTTCATAATAGGAATTTGTCCTCCTTACTAATATTAATATTAATTATAGTTGGTTTGGATTGATTTGACCACCTAAGGGCTATTTTTAATAAAAGAAAGTCAATTTTTTTAAAAATGTTACATTTTGGTTTTTCAACTCGTTATTAATAGTGTAAGACATCTAGCGCGCAGATTGATTACTTAAAATAGTTTTAATTAAGGAAGGTTGATAAAAATGAATTTTGAACTAATTGATCAAGCAATAGAATATATGTTTGTCGATGAAAACAATAATTCTAAAAAAGGCAAAAGTCGTATCTTTCCCCATGTTAAAAAGGGAGCAACAGCAACGGGATTGGCCCAATTTGGCACCGCCATTGCCAGTTTGCAAGGTAATAGCTTAGGTAGTGCGACTTTAATTCAAAAGCAAGCAATTAAGTTAAATGAGCAAGACTAAAGATTAATGATTATAGGAAGAAAGGCAAAAATCATGTCCGTAAAAAGTAAAATTTTGCAATTAACATTCTTAAATGGTGCTGGTAAAAAGACTAATGTTGCTTTACCTGATGCAATTGAAAATTTAACTGCAGTCACTGTTGAAAGGGCAATGAATCAAATTGCTCAAGCAGACAGTTTTAGTAAGGATGGAGTTGATTTGTATAAAATTCCTCAGTCTGCTTCATATATTGAACGAACTGTTACTAGTTTGTTCGACCATACTAGAAATTAGGAAAGTAGATCTGCAAATTCTGATGATACTGCAAAAGATAAGTTATAAACTGCGCCATTTATGGCGTAAACTATAATTATTTCACCGTTAAAGTCACGCAAACTATAAAACGCGTGACTTTTTTGATATATTCAAATTATTTTGTTAATATTTTGTAAAATAAAAAGCAAAATAAAATAACGGTTATAACTTTAATTTAATAAAAAAACTGAATTCATAGGCTTAATTAATATTGCAAAATTTAGTCATTTTGAAAAAAATGAAACCGTTTATTACAAAAGTATGTAAAATAACCCCATACCTTGCATTTTAGTTTAAAGCTAGGTACAATATGGAATGTGGTAAGTAATAGCTATGCTTCAGGTTCGACAGCCTGTACGCATGCGCGTTCTTCAGTTGGAGAGCTACCTCATAAGAGTTATAAACTTATGAATTCGACTCGAAGGGTGTTGTAACAATGTAGGATCAAAACGACTGAACCTATAGCCTATTACTATTTTGTATATACACAAGGAGGAAAGACCACATGAAGAAAAATTTAAGAATTGTTAGTGCTGCTGCTGCTGCATTATTAGCCGTAGCCCCAGTTGCTACTTCTGTTGTATCAACTGTTTCAGCTGATACTAACGTACCGGTTGAAGGTGGAACTACTAGTACAGCTCCAGCTGAAGCTTCAATCAAGTTAAACGTAACTAACGTTGCTAGTTTGGTTGCCAATGACTCACCTGCTAAAGTTGCAGCTTCTATTGCAACCCCAAGTTTACCAACAGGTGCTGCTGTAGTACCAGCTAAGGCAAATGTTTATAAAGTAACTAAGAATACTGATGGTACTAATAGTGTTGCTACTACTCCAACTACTGATAAGTTAGTTGCAGGTGAAAGCTATGTTGTTAAAGTTAAAGTTTCAATTACTGGTTTAACTAGTTTTGCTGGTAAATCAGCTACTGATGCTGGCGCATTTAAAGTTAATGGGACTGCTGTTACTGTAAATGGTTCTGGTATCGCTACTGATGTTGAACTTACAAGTGCAGAATTTGCTATTCCTAATCCAGCATTGACAGGCGCACCTTACATTAAGGATGTTGCCAAAAGTTCAGCTGTAGATTCTGGCTCAATTGATCTTACTACTTACAGTGTTGCAGGTATTAAGTCTGACTTTGATAAGAAGTATGCAGTAGCAAATACTACTACTGGTACAGGTGCTGCTGTTCCAAGTATTACTGACTTTGAGGGTTCTGTTCGTGCAGGACTTAAAGCAGCAGGTATTACTGTAAAAGCAGATGGTTCTTTTGACAAACCAGCAGCTTCATTTCCAATTACTTTGAACCTAGCTTCAACCAATGGTAAGACTAATACTTTTGTATTTACTGTCAACCCTAGCGCTACAACTAGTGATGATTCATTCCCATTCATGTTCTTTAATGGTGAAACAGATACAGCTAAGGCATACAAGGGCAATGCAACTATCGATGCTCTTCCAGACAGCATTACTTGGAATTACGTACCAGTTAATGGTGTTGTAGATACTAAGGGAATTCAAAATTCATTTAAAACAACTGTAAGCAAGACAGATACAAATGCTATTGTTCCAACTGTTGATATCAGCAAGGTAAACACTAAGGTTGCTGGTAAGTACCCAGTTACTGTTACTGCTACTAACGCTGAAAAGAAGACTACTAAGGTAACCTTCATGTTAACTGTTGGTGCTAAGGATGCTTCTTACAAGATTGTTCAATCAGATGTAGATGTTCCAGTTTACAAGATTACTGGTAACACTGTAACTGACACTAAGACTGTTGTTAAGAACGGTGACCAAATTGCTACCTATGGTGATGCAATTGTAATTAACGGTAAATCATACACTCGTATTAACAGTGCTGATTCAGACCTTTACGTAGAAACTAAGTACGTTGATGGTTCAGTTAAACCTGGCGACAAGGTAACTAAGAAGGTTATGCACAATGCTTACATTTACGATGCTAACCACAAGCGTGTTGGTGACAAGACTTTAGCAGCTTACACTAACGTTGACGTTTATGGTAAAGCTACTAAGCTTGCTGATGGTAGCCTAGTTTACAAGATTGGTGATGACCAATACGTAATGGCTGACAACATTGATGGTACTGTACGTACTTTAACTCACAATGCTTACGTTTACAAGACTAGCACCAAGCGTGCTGACCGTCGTGTATTGCGCAAGGGTGACAAGGTAACTACTTACGGTAACCCTTACAAGTTCAAGAACGGTAAGTCATACTACCGTATCGGTGGACCTGCTAAGCAATACGTTAAAGTTGCTAACTTTTAATTAATTAGTCAATTAAATAATTAATTACCAGAACGGAAACGATTATCGTTTCCGTTTTTTGGTGTTTAAGTTAAAGTTGTTCATGATAGTATTACTATAAATGTATATTTTATTATGCTAGAAAGGAGTATTATCATGAATAAGACGCATACTACTTGTCACTTACCACATAGCCCGCGCTATCAAGTTTGGTCAAAGCAGTTATTACAGGAACGAATTGAAAAAGATAAGGCAGTAGAGCAATATTTAATTAGGACTAACACTTATTTGCTTAATGTCAACACACTTGCAATTTATGAATTTCAGCAGCAACCGTTTTTAGGAATTTATAAAAGTGTAATTTTTGATTGTCAAGAAGGGATTATACTTTGTCAGCAAAGTAGTAGTACCCTAATCACTACTTTTGCACAAAAAGCCTTACTTGGCGGGTTAGAATTTCAACGAGAATTAGCCGATAAACTTAATTTAAAAGGACATAATGTAATTGCAACTGGTAATTTAGCCTACTTTTCCCTCCAAAGCTATAATAGTAGTAATGTTGACTGGATAGCCTTACATCAAATTAGTAAATTTAAGTTTTTAAGTTCAGCAACCGTTATTTTTAAAACAATTAACTATAACGGGCATCGGTACAGTTTTATTTTCGATAAGCATAGTAAATATTTATTTGAAAATATATCTAATGCTTTATTTTTTAATCATGTAATTTCTAAATTATTAGCAAATCATGCAGCTATTTATTTTGGGATTACTTTATCCAAAAAACGCGGCCCCTCGTTGATTGACCAATCTGATTATTTTCATCCGCATAAGGCAATAGGTGATCTTTCCTTGAAGAGTATTATTTCTGCTGTTAATCAAAAAAGGCAACTAAGGTATGTGCACTATTTAGCTGACGAATTTGAAATGCCCTATTTAATTGAAGCAAATAAGACAGTATATTATTTAAGTAAACGACCAGATACTTTATATTAAAGTAACAGCTAAACCAATTCGGTTTAGCTGTTTTTTAACCGGATTTTGGCCGCCTACAGTTAAAAGCCCGCGTAAAATATTAATAATACTAGAAAATAAGGTTAATTAAGCTAATGGTATTTTAGCTCAGGTTAATTATGGTTTTCAGAATTAATTTAAACTTGCTAATCTGATGATGCACAAGCGCTTGTGACAATATATTGAAAGGAATGTCACAAATGAAGATTAGTGAGCAGGCATTTTTGCTGGCTTGGCATAATCAAAAATTAGTCCGAGATGCTTTGAAATATGTACATGTTAGCCGAACTTATCAAGGTTATGAAGATTTATTTCAAGAAGGAATTATCACTTATGCTGGAATGATTGAACTACATGGAAAGTTGACAAGGGAATTGAACCGCTTGAGTTTTCGAAAAGTAGTTTGGCATACAATCGATTTATTACGTAAAGAAAAGCGTAACCAAAATCTTGAACATGTTTTGAAATTATTAATAACAAATAGACAATTTAATAGTGCTGAGCTCAACTTGGCGTTAGCACAAGAGCTTCCTAAGCTGAACAATACTGAAAAAATGTTATTTTATAGTCATTTAATTAATGGACAATCAATTACATCTATTGCGCAAAAGAATCAGATTAATCGAGTACAATTGCAACGAGTTAAACGTCAGCTATTAGTCCATTTACGGAAAATTTTGATTTTAGATTACGATTTGTAATATAACGTATTCAATATTACTTTTTGACTACAATTAAAACTAACCTATTGTTTATAGTAGGATTGCTCGATACAATAAAAGTGTCGGTTAAGGAGGAAACATAATTTATGAAAAAGAAACTAATCACCGGTATTTCGGCAGCAGTACTTGCAACAACTGCTGTTGGACCGGTTACCAACAACCTGATTGCCAATTCTATTTGGCAAACTAAGCCAGTTTCAGCAGCTCAAGCTAATGAAGCTAAATTTTTAAATACTGCAGCTTCACAAGCACAAAAAGTTGCTAAAAAATATGGTTTATACCCATCAGTTATGATTGCACAAGCAATTGTTGAATCTAATTGGGGACAATCAGGGTTAGCAGTAAACGCTAATAATTTATTTGGCATGAAAGCTGATGATAGCTGGCCAGGTGAAACGTATGCAGCGAGAACGCGAGAAGAAGATAAAAACGGCAAGAGCTATTATATCGTTGCTAAATTTAGAAAATATCCTAGTTATCAAAACTCATTTGATGATAATGGCAAGAAGTTGCGCCAAGGTGTTTCTTGGCAACCTGATCGTTATCAGGGTGCTTGGCTTGAAAATGCCACTTCATACACTGATGCAACTAAAGCTTTGACAGGAACATATGCGACTGCCAATAACTACAACACCATCTTAAATAATAGAATTACAACTTACAATTTAACCCAATATGATCCGCAAGTGTCTAGTACCAGCAAGTCTTATGTTGTTAAAAAGTCAGGTGCAACTTATGCTTGGCCAACTGATCACAGTGTAACGACTAAGACTGATTCGATTAGTAAGGGTGATGCGGTGACAGTTACAAAGACTATTACTTTTTATAATGGCAAACAACGCCTATATATTTCAGGTAAAGGCTGGGTAAATGACTCAGCTTTGGAAATGGGTAGTGCCTTACCACCGGCAGCGCAGGCACCAAAGAATGAAAAGAAAGTTAACAAGACTTTAATGCATACAGCTTACATTTACGATGCTAAAGGTAATAAAGCTAAAGGTATGAAAGCCATTAAGGTTAGTGGTAGCGGCAAGGTAATTGCTACTTATGGTACCAAGACTATTAATAATAAAAAATATTACCGTATTGGGCAAAACCATTATATTGCCAGTGGTAATATTGACGGTACAATGAGAATTTTAAAACATGATACCTATGTTTATAACAATTATGGTAATCGTGATAACCAAGAAATTATGAAAAAAGGTAAATCTGTAGCCACTTATGGTGCAGCAATTTCTATTTATGGTGTGCAATATTACCGTATTGGGGTCAACCAATACATTAAGCGCGCAGATTTTAGCCTTAATTAACCACCCCCTATCAGCAAGAAATGAGGAACTAACTTTTAGATGAAGATAAAGAAACTAATAACTACTATTGCTATCGGAGTAGGTTTAGTTATCCCTATTTTTAAAATAAATCAAAATCAAGTAGTTGAAGCTGCTACCGTAAATTCAATTGCTAAGCAAAATAGTTATAGCAATGTTACTTTTTTATATAAAATGTTGCAAACACAAAACATTCGCTATAATAAGTTTTATGCTAATGGTAACAAAATTAAGTACCGTAAGGGTAAGCCAGAAGGAATTGTTATTCACGAAACAGCCACTCCTGGTGCATCAGCTTATAATGAGGCGATTTATTTTAATCGTGAGTGGAAGAACATGTATTCATATGTGCATGCCTTTGTCGATCACGGCCAGGTAATTCAAATGATGACGCCAAATTATGGTGTATGGGGTGCAGGAGCAATTGCTAACAATCGCTATATTCAAATTGAATTATGTCAGGAGAACACGCGTGCTAAATTTGCTAAAAGTGTAAATAATGATGCAATTTATGCAGCTAAGCTACTTCATCGTTATAATATTAAACCAAGTAACGCCTGCAATACAGGCAAGGGTACAGTTTGGTCACATCATGCAGTCTCGCGTTTTTTAGGTGGAACAAATCATACTGATCCTGATGATTACTTCGCTAGGTGGGGTTATTCAATGAATCAATTTTATGCCTTACTGAAATATTACTATAATTTGCAAGGAGCAGAGCCTAGTCCTACTCCTAAAAATGATAGTACTAATAATTCTAGCATAAATGAATCTGAGACAGCAGGAACGAAGACTTTGATGCACGATTCCTATATTTACGATGCTAATGGCGAGTTAACTAGTGCCCCATTAAAGTTAGCAGGAACGCAAGTAACCTTGAGTGGCTCTAAGACTATAAATGGTAAGTCATACTTAAAAATTGATGATAATCAATATATTGATGCAAGTAATATTATTGGTACAGAGCGAACTTTGAAGCAGGATGCTTATATTTATGATACAGCTGGTGTGCTTATAAATGAACCTGAACTTAAATGTAATCAAGCAGTTAAAGTTTATGGTAGTCCAATCAATATTGCAGGTGAATTTTATTATCCAATTAATGCTAGCCAATTTGTGAAAGTAACTAATTTTAAGTAATTAAAAACAGTTCAAAGAAAATCTTTAGTAATCACTAAGAGCATTTTTATTTAGTGATGTAGGTTGTTTCCTTGGACTGTTTTTTTATGTAGAAAAATCAATTTTTAATTGATGCCTTAGCTTTAGCTAAAACTTCAATGACAGCAGTACTATGCTCATATAATTTGTTAGCCATTTGCTGATCATGTTGATCAATAATTTTACTGAAATTATTGAATTCGCTAGCCATACGGTGTGAATATTGATTAAAACGTAAGCGGTTGGTTTCTCCATTACGCATTTCAACTGTAAAGTCGTTAATAACACCTGTAGATCCATCAAAATAAATAGAACCCTTTTCTCCTTCAATAAAAGAACGGGGTGTAGTATAGCAGTCTTTAGCTGCAATAAGAATGGCCTGCTTATCTGGGTAAACTAAATTTAAGCTACCTGAAGTATCAACACCCTTTTGCATAACCGGATAATATTGCACACTAATCGGTTTGCCAAAAAGACCAACTACTAGGTGTATATTATATATATTTAGGTCCATTAAGGTTCCACCACCCTTAGTTGGGTCGAAAACAGGCGCAATTTTATTGGCTAAAAAGTCATCATAACGACTAGAATATTGAGTATAATTGAGGCAAATAATGTGAATGGGTCCAATTTTATTTATTATTTTTTTGATTACTTGATAATTTTTTAAATGAATATTTGTAATTGCCTCTAAAATAATTACCTTGTGCTGGTCAGCCAATTGTTTGAGCTCAGCAGCCTCGGCAACTGTTGCTACATAAGGCTTTTCACAAATTACATTTTTACCAGCTAAAATAGCTTGTTTTACTACTTGGTAGTGTAATGAATTTGGTACAGCCACATAAACAGTGTCAACGTTGTTATCGTTACATAAAAGTTCGTTATTTGTAAAGACATCTTTAATGTTATATTGTTTGGCCAGACTTTGGGCAACGTGTTGGCTGCGTTCAGTGGTTGAAATAGCGGTTATTTTCATATTGGTAATTTTATCTGCTGTTTGTAAAAAATCGTGTACAATCATACCACTACCAATAATTCCTAATTTCATGAATAATCCTCCTTTTAAAAATTATATCTATTACTACTTCAATCTTAGATGATTCGATATAGATGGGCAATAGGCGCGCTTGTCTCTCTAAAATAAAAAACACATTATAACTAAGGTTATAGTGTGTTTTTATTAGTTTTATTTTTTCTTTTGCGGTAAAGGCTTCGCATCTAAAACATTGTCTGGCATCTTTAAAAAATCATGGGTGCCAATATTGGCATAGCTTTGACCAACTTCAAGTTGCATCATTTTTCCTATTTTCATATATACCTTATAATTAAAAGATACCAATTTTTGCTTTTTAACAACAAGTTTAACGTCCATTTTTTGATAGGTCCCTTTTTGAGTGAGTTGTTTATAAGCTGGTAATTGTTTTTTGCTTTGGTTATTTGTCCCAAAGATTGGCTGAACGGTAGCCTGCATTATTTTTTTATCAGTAAGTGTTGCAGTTAAAGTATATTTATTATTTGACCGCTTCATTTGATAGGCATTAATGAGTTTGTTAGGTGGATCTAGTAGCATTTTGTTATTCATAACCGCGTCAACAATATCGTTATATGAATGTCCAGTTAGTTTATCAAGGGGAGTAACATACCACGTACTTTGCCCGTTAATATAAGCCTTATTAGTATTACTGATCCATTCCTCTAAATTACTGCTTTTGCCTTTAGCTTGAGTTTGATAATTCAAATGAAAAATGGTTGGATTACCACCAAAGGTATATGTAGAAGTGATAACTTGACTTTCTGTATCAGTTTTTAAATTAATTAGTTGCTTGGCTTGGCCACTTTTAAAAGTTTGTTGTGACTTTTTGATTACGGTTGATTTGTTTAGAACCGGTTCAGCTGGCTTTTTTTGTGCTGCACAACCACTACTAATCAGTGCTACAATGAGCCCCATACCAAGTAATACTTTTTTTAATCTCATTTTGTTAAAAAATCTCTTTTCTTATAATCATTAATATCTCTATTGTATCGTAAAATGTTAAATTAAAAAACGATTTTTAGTTCTAAACCCTATGAAAACAAAATTTAAATGTGTAAAATAATAAGTGAAGCTTTTAATTTGCAAAGGAGATATTTCATGTCAAAATTAGTTTTGATCCGTCATGGACAAAGTGAATGGAATCTTGAAAACAAGTTTACTGGTTGGGTTGATGTTAACCTTTCAGAACAAGGTGTTGCAGAAGCCAAAAATGCTGGTCGTTTAATTAAAGCGCATGGTCTTAAGTTTGACCAAGCTTATACTTCAGTTTTAACACGTGCAATTAAGACTTTGCACTATGCTTTAGCTGAAAGTGACCAACTATGGGTACCAGAAACTAAATCATGGCGTTTAAATGAACGTCACTATGGTGGTTTGCAAGGTTTGAATAAACAAGCAACTGCTGACAAGTATGGAGATGATCAAGTTCACATTTGGCGTCGTTCATATGATGTTTTGCCACCAAAATTGGAAGATGATTCAGAATTTAGTCAAGTGCACGATCGTCGTTATGCTGATCTTGATCCGAACATCATTCCACGGACAGAGAATTTAAAGGTTTGCTTAGAGCGAGTAATGCCATTCTGGGAAGATCATATTGCTCCTGACTTACTAGCTGGTAAGAACGTTATTATTGCTGCTCATGGTAATTCACTTCGTGCCTTGACTAAGTACATTGAAAACATTTCTGATGAAGATATTATGGATTTGGAAATGAAGACTGGTGAACCAGTTGTCTACACTTTTGATGACAAATTAAAGGTTGTTAACAAAGAAAAGCTAGATGATTAATTAATCAATAAAAGACTATTTTAGAGGAATCTAAATGGTCTTTTTTATTATAAAAAATTTTTAATAGTTATTAAACGGTGCATGTATTGAATTAACTTGCTATACTATAAGCAAAGTTTATTTTTTTGTATTATTGAAGGGGTAATTGGTGAATAAAATGAAAAGAAGCGATCAGCATCACACCAAATTAATGTTGAGTGGCATTGTACTTTCAGCGGCAGTTAGCTTTTTTTATTTTCAGCAGCGATCAATGAAGGGCAAGTGCATCTGTTGGCACGATTTGTTAGCTGATAAAACTAATTTTAAAAAAAGAGCAAAACAACAATTGCAAGTGATGGGTAATGCTGTACAAAAATTGTGTAATTTTGACAAAAACAAATTGACTGATAAGCAAGCATCGGCATTAGAAATTTTACCAGTTACTACAGCTGCTAGTGAGACTGTGACTGAACCTGAAGTTTCAGCCCCGCATTCAACAGCTGGAACTACTAGTAATTGCCAGGTTCTAGTTAACTATGTGGATGAAGATAATAATTTGATTGCCCAAAGTGAAATTTTAAGGGGGAAAGAAGGAGTTAGTTATGCTTCGGTCTTCAAGCCGGTTAAAGGGTATTTACTAAAAAAGCGGACAGATAATGCTAAGGGACGCTTTAAAGCAGAAGCACAAGTAGTCAAGTATATTTATATTAAGGATAGTGCTTATCAAGCTCCAACCCAGAACACAAAATAGTGGAACATTTTTGGGTTAATTAGGCCAGTTTACCAGAATTAATAATTGATATTAATTGAGCTATAAAAAAAGAAATCAAACCGTTAGTCGCTTGTAACTAGCGGTTTTTATAATTACTAAATTTACTAACCAAATATTTTACTAAGTTTTACATTTAAAATACTTGACTTAAAGTTAACTTTAAGGAGTATGGTTATCCTATAATTTAGTAAAAACAGACAGGATTCTTGTCTAAATTAAAATTAGGAGTAATTAATGAGCAGGGCGAATAAGTATCGCATCGGTCAATTTAGTCAGGTAACTCATTTGTCAGCAGCAACTTTGCGTTATTATGAGCAAGAAGGTTTGTTGGCGCCAAAACGTGATAGTTTGGGTCAACGATTTTATACTGATGCAGATTTAGCTTGGTTAAATTTTATCCTACATTTAAAAGACACGGGGATGACCATTACTGACCTGAAAAAATATGTTGATTTACGCGCTCAAGGAGATGAGACAATTAGTCAGCGCCTAGCTTTACTCAAGCAAGTCCAAGTTCAGGCTGAAGCGCAATTATTTAATTTAAAAAATAGTTTAACCATTGTTAAACAAAAAATTGCTTGGTACGAAGGTAAGAAAAATGCAACCATTGCCGATGATGAAACTTTTGTAGCTTATTTAAATCGAATTAAGGAGAGGAAACAAAATGATTAAACATGAAAATGAAGTTAAGCAAGCCCTATTTGCATTAGGTGAAAAAAATACGGCCTACCAAAAATATTTTATTGGACAAAGCTATTTGCAAAATTTAGTAGCTGATCCCAAGCTCAATGTTAATGTAGCTAATGTTAGTTTTGAGCCTGGATGTCGTAATAACTGGCATAAACATAATGGTGGGTTTCAAATTTTATTGGTAACTGCTGGTGAAGGTTGGTATCAAGCAGAGGGTCAACCGGCTCGAAAACTTTATCCAGGTGATGTTGTGGTAGTCCATGATGGAGTCAAGCATTGGCATGGAGCGACTAAGGATAGTTGGTTTGCGCATGTGGCTATTACAAGTGGTACACCAGAATGGCTTGAACCAGTACCAGATGAAGTATATCAACAATTGGAGGATTAATGATGAAGAAACAAACAGCTGGACGTGATAATTTAGGTAAGCTGGCCCCGAAGTTTGCTGAATTGAATGATGATGTTTTATTTGGTCAAGTTTGGTCACGTGAAAAGCAATTATCTGCCCGGGAACGTAGTTTAATTACTTGCGCATCTTTAATGACTCAAGGTGCTTTTCCGCAATTAAAAGCGCATCTGAAAATTGCTCAAAATAACGGGGTAACTAAAGAAGAAATGGTTGAAATTATTACTCATTTAGCCTTTTATTGTGGCTGGCCTAAAGCTTGGTCGACTTTTGATTTGGTAAAAGAGGTTTATGGAGAATAAGTGATTTTTTTAAAATTGTCCTACTTCAGCAATAGAGCCAGTCAAATCGGCTATAATGTGTTTAAGTAAAAACAACATTTTTATATTGATGAAGGGGTTACCAATTATGACTAAAAAAATCCTTATTTTACATACTGGCGGTACAATTTCAATGTCAGAAGATGAATCAGGTAAGATTAAACCCAATGAACGCAATCCACTCGCTAATATTTCTCTAAAAAATAAAAGTGAACTTGAACTAGTAACTGAAGAAATTTTTAATGTACCTTCGCCGCATATGAATCCAGAACGAATGTTACAGTTATCACTCAGAATTCGTCAGGCTGAAGCAGAGGGATTTTATGGTGCGGTGGTAACTCACGGGACGGATACCTTAGAAGAAACCGCAATTTTTTTAGATTTAACTATTTCTAGTAACATGCCAGTAGTAGTCACAGGGGCAATGCGCTCTTCTAATGAAATTGGAAGTGATGGTCTATATAATTTTCGGACGGCAATCATGGTAGCTAGTTCCAAAGAATCAGTGGGTAAAGGCGTGGTCGTAGTTATGAATGATGAAATTCATTCAGCACGTTATGTAACTAAGACCCATACTACAAATGTTGCCACTTTTCGTACGCCAACCTTTGGGCCAATTGGTATTGTTTCAGAAGGTCATGTCAATTATGTACAGACAATTAAACCGCAACAACATCTACCAATTAATTATGTAGTTGATCAAGTATTTTTAGTTAAAGCTTACGCAGGGATGGGAACGGAATTGTTTCGGGCTTTGAACCAGACCACAACTAATGGTATTGTAATTGAGGCTTTAGGAGCTGGTAATATGCCGCCTGAAACCTTATCAGAGCTTCAAGCACTTGTTGAACATAAGATTCCAATAGTTTTAGTTTCACGTTGCTTTAATGGAATTGCTGAGCCAGTCTATGATTATCAAGGCGGCGGAGTTAACTTAAATAAGATGGGAATTATTTATTGTCGGGGCTTAAATGGGCAAAAGGCGAGAATTAAATTATTGGTTGGCTTGAGTGCAGGCTTATCAGGCTTAGAATTAAAAAAATATATTAATAATTAAATAAAAATCGTTCATCACAGGTGAACGATTTTTATTTCTAACTTTATAGATAATAAATAACTATAAATTATTTATTGTTTGGGGTTGTAATATGTGCTATTATTCTCATAAATATATGAAAGCGATTTCATATAGGGGAAGACCTATGATTTACCAAGCAGATATTGAATGGAATGCCAATTATGATGTTGTAGTACTAGGATTTGGTGGTGCGGGGGCAACAGCTGCCCGTTTTGCTGCGGACCAAGATGCGCAGGTTTTGTTGGTCGATGCTGCTCCAGAAGGCCATGAGGGTGGGAATACGCGTTATTCTGCTCAGCTATTGGGAACTGGTGAAGATTTTAACAAAATGAAAAAATATTACCAACAACTAACAGCACCGATGTCATTAGATGAAGAGATGATTGACACTTATATTAAAGGTATGGTGGCAATGCCTGAATATGTTTCTAAGTATTTAGAAGTAGAGCCATGCAGTGCTAAAGACTATGCACCTCAATCACGTTGGGCGTTTGAAGAATTTCCTGAATATGAAGGTTCAGAAACGCATGACTTTACCATGGTCGCCAAATCATGGTTTGATGCATCTTTATGGCAAATTTTAAAAAATCAAGTAAGCAAAAGACAAAGCAAGATCGATGTTTTGTTTAACACACTAGCCATTGAATTAATTCAAAATGGTCAAACTCGAGTAATTGAGGGCGTTGTAATTGAACGTGATAATAAGAGGCTAAACGTTCAAGCTAAAAATGGTGTAGTACTGGCTACTGGCGGTTTTGAAAATAATCAGCGCATGGTTGAAGATTATTTAGGAGCAAAAAAATTAGCTCCTTTAGGTACACTTTACAATAAAGGTGATGGTGTTCGGCTGGCCCAAGAAGTTGGTGCTGATCTTTGGCATATGCATAATTTTGAGTCATTGGGTCTCTTACACGGAATGGCTTTTGCTGTACCTCAAGGTGAGCGCGGTCGTCTAATGTTAGGTGAACAAAATGAAAAAGTTGCTCATGGCAGCGCATTTGTGATTGGTGATGATGGTACAAGATATTTTAATGAAGCAGAAGAAAATCGACATGGCCATATTAAGAATCATGGTCAATGGAAAGTGCCAATGAATCAAGTCCACCCCTATCTAATTTTTGACAGCAAGAAGAAAGAGGAGCTTGATCATGATCCAATAATTGGTAGTTATGCACCATATTATAATCAGATAATTAGTGCTAGTTCACCAGCAGAATTAGCAGAAAAAATTGAAATTGAACCAGCGGTCTTGAATCAGACGGTAGCTAGGTTTAATCATGCATGTGAAGAACATAACGATTCCGAATTTCATCGTGCGTCAACTACGCTACAAGCTTTTACTGGAGCTGAAATTTTTGCAGTTAAGCTGGAACAAACGATGCTTAATACTCAAGGCGGTCCCAGAAGAAATGTGAAAGCTGAGATTATTGGTACTAAGGGTCAAGTAATTCCACACTTATATTCAGCAGGAGAATTAGGCGGGATTAGTGCCAATCAATACCAAGGTGGTGGCAACTTAGCCGAATGTTTGATTTGGGGTAAGATTGCTGGGGAAAATGCTGCCATACCAAAATTGGCTAATGAAGCTGATGTAGCAAGTGGTGCTTCGGTAAGTGAGAAACATTTGAATTCTGATTTAAGGCGGGAAACTTACCCCACAGCTAAAAATCAATACATTGGTCGTTCAAGTCGCGGTATGGGTGACGAAATTGTAGTCCGAGTTACTGTTGATGAAAATAAGAATTTGCAAGAAATTGAAGTGTTGAAGCAGGCAGAATCAGCTGATTATGGACAAAAAGCAATTGAGATTTTACCTAAGGAAATGGTCAAGCAAAATCGTACTGATGTTGATGCGATTACCGGTGCTTCCAGTACCAGTAGGGGACTACGAGATGCCGTTAATGATGCCTTGAGCAAGATTAAATAAAGATAGTTAAAAAGGTCATTATTAGTAATGATCTTTTTGTGTAGTCAAAAAACTTTAGTTATAATGAGTAAAATAGAGTAATTATATTTTGAATAAAGAATTTATTGATGGCGGAGAATAAAAATGAATTTTACTCAGTTACGTTGCTTTATCAAGGCAGTAGATAATTCAAGTTTTACAATTGCAGCAGAGAGAATGAACTTTTCTCAATCAGCAGTTTCAAAGAATATTAAAGACTTAGAAAATACCATCGGCGTAACCTTGATTAACCGGGGACATCATCGCATTTCACTTACGGATGCGGGTAAATATTTTTATCGTGTGGCACGTAATGTGGTAGATGATATGGATTATACTGTTGCCTATTTACAAAGTAAAAGAAATGACCCAGAGACCCTCTTGCGAATCGGTGTATGTGATACGCCATTAGAGCAAAGTGTTTTGCCCCTTTTTTTGCGTAAGTTACGCGAGGCTGGAAGTAATTTGAATATCCAGTTTGTTTTTGTTCTAAATAACTCAATTGGCGAGCTGCTTAATCATCATGTTGATTTATGCGCTATTGCACGTGACGATGTCAATGTGGTAGATGACGTTCAGTTTGAACATTTAATTCAGGGTCAGGTAGTAGTAGCTTGTCCCCCTGATTCACCTTTGGCCCAAAAAAAAGTAATTTCTTTATCAGATTTGATTAAACAGGATTTGTTTTTGCTCGATCCAAATAGTTCACTTAATGTACAGGTCAATTTTCAAAATGAATTGATTAACCATATGGGAATGGATCATATTAAATTTGTTCAAGATTTTTTGGCAATGAATATTTATGTTCGTGGCGGTTGGGGATATGGTATTTTGCCTAATTTTATTGCTGATTATCAAGCTACTGATATCAGCTATGTCCCAATCGATTATCATGATATTTCTCCATATGGCATTGCCTATATGAAATCTTTTACTAATGAGTCGGTTTTAAAAGAAGTGATTACGACTTTAAATAAAGCAATCACAGAATATTTAAAGCAAAAAAATAAATAATGCACAAATTAAAAATATTAAGTAAATGCTTGTGGTCTAGAAAAAAGGCGCCATACAAGCATTTTTTGTTACTTATTTTTTATCATTTTGGTAATTATTCCATTTAGTAATCTTAAATTCTTAATTTAGTGCAAAGATTCACTAAATTGATAGTATGATAAAAGTGCTTAAAAGATTACTTTAAAAGTGAGGGATAAAAATGGAGAATGCTTATGATGTAATCGTTGCTGGGGCAAGTAATTCGGGAGCAATGGCAGCATGTGCAGCGGCTGAAAAAGGGGCCAAGGTTTTATTAATTGATAAGCAAGGAAGTTCACAATTTCTCTTTCGTTCTTTTTTTGCAGCACTTAATAGCAATGCGCAAAAAAGAGCAGGAATTAAGGTTGATAAAGCTAAATTATTAAATTTTTTAACACTTTTTTTCCAAGACAATGTTGATGAACGATTACTTTGGACTTGGGCTAACCATGCTGATGAAACAGCTAATTGGCTTGAAGATCAGATTTTGAAACCAAATGGTGGTGTTTTAAGACCACAAAAAGATGCTCATTATGAAACTATCGTTAATACCGCTTTTAATACTGAACTAGCAATTGCTACGCCAGATAATGGTTGGGCGCACTATGGTGAGTGGGTACTCAATAAAGCGCAGCAATTAGGTGTGACGCTTAAGTACAATACCAAGATGGAAGAAATTTTAACCAATGATCAAGGAAAAGTAACTGGCGTTATTACTAGTGACCGTGCTAGTGGTAAAAAAACACAATATCAAGCCACTAAGGGCGTTATTATTTGTACTGGCGGTTATGGTGGCAATGTTGATTTAATGAAGAAATGGAATCCGCTAGGTTATAAGAAGAATGTCTACTCTGATGGACCACGTGACGATGGCTCAGTATTCTTGCTGGTCTAAAAGTAGGCGCAGCGCGAGATGAAGAACCCGCTGAAATTATTTTTGATCGCGGGGCGGTGCCGGTAGGAACTAAGGCTGAAGATTTTTATAAAATTGACTTTAAAGGTCCGGGGTACTTTTGGTTAGGTGCCTATCCCTTACTAAAGGTTAATTTAAATGGTGAACGCTTCGGTAATGAAAGTGTTCCTTATCAATTTGATATTAATGCCATGTCAAAACAACCTGGCTATCTTGAAGCACAAATTTGGTCTGAAGAAACTATGGATCATTTAGCGCAGTTTGATACGCAAGGCTGTTCTCGCTTAGGTTGGCCAGGAATTTATAATACTGAAGAAAATAAGGCCGAAATTCAACGCCGTCTTGATGATGGAATGGTGCAAAAAGCCGATACGATTGAAGAACTGGCTGAAAAATTAGCTTTACCAAAAGATAGGTTGGTTGAAACAGTTAAACGATATAACCAGATGTGTAAGCAAGGTGTAGATACCGAT
Source organism: Lactobacillus sp. ESL0233 (assembly GCF_003692995.1). Lineage (NCBI taxonomy): Bacteria > Bacillati > Bacillota > Bacilli > Lactobacillales > Lactobacillaceae > Lactobacillus > Lactobacillus sp. ESL0233. The sequence goes on along the minus strand of NZ_REHH01000009.1, from coordinate 202,874 downwards.
TTTGGCAAAGAAAAATTCAGATTATACCCGGTCGAACATGGCCCATATTATGGTGTCATAATGGGGGGACGTCTTCTTGCAACGCTTGATGGCTTACGGATCAATTCTAAGATGGAAGTGATTGATAAAGATGGTAACCCAATTCCGCACTTATATGCAGCAGGTAATGCTAGTGGTGGTTTCTTCTGGGGCTCATATCCAGACCGTGTTCCGAGCTTAACTTGCAGTCACGCACAAACTTTCGGTAGGTTAGCCGGTCAATTCGCAGCAGAAAATTAGTTTAATTTAAAAAGGAGTTTTAAAAATGATGGATGAAAGACAAATGCCCAAGCTTTTAAATTATCGCTGGGTAATTTTGACCATTGTCGCCTTACTAGATTTAACGAGTAATTATATTCAATTTCAAATCTCAGCTTTAGCTATTCAAATTATGCCAATGCTTCATATTTCGACTGCTCAATTTCAAAGCCTAGTTATGGCACCAATGTTGATTGCGGTTTTTTTGAGTATTCCAGCAGGTACTTTAGCTGATAAGTTTGGTGCTAAAAAAATTGTTTCAATTGGTTTGATTATTTCAGTTATCGGTGCATTTGGTCGCTTAATTGCTCATAACTTTATGACTATGATGCTGATGTTACTACTGTTTGGTGTCTATATGGCGTTATTAAATGCCAATACTTTAAAAATTTTTGGCATGTGGTTTAAACAAGATACAAACATTGCAATGGGAATATTCTTTGCGTCTGCTAGTGTTGGCATCATCTTATCTCGGATTACTAGTCCAAGATTTCCGAGTGTACAATCAGCTTATATGTTTTCATCGATTTTGCTACTTGTATTGGCAATTTGCTGGTTATTTTTTATGAAAGATATGCCTGCAGGTGAAAAACTTCCCCCTGAAGCAGTAAAGCAAGATCATACTGAATCATCAATGGAATTTTTCAAGGCTGCAGCTCGTAGTAAGAAGACATGGATTGTTGCAATTAGTGTCGGTGTTGGAATGGGTGCGAGCGAAGCATTTTCAAGTATTATGCCACCAGCTTTTGCTGCCAGAGGTTTATCTTCTGTTCAAGGCAATACAATTGCTGCAATTGCAACTATTGGTAGTTTATGTGGTTCTCTTTTTGGTCCTGCAATTATTGGTAAAGCAAGAAAGGCAAAGCCGTTGATGATTTTAGTGACACTTTTAGCTGGGATGTTAATTGCTATCACATGGTTTATTCCATTAGGCTTACCTATAATTATTAGTTTGGTTCTAGGTGGTTTATTTGGCGCAATGACTGGCCCATTGATGCAAGCAATGCCGATTACTTTTCCAGAAATTGGACCGAAGTACGCGGGTTCTGCTGGTGGATTAATTGGCACTGTATCATTACTTTTCTCATACTGTATTCCAGTTATTATTTCTTTGGTTGCTGGGCGCAACTATATGTTGACCTTTATTATTCAAGGTATTGTTTTGATGTTAACTGCTATTTTCATTGCTATTTTGCCCGACGCAAATGATGCACGGCGGCGTAAATAGTAACTAATTTAAACTAAGAGGATTTTTAAAATGGCCAAAAAAATTACAGATAAGCCAGGTAAATATACCGGTTCAGGACAAGGAAAAGAGAGTCAAATCAACCTTGAAGTTGAGGTGGGTAGTGACCAAATTATTAGGGTAAACTCACTTGATCGATATGCTCCAGCTAGTTTAGCAGATAATGCTTTTCAGAAGATGGCGCAAAAGATTGTTGATCAGCAGTCAATTGATGTGGATGTAGTCTCAGGGGCATCTGAAACTTCGCGCGGGATTATTGAAGGTGTCAAAAGTGCTTTGACTAAAGCTGAAGTTGATTTTGCTACTTTAAAAGAAAATAGTGCTCAAACTAGTACAACTACTAAAAGGGAAATTACAGTTGATGTGGCGGTTGTTGGTGCTGGTGGAGCCGGTGTAGCTGCAGCACTTGCTGCCAGACAACATGGCGCAAGTGTTGCTCTTTTAGAAAAGACAATTTCTCCCCTTGGTGCTAGTACTTTTGCTGGTGGAATGTTTGCTGGTGATAGTCAGCAACAAAAAGATCAAGACCAAGTCGTTTCTAAAAAGTGGCTTTATAATGAATATATGGATGCGTCACAAGGCTATATGAATTCCATCTTAGTACGCCGGATTATTGATGAATCTGGCAAAACGGTTGACTGGCTCAATGAAAATGGCGCAATTATGAAGTTAGTTGATGCCGGAACAGGTGGCAGTTTCGATCATATTGGGATGCCGGCAACTTTGCATGGTTATCAAGAAGGTGGTACAAAAGCCGTTACTAAACTGATTGAAAAGTTTAAAGCACTGGGCGGACAAATTTATTTTGGGTTTGCCGGTCAAAGGTTATTGCAGGATGATCAAGGGCAAGTTATTGGTTTAATTGCACAAAGTGATGAGCAGGAATTACAAGTCAACGCTAAGAAGGTCATTATTGCAACTGGGGGCTTTGGCGGTAATGACGAAATGCGCAAAGAATATCTAGGTGATGTTAGTACGCAAGGTCAGGTTCTACAAAATACTGGAGACGGTTTGAACATGGCTTGGGATGCTGGAACAGCTCGTCATATTAATGGTTCAACTCATTATTTCTGGCAAACTTTCAGCAATGAGGATATCGGTAAAATGGCTAAGCTAGTTGGTCCTGGTTGGATGCCTTTAAATGCTTTAGCTGATTTTCCTAATTTGCGGGTCAATAATCGCGGTCAACGTTATGCTAGTGAAACCCATGCTTTAGACTTTGCAGTCCACGGAGCGGAATTATCTGAACAACCGCAGCAAACCGAATTTGTTATTTTAGATCAGGCCATGCTTAATAAGATTAAGGAAGGCGGCACGATCGCAATTGAAGATCACTATGGCAAATGGAAGAACAAGCGCGAATTTTACATGGAATTTAACTTCCCAACGGATACTGATGAAAGTATTAAGCGTGAGCATGAGAAGACTGATTTTACGACTCTTTTGAAACAATTATCATCAACGAATGTTGTCTTTATTGGTCAGACCATTCCTGAATTGGCTGAGCAGATGGGAGTTGACGCAATCAACTTGCAAAAATCAGTTGACCAGTACAATGAAGCTAAGAAGAAGGGGGAAGATGAGTTATTCTTCTCTGACACTAAGCGCATGATTCCAGTTGAACAGGGCCCATTTTATGCTGTTAAGTTTATTGCCCGTAATCTTGGGACTCTAGGCGGTGCCACAATTGATGAAAAGATGCGGGCTTTAAAGCCTGACGGCGAACCAGTTGCCAATTTATATATTGCTGGTGCTGATGCATCCGGGATGTATGGCAAGGCTTATGTTGATTTTGAAGGTGGGACTCTGGGTTTTGCTTACATTTCTGGTCGTTTAGCCGGAATTGATGCAGCAGAAACTGCTAAAGAAAGTAATTAAATTTAAAGAGCATGGATTAACTGAATTGACCATGTTCTTTACTAAAGCAATGAGGTCTAAAGAATGGAAGATTATGATGTAGTAATTGTTGGTGCTGGTCTTGCTGGGTTTGCCGCAGCAGCCGAAGCTGGTGATCAAGGCTTAAAAACTTTACTTGTTGAAAAAGGAAAAACGACAGGTGGTACAGGTAATTATGTTGAAGGGGTATTTGCTGCCGATTCAGTAATACAAAAGCAAGAAGATGCGGTTATTGACAAAAAAGAGCTTTTACAAGAAGAATTAACTTATTCTCATTATCGTGCCGATGGCAGAATGTGGCAAAAGTACATTGATCAAGCTGGTAAAAATGTTACTTGGCTAGAAGAGCGAGGCGCTAAAATTGCGATAGTTGCGAATTTGGGTGTTGGGGCTAGAACATGGCACCTCTTTGCCGGTAAGGGTCATGACGCTATTCATAATGGACTTGAGCCATATGCCAAAGAAAAGGGTGTGAAGCTGGTTACGCAAACGCGAGTTATCGATTTAAAGCAAGAAACTGATAATTCTTATGAAGTAACTTTACTTCAAATGATTGATGAAAAAGAGCGAGTGGTTAAAGCTAAGAATGTAGTCTTAGCAACTGGGGGTTATTTGAACGATCAAGAACTATTAGCCAATACTGTTCATCAAAATCCGCAAAATATTATTCCTGTTAATTCTGGCAAAAATACCGGTGATGGTCTGCGCTTAGCATGGAATTTGGGGGCCAAAAAATTCTTTACTGGAATGGCAATGATGTTCGGGGGCCAATTAAAAGACCCGACCATTCCTGCTTATAAGTTGTGGGGGACAGCGATTTGGAGTTCTGTATGTGATCAACCGCAATGTTGGGTTAATGAAATGGGCGAACGCTTTGTTGATGAAAGCGCAGCGGTTGTTAATTGGGCTAATGAAGGCAATGCTATGAATCGCCAAGAGCGAATTTTCTGTATTTTTAGTCAAAAAATCTTAGATGACTTTACAGACAGATCATATCCAAGATCAATGAAGCCTTTTGTGCCTGAAGATCGTTATCCAACCTTGCGTGATGATATAGAGCAGGCTGAAAAAGATGGTCGTGAGTACTTACACAAAGCTAATACCCTTGAAGAATTAGCAGAAGAAATCGATACGCCAAATTTGGTTTCATACGTAAAACATTACAATGAAATGGCAGCAAACGGCGAAGATACGGATTTCCATAAACCTGCTAAATATCTATTACCTGTTGATGGCAATGGTCCATTTTATGCCATTGAGTTAGGTGTTGGAGCCTATACTACAGGTGATGGTTTGCGGGTTAATGTCAATAATCAAGTTTTAGACACTGAAGGCCGATTAATTAGTGGCTTATATGCAATTGGTGGTGACGGGTCAGCGGTCTTATATGGTGATACTTACGGTGTTAATGTGCCAGGAACCCATGCTGGGTATTGTATTTTTTCTGGACGAAATGCTATTCAAAGTATAGTTAATAAGTAATTTTAATAATCAAATAAAAATAAGCTTTTCCGGTTAAATACTTGTTGAGCTTATTTTTATTATGCTTATAATAAAGGTGAGATTAAGTTTTATGTTATTGCTTATTAATAAGCAAATAAATATTTTTATCTTTTTTTACGAAAGGATATAATACTAAATAATTATGAAGAATAAACAAAAAGATTCAATAGCTAAAATAATTAGCCAAACAATTTTTATAGGATTGTTTTTTATGGCGCTTTTCTATTTACTTTTTACTTTTATTTTAAGTAATGATGTTGTATCTGGAATATCCATGCAACCAAATTTTGAAGATCGAGATAGGGTTATTTCTGTTAAACATACCGAGGTAAAAAGGAATGATATTGTAATATTAAAGGCCCCACATCGTGCTCTTTATATTAAGCGTGTGATAGGCATGCCTGGAGATAGAATTAAATTTAAAAATGATGTTTTGTATATTAATAATCAAAAAACGGCTGAGCCATACTTAACTGAGGGGAAGCGGCTTTATGCCAACGGTGCCTTATATACATCTGATTTCACTTTGGATAAATTGCAGGTAACGCATGGTATTGCTAAAGTTCCACAAGATTCATATTTTGTAATGGGAGATCATCGCAATGTTTCCAGAGATAGCAGAGAGATTGGCTATGTTAGTAAAGATAAGATAATTGGTGTTGTAAAATTACGTTATTGGCCATTACAAAAGATAACTACATATTAGTGTAAAACTAATTAATCGGTTTAAAGATATATGCTTTATTTAATGGTGACTAAGAAAAAAGCTTACAGAATATGGATAATGTAGTAAAACTTTAGGTATGTCAGGCCATTATGGAAGTTAAATTTTTGAATTTGAAAAAGTAAGTGCCAAAAAAATGAGTGACTTTGTTTAAAAATTGATTTAAGCAGTGATTCGGAACTTAAGCATATTAATTTGTTTTAGGAAAGAGCAAATAATAAAAAGCCAGTATGTAAAATACTGGCTTTTTTAATTACTGGGAGAATGGACGGCAATATTTTAGGTCTTGATTTGGTTTTACCGGTTTTGTCGACGGGGCTACTTAAGGGAGTGGCTTTTCTTAATAACAAAAATCAATCTGCATGGCGCCATTTGGCATCAGTCAAAATTCGAGCAATTAATAGGCCAATTGGTAGGGCAATAATGATCATTAAAGCATTCATAATCCAATAAGCCCCGATATTAATATTAGTTATTCCAAAATTAAAGACTGCTTGATACATGTATAGGCCCGGAACCATAATTACAATTGCAGGTACAGTAATTGCAATTCTAGGAAAGCCAACCTTGTCACGTACAAAACTGGCAAGTAAGCCGGCTAAAAGGGAACCAATAAAAGCAGCCATTGCGGCCGGTATATGGTTAAATTCAACTAAGCTTAACCTTAATGTATTAGCAATTGCCCCGATTAAAGCGGCAACTAGGGCCATCGAAGGTTTAGAATTAAACATTACTGAGAAGCCAAATACGCCACAAAAACTGGCAAGTAGACGGAAAATAGTTAATAAAAATGGTGTTAAATTAAGTTTAGGCATCGTACCTGGTGCTAAATTGAGTAGCGTGGCCATTCCCCAACCAGCCATTGTAGCAATCATAATGACCAAGATAGCATAAGCCATCCTTTCTAATCCTGAGCGCATATCAAGTTTAGAGAGGTCTAGTCCAGAAGTAATAAAGGGAAAGCCCGGAATAACATATAACATGGATCCAATATAGCCATAGGAGTGACTGGCATCCCAAAGCCAAATTTTCTGTCCTAACTTAAAGCAAATAAAATAAACTGCACAAGAAACGGCTACCCCGGTAGCAATTTTGGCTACTAAGGTGATATTATGTTCACCCATTAAGCCTCGAATATAGTTACCAATTAGTGCCCCTAGAAAAGTACAGCTCATTTCTGGTAGTCCACCACCAAGTAAGAAAATGAAGCTAGCACATGCTATGCCAGCACTTAAAGCTGCAATATACAGGGGGTAGCTACGTGTATGCTGCTCAATTTTTTTAAGATTATAATCAACTTCACCAATAGTTAAGTAATCGTTGTCCCGCTCGAACCGTCTAACAAAATCTTCAAGTGCGTTTAGTTTGTTCATATTGACATTGGTTGAAGCTAGTGCCAATGTTTGTGAATAAGATAGGTTATCAGTATCAAAACAAGTATATTCAATTGTCACTAATCCAATATCAGCCGAGCAGGTAATGTCCAATGCGCGTGCAATTGAATTCATTGAGTCACGAACGCGCCAGGCTCCTGTACCACATTCTAAAAGCATCCCCCCAATTCTGCCAACTAACGAACTTTTTTCAACTAGAGTAATATCTTTGATTAGGGTATCATCAGCACTTTTATAAAAATCTTTCCAATGGATTTTCATGTGATGTTTTGCTGATAAATGATGTTGCATATCATTGACTGCCATAATTAACTGGGACTGCCTTTCTTAAAAAGTTATATTTATTCTACCACAACCACCAAAGGAGAATTTTAGACTCATTTTGCATAAAAATGAATTATTTTGAGCGAAAATGATTGCTTTTAATGGTTGAACCGCCTAAAATAACCAGAGAGGTGAAGCGGATGCTAACGCAGGAGCGACAAAAATTAATTGAAAACTACGTTAATCAATATGAACTGTGTCATGTCAGTGATTTGTGTAAAATGACTGCAACATCAGAATCTACAATTCGCCGTGATCTAATTCAAATGGAGCATGAAGGGCGAATTAAGCGCGTTCATGGTGGGGCGCAATCCATTAATAATTTTGCTCATGACGTTTCGCAACATATTCGCTTCACAATGAATCACGAACAAAAGATTAGCATTGCTCATTACGCAGTTACCCATTATGTGCATGAAGGAGACTATATTTTTCTAGATGCGGGGACAACTGCCTATGAAATGGTTCCTTTCTTGGCTGAAGTTGGTCAAATTACGCTGATTACTAATGGTTTAGAAACGGCTTTGAGTGCTCTTACTCATAATATTAATACCATACTTTTGGGAGGCAGAATTAAAGATGATACCCATGCTGTGGTTGGACAAGCGGCACTTGAACAGCTAGAAAATATGAATTTTGCAGCTAGTTTTATCGGTACAAATGGAATAGACCATGCTGGTGGTTTAACTACACCAGATCCTGATGAAGCGACTATCAAAAAAAGAGCGCAATTACGTTCAGATTGTACTTATGTTCTAGCTGATTCGTCTAAAATTGGTGAGCGTAGCTTTGCAATTTTTGGCAATGTAAAGGATGTTACTGTGATTACAAATGTGCTTCAAGCACAACAAAAAGGTTTATTACCTACTAAGATTAATTTAAGGGAGGCCAATTAATGATTTATACAGTCACTGTTAATCCAGCACTTGATTATGTGATTCAATTAGAAAAGGTAAACGGTGGTGAGGTCAATCGAAGCAATAACTGTTCATTTTTAGCGGGAGGTAAAGGGATTAATGTTTCCCAAATCCTAAATCAACTGAAAATTGATAATACAGCTTGGGGTTTTGTCGGTGGCTTTACTGGTAAAGAACTAGTGCAACAATTAAATCAACGCCGTATTGTTAATGACTTTGTGACAATTTCTGATGTTACTCGCGTTAATGTAAAAATTCATGCTGAACAAGAAACTGAAATTAATGCTGCTGGTCCTAAGATTACTGCACAAGAAATTACGGCTTTTAAAGACCGTTTAAGCGATTTAAAACAAGGTGATATTGTAGTTTTAAGTGGATCATTAGCACCAGGCTTACCTAGAGATTTTTATAAACAGTTACTGCCAACAATTAAAGCAGCCGGAGCAGAATTTGTTGTTGATACAACTGGAGCAGCTCTTTTAGATACTTTAGAATATAAGCCATTGGTCATTAAACCTAATCATCATGAATTAGCCGATTTGTTTAACACTAGTTTTAATTCTGATGAAGAGATGTTGACTTGCGCTCATAAATTACTTGAGATGGGTGCACAAAATGTAATGGTGTCAATGGCTGGTAAAGGTGGTTATTTGATTACTCATGATCATTTTTATAATGCTAAAGGAGCAGTTGGTACCGCTGTTAATTCTGTTGGTGCCGGCGATTCAATGATTGCTGGCTTTGTTGGAACCTATGTACAAACAGGGGATCCAGCAGAAAGCTTTCGAATTGGAATGGCTTGTGGCGCAGCAACAGCATTTACTAAAGATATTGCAGTTAAAAGTCAAATTGATGCTGTTTTACCACAAATTAAAGTAGAACAGATTTCGTAATGAGGAAAGATTGAAATGAAAATAAGAGATATTTTAGCTCCAGAATCAGTGATTATGTCACTGAAGGCGACTAACAAAGAAGATGCTATTCAAGAAATGGCTGATTTGGAAGTTGAAACTGGAATTGTTAATAATGAAGCTGATTTTATTGCGTCAATTTGGGCACGAGAAAATGAATCAACTACTGGAATTGGTGACGGAATTGCAATGCCACATGCTCGTAATGAGTCAATTAATAAGGCACGCGTACTTTTTGCTAAAAGTGAGCAAGGAATTGACTACAATTCGCTTGATGGTCAACCAGTTTACCTCTTCTTTATGATTGCTGCCCCTGCTGGCGCTGACAATACCCATCTTGAAGCTTTAGCCAAATTATCAAGTTTACTAATTAATCCAGATTTAGTAAGTGCTTTGAAGAAGGCCAAGACACCTGAAGAAGTTATTGCTTTATTCGAAGAAGCGGAAGAAAAAACCGATGCGGCTAAGAAAGCTGAAAATGAAAAACCAGCTAGTGATACTGATAAGCCTTTAATCGTTGGTGTTACGGCATGTATCAATGGTATCGCGCACACATACATGGCTCAAGAAGCTTTAATTAAAGCTGGTAAAAAGCGTGGTGTTGAGGTACGGATTGAGACTAATGGTTCTGAAGGAGTTAAAGATAAGTTAACTGCAGCTGAAATCAGTCGTGCCAAGGGTGTAGTGATTGCTTCTGATAAAAAAGTTGATATGCCCCGCTTTGATGGTAAGCCTTTAGTTAATCGTCCTGTTGTTGATGGTATCAATAAACCAGATGAAATGATTGATAATATTTTAAATGATAAAGCCAGCGTTTATCATTCTGATGATCAAGTATCAGCTGAAGAAGATAACACTAAGCAAAGCTTCTGGGGTTCAGTATATAAGAACTTGATGAACGGCGTTTCTCATATGCTACCATTTGTCATTGGCGGTGGTATATTGATGGCTATTTCATTCATTATCGAAAACTATGCTGGTGGACCAAAATCGCCAGCCTTCATCTTTTTGAATAATGCTGGTAATATGGCCTTTGCCTTTATGGTACCAATCTTGTCGGGTTATATCGCTGAATCAATCGGTGACTTACCTGCTTTAATGCCGGGATTTGTTGGTGGATTTATGGCAACAGTTTATAGTGGTGCATATGGTGGAGCATATGTGGCGAATGTAGTAACTAATGCAAAATCACCAGCTGGATTTTTGGGTGGACTTGCCTCCGGATTTATTGCTGGATATTTAGTAGTTGGCCTAAAGAAACTGTGTGCCAAGCTGCCTAAATCTCTAGAAGGTATGAAGCCAATGCTAATTTACCCAATTCTAGGGTTGCTATTGATTGCGCTTATCATGTACTACATTGTTAATCCAATTTTTAGTTCAATTAACTTTGCAATTACTAATTTCCTAAATCAAATGGGGACAGGTAATTTAGTAGTGCTAACAACTATTTTAGCAGCGATGATGTCAATCGATATGGGTGGACCTTTCAATAAAGCAGCTTATGTATTTGCATCTGGTGCTTTTGCTAATGATCCTCATTCAACAGTTGCAGCAGTGATGATGGCTGCTGTAATGGTTGGTGGAATGGTACCCGCTTTTGCGACAGCTATCGGGACTACTTTCTTTAAGAATAAGTTTACTGAAGATGAACGTCGTGCAGGTATTACTAACTGGATTTTAGGTTTCTCATTTATTACTGAAGGAGCAATTCCTTTTGCTGCAGCTGATGCTAAGCATGTTATCCCTTCATGTATTGTTGGGTCAGCAGTAGGTGGAGCTTTAGTTGGTTTTTGGCGGATTGGTGTGCCAGCACCTCACGGTGGTTTATGGGTATCACCGCTAGCTAACCATATTTTACTTTACTTTGTAGCCACAATCATTGGCTCAATTGTCGCAGGTGTGATTTTGGGATTGTGGAAGAAGCCAATTAATAAGTAATATTAGTGAATAAGATGTAACATATGTTTAAAATGCGTCACTTAAATAGTGGCGCATTTTTAGTGTATAATAGTTATTAAAAGTAAGTGGCTATTAAATTTTGTTAGATTTGCTGGTCGCGTTATTTTAAAATATTATAAAAAGGAACGACAATAATAATGAATTTATTTAAATTTAAAAAATTATTTACTTTAACCACTTTGCTAGGGCTTATAGTATTAACTTTGACTGCTTGTACGCAAACGCCAAAGAAAAATACCAAAATGACAATTGTAACAACAACTAATATTTATGCAGATATTGCCAAAAATGTAGTTGGTAAATACGGTACGGCAGAAGCGATTATTAAAAATCCGAATTCCGATCCGCATGACTTTGAACCAACAACAAATGATGCTAAGAAATTGGCAAGTGCAGATATAATAGTCGCAAACGGTTTAGGATATGATAGTTGGATGAATAAGCTAGCTTCTTCAGTTGATAAAAAGCCGGTTCTAGTCGGTGAAGAACTATTAGGATTAAAGAAAGGGGCCAATCCGCATATCTGGTTTGATTTGGCAATGCCCAAAAAATATGTTGATGATTTAGTTCAGCGATTAAGTAAGAAAGATCCTACGCATGCAAGTTATTATCGCAAAAAGGGGCAAGCATACTTGGCTAAAATCAAAGATATTCAACAAAATGTTAATCAACTTGAGCAACATCATTCGAAGCCTGTCTACGTCAGTGAACCAGTATTTGATTATGCACTCCAAGCTGGCAATTTTAAAATAGCAAATCAAGATTTTGAAAAAGCAATTCAAAATAATACTGATCCTAGTCCAGCAACTGTTCAACAAATGACTGCCGGTATTAAGAAACACAAAATTGCTTTCTTTGTAGTTAACTCACAAACGTCTAGTACAACAGTAAATAACTTTGTGCGCTTAGCACAAAAGGAAAAAATTCCCGTTTTAAAAGTACGAGAAACCATTCCAGTTAAAACTACTTATCTTGATTGGATGACGGATAATTATCAAAGCTTAGCTAAAATTGCTAAGTAATAGTTATACGAGGAAAAAGAAAATGAAAAAAATTATTGCAGTTTTAGCTTTAGCAACAGGGCTAATTGTTGGTAGCGTAGAAACCATGGTCAGGCCAATTACTGTTAAAGCTGATAAAATCAATGATCTAGCTAAGCAGAATACATATAGTGGTTTGACTTATCTTTATAAAATGTTGCAGCAAGAAGGTATACCGTATAACTGCTTTTATGCTGATAATCCCCTCTATTATCGTAAGGGTAAGCCAGAAGGGGTGGTAATTCATGAAACTGCGACGCCTAATGCAAGTGCTCATGATGAAGCAATTTATTTCAATCGTGAATGGATGAATATGTACTCATATGTTCATGCTTTTGTTGATCATAATGGGGTAATTCAGATGATGACACCTAATTATGGCGTTTGGGGAGCAGGTCCTAATGCTAATAATCGCTTCTTTCAAGTAGAATTATGTCAAGAAAATAATATTAATGATTTTGCGAAAAGCATAAATAATGATGCAATTTATGTAGCACAAATAATGCATAGGTATAATATTACGCCAACTAATGCAGTCCATGATGGCAATGGAACAGTATGGTCACATAGTGCCGTATCTAAGTTCTTGGGGGGAACAGATCATGGTGATCCTGATGGCTATTTTGCTAAATGGGGCTATTCAATGGATAGTTTCTTTGATTTAATTAAATATTATTATGACCAGTTAGACGATACAGACGCCAATACTGGAACTGGTAGTAGTAATAGTGGAGCTGGCAACGCTCCTAGCGACAATGGCAATAATAACACTGGACAGACTCCTAATGATAATAATGATACAGATAATAATTCAACTGATAAAGTATTACCTAAACCAGTTGGTACCAAGATTTTATTGCATGATGCCCTAATTTATGATGGTAATGGTCTGGCAACAACTGAGCCCTTGAAAAAAGCTGGCGTTAAGTTGACAATTTATGGTGATAAGATTATTAAAGGGCGGAAATTTTTACAAATTGATCTTAACAAGTATGTTGTTGCTAGCAATGTTGAGGGTAGTTTAAGACATTTAACCCATAATGCCTTTGTTTATGATAGTAATGGTTATCGCGTTAAGGTTGGAAAATTACTTCGTGGAATTGATTTGCGCACATATGGTGGTGCAGTAAAAATACAAAGTAGTAAATATTATCCAATTGGTTTAAATCAATTTGTTAAAGTTGGTAATTTTAAATAATTAAGTAAGGAGTGCAAATTGGCTGATATTTTGGAAGTAAGTCATTTATCTATGAAATTTGATAAAAAGACGATTTTTTCGGATTTAAGTTTTAAACTGAAACAGGGTTCTATGACTGCACTCTTAGGTCCAAATGGGACAGGAAAAACAACTTTAATCAATATTTTAATGAATATGTTAGTACCTACATCTGGTAGTTTTACGTTTGCAAAGACGGTTCGTTTAGGGTATGTACCGCAATTTCGTAATATTGATGCAGAGTATCCGCTATCAATTGAAGCTTTTGTTGGTTTAAATTCTGCCATTTTTAAAACCAAGAAAACTAAGTCTGCTATTAAAAAGCAACTAGAAGAGACGAATTTATACAAAATTCGCCATACAAGAATGGGCGAGGCATCTGGTGGTCAAAAGCAACGGGCTTATTTAGCCCAAGCGCTTCTAGACAACCCTAATATGATTATTTTAGATGAAGCAACAGCTAGTCTGGATCCTTTAGCTAAAGATGAATTAATGCAACTAATTAAGCATCTTAATGAAAAGCATAAGATAACTGTTTTATTTGTGACGCATGATGTCCCATTGGCCCGTAAATATATGCAAAATTACCTTTACTTAAATAATCGCCAAATCGAGCAAGGTAAAATGAGCCAATTTGAGGAGGCGTATGAATAATGTTTGCATTTGACTTTATGCGCAATGCTTTTTTAGCGAGTACTTTTATTGCAATAACTTGTGGTACGGTAGGCGTTTATGTTGTTTCACGTAATTTTAGTTTTCTGGCCCATACGCTATCAGAAATTGGCTTTGCTGGAGCAGCTTTTGCAGTTTGGCTGGGAATAAGTCCACTTTGGGGAATGTTATTGTTTACCTTGCTTGGATCAATTAGTGTGGGTGAATTATCGCTGCGAAGTGAGCAAAAAGAATCATCAATTAGTGCAATTTCTGCTTTGTTTATTGGCTTAGGTGTTTTATTTTTAGCGATTTCTGGTAGTAATAGCAATTATGCGACTAACATTTTATTTGGTAGTATTATTGGTGTTGATAAGCAAGGAGTTTTGCAACTGATTATATTATCAGTAATTGTTCTAATGTTAATCTTTGGAATGCAAAAATCGTTAAATTTTGATTCCTTTGACCATATTGGTGCAGTCGCACACGGCATAAAAACTGGAATAGTTAGCTTAGTATTTTTAGTAGCTTTAGCCATGTCTGTTTCTATTGGTGCACAAATAGTTGGTTCGCTCTTGGTGTTCATTTTATTGACTTTACCACCAGCTACAGCCAATTACCTTGGTAAAACTGTTCCCAGTATGATTGCTTGGTCAGTCTTCTTTGCCCTGATTGGAGTCTGGCTAGGGTTATATCTGGGTTTTATTACTAATTTACCAGTAACCTTTTTTATTGCTGTAATTGAAGTAGCTATTTACTTAATAATTTACTTTATTAATATGTTTAGACATAATTTGTGATTTAAAGTAGTGATGTTATTATTAATTACCTATATTGTGAAAAAATAAGCAATGATAAGACCATTATTAAAGCTAATTTTATTTTATTTCACTAACTCAAGAAAGCTCTTTCATGTATAATAGTATTTAGATAGTTATACGTATAAAGGAGTTTTTTTTTATGACAGTTTATTATAATGATTTTCCCCAAAGTGATCGTGATGAATATATAAAGATGATTAACCTTGATGAACTTGAGGAACGTGCCAAAAAAGTAATGCCGGAGGGCGCATATTACTATATTGCATCAGGTTCAGAAAATGAATGGACATGGCGAAATAATACCGTTGCTTTTAATCATTTTCAGATTGTTCCGCGCGCTTTGACTAATATGGCAGATCCGCAGCTTGATACCGATTTTATGGGAATGAAGTTGAAGACACCAATAATGATTTCACCGATTGCATGTCATGGAATTGCACATCAAGATGCGGAAGTGGCTACTCAAAAAGGAGCAGCCGCAGCAGGAGCATTGTTTAGTTCGAGTACCTATGCTAATAAGAGTGTAGAAGACATTGCTGCAGCCGCTCCTGAGGCACCACGCTTTTTCCAACTTTATTTAAGTAAAGATTGGAATTTTAATCAAATGGTCTTTGATGCAATTAAAAAAGCAGGCTATCAAGGTATCTTTTTAACTGTAGATGCGCTAGTTTCTGGCTTTCGTGAAGCTAATCTACGTACACAATTCGCCTTTCCAGTTCCCCTTGACTTTTTCACTCGCTATCAAGGTACAAAAGGAGAGGGGCAAACTGTTGCTCAAATGTATGCCTCTTCTGCTCAAAAGATAGGTCCTGAAGATATTAAGCGGATTAAGGAAATGTCCGGGTTGCCAGTCTTCGTTAAGGGAGTTGTTTGTGCTGAAGATGCCTATTTAGCAATAGGAGCTGGTGCTGATGGAATTGTTGTTACCAACCATGGCGGTCGTGAAATTGATGGTGGACCAGCAACGATTGATATGCTACCTGAAATTGCTAAGGCGGTTGACCATCGTGTACCAATTGTTTTTGACTCGGGTGTTCGCCGTGGTTCTCATGTTTTTAAAGCATTAGCACTAGGAGCAGATTTAGTCGGAATTGGGCGACCATATCTTTATGGTTTGGCTCTAGGTGGAGCTAAAGGGGTGCAATCAGTAATTGAGCAATTAAATAAGGAACTTTTGATTGATATGCAATTGACGGGTTGTAAAACTGTTGCTGACATTCGGCATGCTAAAATCACTAATATTAATTATACGGCTGATAATCTAAGATCAAATACAGACCCTGAAAGAATCAAGCCTTATCCTGTAACTAAGGAAAACCAACTTAAAGCTGGTGGCACGGATACTGTTTCAGGTGCATCTCATTTATAATTAATTGTTTTTACCTGTTGCTGGGCTTTGTTTAATTTTGAAAAAGATTACTATTGTAAAAATTGATAAAAACCCCGAAGTTGTCTTAACTTCGGAGTTTTTATTATAATCAAATTTAGGAGACATACTAAAATATTGAAATTTAAATTGTAATTCTATAAAATAAATTAAATTATAATTATGTTTATTTATTTTTGTTATTAATTAACTAAAATAATATAATTAAATTATTATATTTTTTGTGATAGGTTCTTTGGATGACTGCTATCTATGCCGAATTTTGAATTAGTCGTTGTACTTTTATTTTTTGATTATTATAATTATTTTTATTACATACACGGAGGGAAAACAATGAAAAAAGCATGGAAATGGCTTGAAAGTATTCTATTGTTAATGATACTACTAACCATAATCCCGCAAAATGTTGGTGCTGCTGGTAAAACAGCACCCAAGGTGACAGATAATTATTTACAAAAAGTTAAACAAAAAGGCGAACTGATAATGGGGACTAGTCCTGATTTTCCTCCATATGAATTTGTCAAAAATATTAATGGCAAGTCGAAAGTCGAGGGAATCGATGTTGAAATCGGAAAAAAGGTGGCGCACGATTTAGGTGTTAAGCTGGTTGTCCGGACAATGGACTTTGATTCATTACTGGTAGCATTAGAAACTGGCAAAATTGATATGGTTATTTCCGGTATGGATGCAACGCCAAAACGGGCACAAAGTGTAGACTTCAGTCATGCATATTACAAAAGTGGTCAGGATCTTTTAATCAGAACTTCTGACAAGAATAAATATCATGATTATCACTCATTTGCCGGCAAGGCAGTTGGTGCACAAACCGGTAGTTTACAGGCCACGCTTATTAAAGAGCAGGCTAAAAAAGTTACATTAAAAACAATGGATAAAGATAGTGATTTGATTTTAGGTTTGCAAACCAAAAAGTTTGATGCTGTTGCTGTTGATACGGCTACTGCCGGTGCTTTTGCAAAGAATACCTCTGGTATTACTGCTATTCCATCAGGCTTTAAGGTTGATTCAGCTGGCTCAGCAATTGCTTTTCATAAAGGGGCAAAGAGCTTAGTAAATGCAGCTAATAAGTCGATAGCAGAAATTAAACAAAAAGACCTGATTAATCAGGTTTATTTACCTAAAGCTGGTAAATATTTGATCAATGGTAAAAGCCAAAAGGCTGCTAAGGCCTCTAATTCAATGTGGGCATATAAGGATTTCTTTATAGCTGGTGTGGGGTATACTTTATTCATTTCAGCAATTTCGGTTTTCTTTGGCTTCTTACTTGGTGCAATCTTAGCGCTAATGCGGTTAAGCCATAATCAATTTGCTCATACAATTGCTACGGCCTATATTGAATTTGTCCGGGGAACGCCATTAATGGTACAGTTGCTTTTTATTTATTTTGGGTTAGGGCTAATTATTAATATTCCAGCACTATTATCAGGAATTATTGCTGTTGCTCTTAATTCAGCTGCTTATGTGGCCGAAGTAATTCGTTCGGGGGTTAGTTCAATTGCCAAAGGACAAACAGAGGCTTCACGTTCATTAGGGCTTTCTCGCTCAGCAACAATGCGTTATGTGATTATGCCTCAAGCAATGAAAAATATTTGGCCAGCACTTGGTAATGAATTTGTTTCCCTTATTAAAGAAAGTTCAATTGTATCGGTCATTGGAGTTAAGGATTTAATTTACCAATCGCGAATTGTTCAAGCGGATACTTATCGAGGTGTTATGCCCTTAGTCATCACGATGATTTTATACTTTATTATTACTTTTAGTTTATCCAGCTTAATGAAAGTATTTGAAAGGAAAATGAAACATGACTAATGAGACAGTGATTAAAGTTGAACATTTAAAAAAATCGTTTGGTCAAAATAACATTTTAAAGGATATTAATGCTGAGGTTCGGGATGGTCAGGTTATTTGTTTAGTTGGACCATCTGGTGCTGGTAAAAGTACCTTTTTACGTTGTATTAACTTGTTGGATCAGCCAACTGCGGGGAAAGTTTTATTTAAAAACAAAGAATTAACAGCTTTAAGTGAAAATCAACTTGATACTTTACGTGAAAAAATGGGTATGGTTTTTCAACAGTTTAATTTATTTCCCCATATGAATATTATTGAAAATATTAAGTTAGCTCCGATGAAAGTTAAGCATGTTAGTGATAAAGAGGCTACAGCAACGGGAATTGAGCTCTTAAAACAAGTGGGACTGGAAGATAAGGCTGATACTTTTCCAGCCAGTCTTTCTGGAGGGCAACAACAGCGAGTTGCTATTGCGCGGGCCTTAGCAATGGGACCAGAAGTAATGTTATTTGATGAACCTACGTCTGCACTTGATCCCGAGATGGTTGGTGAAGTTCTTAAAGTAATGCAGGATTTAGCACAAAAAGGAATGACGATGGTTGTTGTAACGCATGAGATGGGGTTTGCCAAAAACGTTGCTGATGAAATTTGGTTCATGGCTGATGGCTATATCCAAGAAAAAGCGAAACCAGAAGAATTTTTCTCACACCCAAAAACACAAAGGGCTCAAGACTTTTTGGCGAAGGTATTAGAAACGTAAGAGGAAAAATTGTGGATGAGAAGCGTGCAATAAAGATTTTGACTGATTTATTAGCAATTGATTCGGCGAACGATCATGAAAGCTTAGTGGCAGACTATATAGTAGCTTTATTTGCTAATTACCCAGTCCAAATTGAGCGTATTACTTATAAACCTGGTCGGGATAATTTAGTTGTTACACTAGGCAATAAGGGACCGTTATTAGGCTTTTCTGGTCATGAAGATGTTGTAGATGCTGGGAATCAAACCAATTGGCAATTTCCACCGTTTACACCAACGCTTTATGATGGAAAAATTTATGGTCGTGGAGCCAGCGATATGAAATCTGGATTAGCTGCGATGATTGTATCAATGCTTGACTTACTTGAGAGTGGCAAAAAGTTACCTGGTCGAATTCGTCTTTTGGCTTCAGTTGGTGAGGAAACTGGTGAATATGGGGCTGCGCAACTAACCAAGAAAGGTTATGTTCAAGACTTGGACGGACTTATTATTGGTGAGCCATCCAATTTTAATATTCGAGTAACACATAAAGGGATAATCGATTATTATGTGTCTTCAAGTGGAAAATGCGTACATTCCTCTATCCCACAAGAAGGTAAAAATGCTATTATGCCACTAATTCAGTTTGCACAACAGGCGCAATCTTTAATGGATAGTCACCAAGAAAAAGATCCTATTTTAGGTTCTTTGACACATGTGATTAGTCAGATTCAGGGTGGTAATCAAATTAATTCTGTGCCAGATCAGGCTTGGCTTTCTGGTAATATTCGGACAACTCCGAAATATCCGAATGATCAAATTTGTGGTGAGTTAGAACGGATAATTGCAAAATTAAATTCTCAAGGAGCAAAGCTTTCAATTCGTTACAGTTATCCTGAAGTACCCCTACCAGATCAATCTAATAGTCAATTAGCCAGATTGGCACAAGAAGTTGTTCAGCAAGAATTTGGTAAAGACTGCGAATTTACAGCAGGAACAGGTGCGACTGATGCCTCTGAATATATTCAAGCTGGCAATTTTCCTGTAATTATTTTAGGGCCAGCGGAAGGTAAAACTGATCATCAACCAAATGAATTTATTAAAATAGAGGACTACTTATTAGGATGTAAATTGTATCAGGTATTAGCTTGGCGCTTTTGGCAAGAATATATTTAATTATAAGAAGGCGATAACTAAAAAGCACTTTCTAACGAAAGTGCTTTTTATATAAATATTATTTAAAATTATTATTCACAATAGTTTCAAATTCTTCAAGTCGTTTAGCAAAGGTAGCAAAGGCTTCTTCTAAATAATTAGGCTTAGTCATATCAACACCTGCAGCTTGCATAATTGCTACGGGGTAATTACTAGAACCCGATTTTAAAAAGTTGATATAAGCTTCTTTTTGTTGCACTGTGCCATAAACAATCTTATTGGCCAAAGCAGTAGCGGCTGCAAATCCGGTTGCATATTGATACACATAAAAATTATAGTAGAAGTGTGGTATACGAGCCCATTCTTTATCAATAGCGCTACCAGCTTCAACTGCATTGCCATAGTAGCGCTGGTTAAGTTTACCATAGGCGCTATTAAGAAAATCAGCAGTTAATGGTTCACCCTGGGCATCCATTTGATGAATGTATTGCTCAAATTCAGCAAATTGCGTCTGCCGGTACAGTGTACCTTTGAATGAATCAAGATAGTAATTAAGTACGAAGGCTCGCGTCAAAGGATCGGTAATATTTTGAAGAAAGTACTCAGTCAAAATATTTTCATTAGTGGTTGAAGCAATTTCTGCGACAAAAATGGGATAATCACCATAGACGTAGGGTTGATTTTGTCTTGTAAACATACTGTGAACCGAATGTCCGGTTTCATGAACTAATGTATAAAGAGAGTCGACATTATTGGCCCAATTTAAAAGCTCATATGCGTCAGTATCATAAGACCCACCTGAATAAGCTCCCGTAGTCTTATGTTGCGATTCAACCACATCAATAACGCGATTATTAAATAGATAGTCTACTTGACGTAAATAATCATTGCCCAGAGGGATTAAGGCCTTTTTAGCCTCAGCTTTAGCTTGCTCAAAAGTATATGTCAGGGAAGGTTTACCCGTTAAAGGTACATACATATCCCACATTTGTAAATCATCAAGGTTAAGGATTTTTTTACGTAAGTTAACGTAGCGGTGCAATAAATTTAGATGCTTGTCCACGGCTTTAATTAGAGTGTCATAAACAACTGAAGGTATATTATTCTCAGCTAACGCACTTTTTTGGGCGGAATCATAATGATGAACCTTGGCAATATAGTTATGCTTTTTAACAACTCCTGCAAGGGTTGAGGCCAGTGCATTTTGAAATTGCTCATAAGTAGTGTACATTGATTCAAAGGCACCTTGGCGAACAGCACGGTTTTGGGATTGAATTAAAACAGAGTATAGGCCATCAGATAGTTGTACCATTTCTTGCTGATCATTTTCGACATAACCATATTCTAGATCAGAATTAGTTAATACATTATAGGTGTTTTCAGAAGTTTCTAGTGCATCACCGGCAGCGGCAATAAGCTTTTCTTCTTCAAAAGTTAGTGTATGGGGCTTAAGTTGGGCAATTTGTTCTAATAAGTGGTCGTATTCGCTAAGGCGTGGCTCCTCTTGCTTGAATGCAGTCAGCTTTTCTTGAGAAAGATTTAAAATTGCGGGATTAATGAAGGCAGTTGCAGCTGCAAAGTCACTGGCAATCGCTTGAGCACGAGCAACGTAATTTAAGTAATGTGCGTTAGTTGTATCAACATCACTTGACATTGTAGCGTAAACATAGATTTTTTCTAGTTGGCGCTGGACTAGTAATATTTTAGTTAAACCAGCATAAAGATTATGACCGGAATTAGTAAAATTAACTTGTACATCGTTTAAAGTAGATATTTCTTTTTTTATCTGATTATATGCATCCTCCCAAGCATTATCGGATTGATAAACGCGGGTTAAGTCCCAAGTAAGATTGACAGGTACATCTTTTCTTTTCGGAATGGTCATTAAAGTTTCTCCTTTATATATGTTTGATAATAATTATGCCAAAAAGCAAAAAATAAGATATTATTAATTATATTTGTTAATATTCTAATTCAACTTTGAAAGTGATACAAATAAACATGGACAAATCATGAAGGGATTAAATAAAAGTAATGAATCCAAATTCAAAACGTAGAGAAGACTATCGTAGAAGGAGAGCGTCTACGAATCTTTATCGTAATCAAGTTTTTGCTAAACCCAAAGTGACCAACAAAGGTAATGTATTTGCTAGAATTTGTGGTATTATTGTGGTTTTTGGGATTTGTTGCAGTCTAGCATGGGCTGCGCATATGTATTTTACCTTGCATAGTGCAATTGATGGCGAAAATGGTGATTTTGCTACTTCAGCGCGGATTGCAAATAAGCAACCAATTTCAATTTTAATTCTGGGAGTTGATCAAGGTATCGAAGGCCGCCATGATCGGGGTAATTCAGATACTTTAATCTTGGCAACAGCTAATCCAGATAAGAGTAAGGCAACGATGACCTCAATTCCGCGTGATACATTAGCCAATATTTTAGGCGATCCTGGTGATAAATATAATATTTTTCGGGTAAATTCTGCTTATGGTGTTGGGGGGAGCTCCGCTTCAATGCGCACGGTATCAGCACTTCTGAATGTCCCTATTTATTATTATGTGGAAGTTAACATGCAGGCGCTTAAAAATCTAGTGAATGCAGTTGGTGGGGTAGATGTTAACGTACCCTTTAAGTTTTCTTATGATTGGTGTGATTTTCATAAAGGTAAGCAGCATTTGAATGGTCGTCATGCGGTAGCTTATGTGCGGATGCGGCATGATGATCCGCGGGGAGATTATGGCCGGCAAATGCGGCAACGGCAAGTAATTACGGCCGTCGTTAATAAAGCAATTTCAGTAGACTCTGTAGCCAATTATCGCAAACTAGTCAAAATTTTTACCAAATATGTGAAAACTAATCTGACCTTTAATGACATGCTAGCGTTGGCCTTAAATTATCGCAATTGTTCCCAAAATCTTGATAGTAATTATATTCAAGGTCATGATGCTTGGATAAATGGTTCATCAATTCAAGTGGCTCCAACCAGTGAACTGCAAAAAGCTTCCAATAAACTACGTACTAACTTAAATCTGACAAAAGAAGTATTGGATAATGATGAAACGCGATTGAACACCATGAATGAACAAAATAATAATATTAAATGGAAAGATCCCAATCCATTTACTAATTATCAAATCTATCATTCAGTTATTTCGAGTGAAGAAGATAATAAATCTCAAAGTAACGCTGATACAAGTGTAAATGTTAATGCAATCGATAAATAGAATTTTTTTGAGTAAAAAGTAGAAAGGATCAAAATGAAAAAACAATCAATTTTCCCTATAGTTTATGGTTTGATTTCTGCTTTAATTGCCTTTATTGCTGTTTTTTTTATTGCTCAGCATTCTTTTAACTGGAAAGTATCTCTTTCAATTTTAGTAGCTAGTTTTTTTGCAATTATTTTTTTCATTTTGTCATGGTTTCGTGGTCATGCCTCTGTTGAAATTAAGCGCATAGCTAGTGAATTTAACTTATCAGATGAAGATTTAGCTCAAATTACTGGAATGAAAAAAACAGATTTCCCCATCTATAATAATAAGTTACAGTTGATTTTACCTAAACATTATTGGCCTAGGGTTTTAGATGCGCTACAAAAGTATGAACGGGAAAGAAAATCACTTTAAGCTAAATCGTAGTAAGGTTATTAAAAAATTTACTTGCTACTATTGCTTTTTATAAAATATATAGTAAACTACACATTTGTGAGGTAAAAATGAAAAAAGAAATTGGGTCAAAGATTAAAGTTGCAAATACCTTAATTGAACGCGAGCTTAATAATCAAATGAGTAGTATATTTGGTAATTATCGTCTTACTGGTGTCCAAAGTATGATTTTAGTTGTTCTTTATGAGGCAGATAATGAACCTATAATTCAAAAAGAATTAGCTGACAAGTTTGTGTTAAGTCATCCAACTATTCGTAGTGTTGTTAGACGCTTAGAAAATGCTGGATTGGTTCAAACCGGTTTTTTAGCCAGTGATCATCGGCAGGTGACTTTGAATTTAACCCTCAAGGGAAGGGACCTAATGCGGGCACAAATTGATAAAATATATGCTGTAATGAATGAAGTTAATCATAAAATCAGCGCGCATCTAACTGAAAGTGAGAGAAATAAGCTGGTTGCTATATTAGATGTTATCATAAATAATTTAAAATAATTATTTGTCAAAAGTGTAGTTTGCTACACTAAAGAGGAAATTATGGAACAAAATTTTAAAAAAATATCAAAAAGTAGTCGTAATTCAATGATGATTGTGCTTTTATTTGGTTCATTTGTAGCATTATTAGCTGAAACCTTCCTTAATAATGCAATACCTACAATCATGAATTCATTAAATGTTAGTCAAACAACAGCTCAGTGGTTAACTACTGCATATTTGTTAGTTGTTGGTCTAATGATACCTATTTCTGCTTGGATTTTTGAATCATTTCAATTGAAAAGTAATTATTTAACAATGATGTCAATTTTTTTAATTGGTTCGTTAATTTGTTTAACAGCTCCAAACTTTGAATGTTTATTGTTGGGACGTTTGATTGAGGCGGTAGCCGCTGGTAGTTTAATGCCATTTACGCAAAATGTAATTTTACTTTTGTTTCCTAAAGAGCAACGCGGAATGGCAATGGGAATTACGGGTTTAGTAATTGGGTTTGGTCCAGCAATTGGTCCAACCATTTCTGGTTTGATTCTAAAATATTTTAGTTGGCGTATGTTGTTTTTGACATTAAGTATTGCTAGCCTACTAGTCATGGTTGCGGCAATTTCGGTAGTGAAAAATATTACCATTCCAAAAAGTAGAGCAACGGATTTTGTTTCTTTTGTTGAATCAATAATTGGATTTGGGTTGACACTGTATACTCTCTCAGAGGTTGGTAATACTGGTAAGGTTACACCAATATTATTAGTATTATTCGGCTTAGGCATAGTTATACTTGCTTTATTTGTCCATCGTCAATTAAATTTAGTGCAGCCATTATTAGATGTTCGAGTGTTTAAAAATTGGCAATTCGATCTATGTAGCTTGTTAAGTACATGTAGCAATATTGCAATGGTAGCCGTGGAACTCTTATTGCCACTATATTTGCAAACCATACGAGCTGAAAGTGCCTTAACTTCTGGATTGGTTCTTATGCTAGGAGCAATTATAATGATGATTTGCAATCCTATTGCTGGTAGTTTATATGATAAATTAGGAGTTAAAAAAATTTCATTATTTGGTTTCACAATGCTTATTTTAGGAACCCTACCAATGCTTTTTTTCAATGCTCAAACTAATCTATTAAATATTAGTATATGTTATGCAATCAGGATGATAGGAATTTCATTTACGATGATGAATACTTTTACTGCTGGAATTAATCTAGTGAAACCAAATTTGACAGTACATGCTAATGCTGCTGCTTCTACCTTACGTCAAATTGGGGGTTCATTTGGGACAGCAATTGCTATGCTAATAGTATCACTTACTGCTAATAGCTCAACTAATAAGACAGTGGCACTTGCTAATGGATTTCATGCAGCATTTATTTTGCTAACTTGCTTAGCTTTTGTAGGAATGGCGTGTTCGCTTTTTTTACCGCAAAATAAGAGGTACTACTAAAAATTTTCTAGAAATTGTCTAATCTTTTATCAAAAACAAGCTAAAAAATCGACTTTATTATATACTAAAGCAAGTGTATTTTTAATTGAGGAAGATGGACGATGAGCTTGTTGACAGTTAGTAATTTAGGCCAGCACTTTGTAGATAAGACACTATATGAAAATGCCAATTTTGTGTTAAAAAAAGAGGATCATTTGGGCGTTACTGGTCAAAACGGGGTTGGTAAATCAACCTTAATTAAAATTTTAACCGGCGAAATTTTACCAGATGAAGGGCAGGTTAAATGGCAGAATCGGGTGAGTGTAGGTTATCTTGATCAATATGCTAAATTGACGCCTGGGGTCACAATTCGGGCTTTTTTGCAGACAGCTTTTACGGCACTTTATCAAAAAGAAAACGAATTAAATGATTTATATGTTCAGTATGGAGAAAGCGGCGATAATAACCTGCTAGAAAGAGCAGGTAAAGTACAGACTTATCTAGAAGAACATAATTTTTATGGCATTGACACTGAAATAGAACGCGTTGCATCGGGTCTAGGCTTAGCTGAATTAGGTTATGACCATGATGTATCTGAATTATCGGGTGGACAACGTTCGAAAATCATTTTAGCTAAATTACTACTACAAGCTCCGGATGTTTTAGTCTTAGATGAACCAACTAATTATTTAGATGTTTCACATATTGACTGGTTAGTGAATTACTTGAATGAATTTGCAGGTGCTTTTATTGTGGTCAGTCATGATTATGATTTTTTGGGACGCATTGCTAACTGCATTATTGACATTGATTTAGGTACTATTACCCACTATACGGGAACGCTAAAGCAAGCTATGAAGCAAAAGGCGGCGAATCGAGAAACTTATCTGAAAGCTTACACTAATCAGCAACGCAAGATTGCTAAGACTGAGGCTTATATTCGCAAAAACAAGGCTGGAACAAGAGCTAAAAGTGCTAAGTCACGAGAAAGGCAATTAGCTAAGCTAGAAGTTCTTAATCCACCTAAGGGTAATCGGCACGTCAAATTTGAATTTCCTTATGTGGCCACCGCGGCTAATTTGCTTTTACAAACACAAGATTTAGTAATTGGTTATGATCGACCGCTTGTGAAACAGGCTTTTAACTTTTCGCTTGGTGGCAATGAAAAAGTAGCAATTACTGGCTTTAATGGCATTGGTAAATCAACTTTGCTAAAAACTTTGTTAGGGAAGTTACCTGCGATTTCAGGGCATTTTGAAATTTCAGTAGCTACTAAAATAGCTTATTTTAAGCAAGATTTAATTTGGCCAAACAATAATATGACGCCACTACAATATTTACAAGAAGAATTTGAACAGCAAAAACCTAAAGAATTGCGTAGTGCTTTAGCTAGGCTAGGCGTAACTGCTCAGCAGGCAATGAGCCCATTGAAAAAATTATCTGGTGGGGAACAAGAAAAAGTCAAATTAGCTAAGATGCAGTTTGAACCGGCTAATTTACTTTTCTTAGATGAGCCAACAAATCATTTAGATCGTGATGCAAAAGATGCCTTGAGACAAGCTATTATTAGGTTTTCTGGTGCTGTAATTATTGTCAGCCATGAACGTGACTTTTTCCAAGGCAACTGGATTGATAAGACAATTGATATTGAAACGATGAATAAACTTTGAGGGGAAAATGGGCAACGAAAATGAAAAACTTTTTTATCAGGATTTATTGGATACTTGCTTAAAAGTAGGCGAACTGATGATTGAAGGCGGCAGTGAAATGTATCGTGTCGAGGATACAATGATTAGGATTGCCAAAAGTGCAGGTGAAACTGATCCCCGCGTTTTTATTGTTCCAACTGGAATTTTTATGAGTTTAGATCGTGGTAATTATTGTCAAACAATCCAAATTCATGAACGTAATATTAATCTTGAACTAGTCGATCGGATTAATTCATTATCCCGTTCCTTTGCAAACCAAGAGCTTACTTTAAAGCAGGTACGACAGGAAGTTAATAAAATTGCCCAAGGTGGCTATCCCACTTTTCCTTTATGGTTGCAAGTACTTAGTGCTGCAATTGCAAGTGCTACATTAATGGTAATGTTTATGGATAATTATGATTGGATTGATTTCCCAGCAGCTGCAGTTGTTGGTGCACTTGGTTTTATTTCTTTTTATTATTTTAAGCACTATACTAAAATTAAGTTTTTATCAGAATTAGTGGCAGCTATTGTTATGACAGCTGTTGCTGTAGGATTGGTTCATATATTTCCACAGATGATAATTGATAACATTTTAACAGGAGCGATAATGCCATTAGTACCAGGACTTGCACTGACTAATGCTTTGCGTGATCTTTTTAAAGGAGATTTACTTTCGGGAATGGTTAAGATATGTGAGGCAGGGATAACCGCTTTTGCTTTGGGTGGTGGCGTCGGCATTGTTTTGAAATTTTTGGGAGCGTAAAATGCCTTTCTGGTTAGAAATAGTTATTAATATTATTTTTGCTTACCTTACTTCTCTTGGCTTTGCGATTATTAACAATGTGCCTAGACGAGTGCTCAATTTAGCAGGAATTAGTGGGATTATTTGTTGGCTAATTTATTGGCTGGCGATGCAAGCTAACATGGGACGCTTGCTGGCAAATTTATTCGGCTCATTTGCCGTAGGTATTTTAGGAATTATTTTTGCGCGGAAGAAAAAATGTCCAGCAACCGTTTTTTATATACCAGCAATTGTGTCACTAGTTCCAGGAGTGCCAGCCTATCAGGCAGTGCGTGAATTGACAGCTGGCAATCTTAATGGTGCCAGTGATGCGATTCTGCGGGTAATTATTGTGACTGGGGCGATAGCCTTAGGAATGTTGTTATCTAATATGTGTGTCGAAATCTTTTTTAGAATAAAAAAGATTTACAAATAAGTAAATGTTGCCTATAATAATCTTTGCGAGTCGACAAAGCGCAATTGCGCCTTTTAGATAAGAGGACACCCGCCTTTAATGGCAGACATGGGAAGTGTTGGTGATTGACTAACCTGATGTGAACAGAAGTGGTCACCTATTTTAACAATAGGCCTTAAGTAAAAAGAGCAGTTTCTTAAGTGAATCTGCTCTTTTTTAGTTGATATATAAAGCTTGTTTGCCTTGTTGATTAAAGCTTCTTTCTAAACCGTGCCAAGATACAGGCTTATTTTGATAGCCAAATGGATCGTTAACGTAGACGATTTGTTTATCCTTGTTATAGCCTGTAATTACACAGGCATGAGAGGAAGGTGTTACATGGACAGGACCTTGGGCCGTTACCCAAGTTTGCATGTCAGTAACATGGTTAAAATTAGTAGTCGTGATAATTAATACAGGATGTCCTTGTGAAACTAACCGCAGAACTTGAATGAAATCATGACCGGTAAAATTGACTATGTGATTTGTATATATCTGACCCACTTGTTCTAAGGGTTCATTATAAACGCACCAGCCAGCATTGGCTTGACTCATGTAGCCGACAAAGCCAACATGTGGGTTGCCGCGGTAGCGCCCATCTTGGGAGAAGGAAGATACATGTTTGATTTTTTCGGATAAATCTAATTTGGAGACTTTAATGTCATAATAGCGTAAAAGCATCGCTAATGACGTGACTTCACACCCATTGGGTAAATCGGGATATTGATTTTCGAGCGGAACCATTAATTTTTGTTCTGATTTAATGGTTAACCAATCATATTTGTCTTTGATTTGATTAAAATTGTGTCCAATAAAAACTAGCCCTAGGATAATAAGGCTAATTGCCAGGTATGTCAAATATTTAGTAAGCTGTTTTTTTCTATTCATGAAGCTATTTATAGCATGAAAGTAGCAGAAGCGCAAAATTAGAAGAATTAATTTAATAAATATTAGAAAATATTATTTTGCTCTAGCTAGAGATAATATAAAAGCGCCAGGAATAAATTCCTGACGCTTTTGTATTAATTAAAATTAATTAGTGGTGACTTGCACCTGAAAATGCATCCATAGTATGATCTTCACCTTTAACAGCCATCCCTTCAGTATCCATACCTGGGCAGTAGACTTCATCCATTGGAATACCCTTTTCTTCAGCAAAAGCCTTGGTTAGGGTTTCCATATCCATTAAGTGATATTTTTTATCAGGATCTTTTGGATCAACAATTTGAATTTGGGCCATCATACCAGCATCTTCGTGTTCAATGATATGGCAATGGTACATGAAGACACCAGTATTTTGGAAGTAAACTTTCAACCGAACCGTTTCTTGTGGAGCAACTTCAACAGTATCCTTGTATACCCCTTGTTCGTTTGGATAAGGTGCTTCGCCGTTACGTGAGACAACTAGGAAGTGCGCTCCATGAATATGGAAGGGGTGTAGCATCCCATGAGTGGTATCATTGGTATTAGTTACATCCCAGTACTCAGCATTCATTAATTCCTGCTTTAAATCAATTCTTTGCATTGAGAATAACTTACCATTAATCATGTTATGGTTGTCCATCGTAACATGGGGAACGGGTGAGTTAGGATTAACAACTGGATCATATGGCTTGAACAAAGTGTCAGGAATTACGCTATCATCTTTTTCATAGCTGTGAATTCTAAATTCAACTAACTTAAAGTCATCAGTGTAAAGGTTAACCACATCGCCTTCTTTATAGTCGCTAAAATCAACAACTACTTGTTGGCGCTCGCCTGGCCCGATTAAAACTTTAGTCATTTTAACTGGATGCTCTAAGAATGAGTCATCACCACCAATTTGGGTCATTACTAAGTCATCACTAAAGTGTAAGCGCCATTCACGACGGTTAGACCCACCTAAGAAAATTAAACGAACTTTCTGAGTAGTGACATCAACATAAGGGCGGACCACACCGTTAATAACAGGTGTATCTCCGAAGATACCCATTGCATTATAATCAGCTTTATAGTCAAATTGATTATCTTCATGGAAGATACGATCCTGCAAGATAATTGGAAATTCATCTTTGCCGTAGGTTTTAGGAATTGGCAACTGAGCTTCGTTAGCATCAGTAACGACCACACCCATAGCTAGTCCCATCCAAACTTGTGAAGCAGTTGATGGACAGGGATGAGCATGTAGCCAAGTGAGTGCTGCAGGTTGGTTAACGACAAAGTCAATGTGTTTTTCTTCACCTGGATATACAGGGGAGTGACAAGCACCATCGTTACCAGGACCAGATACTTCCATACCATGCCAGTGGTAGGTGGTTAACTCTGGTAGACTATTTTTCAATGTTACGTGAACATGTTGCCCCTTAGTCAATACCATTGTTTTACCAAGAACTGGGAAGTTATAGCCCCAAGTATGGGTTTTTTTACCAGGTAAAAATTGGAAATCACCTTCTTGAGATTCAATGGTATACCAAACATCATTGTACTCTTGTTTGTCTGGTTCCAAAACTGGTGGAACAATTAGTGGTTGTGCTTCAACACCTTCTGGAATATGAAGTTCTTTGTAGCCCATACCATGATTTTTATCAAAATCTTTTGAATTATAAAAATAATCTGTGTAAACTTTATCTGACATGTTTGTCTACCTTTCAATTAAAAAATTTAGCTAAATTTTTTGATATATACTAAATTTACTCTTTGTGAAAACGCTTGTAAAGCATGGGGCTTTATATTTTTTCAGCTGCTTTATTATATGTAACTTTTAAGTAATAGTAAACGAAAAAGTGTTATTTTTTTAGCCTGACAGCCCCATGCCAATAGTACAAATAGCATAATATTAATTTAGAAAAGGTTGAAAAAAATTATATTTTTTAAAAAATGTTTTTTTTAAAAATAATTTTAAAAGCAATCAAAAAAAATTGTTTTTGAACTAAAATTTGAGTATCGTATATAGGACTAATATAGAAATAAAGGAATTTGTAATTTGAAAATTAACTTAACAGATTTAACTGAAAAAATTGAACAAGAGGATTATTTACAGGATTTAGAGACGGTTAAATATGCTGATATTAGTAAATCCAAGGGTAAAATAAAAATTATTGCCTCTAAAATGATTAAAGAAACAGTAGCTGCTATTAAGCATGATTCATTGAGTCGTATTGCAGTTGAAGTAACTGGACAGCGACCAGTGACATTTGCTTTAGAAATTAACATCATCAATTTGCCGTATAGTAATTACAAAAAAATTGCTAACTTTTTTGAAGAGGATAAGTCTTATCCAGTTTTTGTTTATTTTGAAACTAAGTCAGAATTTTTAAACGCATCGGGTTTTAGGATTGACCAATTAGCCACTGAAAAAGAAATGCAAGAAACTGAACCTGAGCTAATTGAGCGATTAACAGACTTGATGGTCGAAAAGATTAAACAAGTTAGAGAATATGAAAAACCGACTACGGCCGTTAAGAAAACGGTTAAGACAAGTAAAAGTAAGGCAGAAAATAAAGCTAAGAAGATTGATTGAGCATTGTAAGTTTGATTGAGATGACTATCCAAAAGCAATTTTTTACAATATAATGAAGATATTACGGGAGGTCGATCATGTTTAGCTGGAATTTACTTGGTGTTTTACTATGGGTAATCATTATTCTGTATTTATTTTTTGTGGTTCAAAATATTCGTAAGCGCCATATTACGATGATTATAAAAAAACACCAGCAATTCAGCTGGTTAAATTTAGCTATTGATTTTTTAGAAGTAGCTATTTTATTGGTAGGTACGTTATGGCTTTTCGGAAGGACTGTGCTAGATAATCCTGATTTAGAAGATACTAGTAAAATTGCTGCAACCGTTATTTATGAGCCATTAATCATGAATACTGGCTCAGGTAATTCTAGTTATGTTGTGATTGACTCTAAAAAGAAAAGAATTGGTACACAGACTTATACTTATTATCGTAATGGCAGGCAAGCTAAAGTATCAAGTGATTTTGCAACTGTAGTTTACGGTAAAAGTCCGTTAGACATTAACGCAGCTAAAATTCCTTATAGTGAACAGGAATTGCGCAAAATGGATCAAAAATTTCAGCATGCTTATGTTGCTATTTATACAGCAAAATATAAGAAAGATTGGCAAAATGGAATTGGCTTGCATGCGGGTCATGTAGCAACTAGATATTATTTAATCAGAATTCCCGATGCTTCGTTTATTAAGCAAAAATAATTTTAACAAAATGATGGTTAATTAGACCATCATTTTTGTATTGTTACTTTTTAGACAGACTAATAAGTTACCCTCAATAAAGGCTAAAATAAAACTAGCAGTTAAAAAGTCAAGTACATTGCCAGAAGAAAATGCCGCCAAAAGGACGAAAGTACTAGCAACAAGTAGTGAACTGATTAAGTAAGTACGAGTTGATTTATTTAGGCACCATCTATAAGTTGCATAAAATAAAACTAATAAATAAGGGCCGACAAACAAGAGCATTCCAATCCAACCTAAAGAATAGATTTGAGCTACAAAGTCGCGTTCCAGATTAAAAATATTGTTCTCACGCACATAAGAAATGCCAAGGAACTTATCCCAATGGTTATTATTAGTTTTAACAACTTGTTTAAGCATGGCTTGCTCAATATGGCGATTTCCCATGCGACTTTGACCGGGTTCGCGCATAATTGCTAACCAAAATTCAGGGTCAGATTGATATGGATAACTTTTAAAAACAAATTTGGGATTAAGAGCATATGCTTGATAATTGTGTTGGATAAATTTACATAAAAATTCTGCTCGCTTTTTGCCAGTGGGGTATTTTTTTAATCCTTGATTTAATTTGTGATTTTCACTTGTCAAATCATGGTCAGACTGTTTTGCTAAATAAATTTCATAATTGTAACGTTGCACAGCTGGACCAATAGCTGTTAGCCCCAGTGAACTTAAACCAATAAAAATAGTAATTAATAAGGCCCAATTACCGTTTTTGACATCTTTAATCACATATTTATGAAATAAGAATAAAAGTAAACAAATGCTAAGTCCACCAATTAGACCAATGGCAGCTACCTTAGTACCAATTTCTACCATAGCTAAGGCATGAATGCTAGTCAGAAAAGCAGTGTGCCAACTGCAAGAGGTAAACATATAGTAGAGCATTAAAGGTAATAACATGAACAGTACTGCCGAAATCATATTGGTAAAATTAAAGAAGCCTTTTGATGCAATATGTGAATAACCAATATTTTGGTTAGTAAACCAGGAAAAGATATTAGCACTGATTGTGCCTGTTTCGTAAGATTTTAAGGAAATTACAAATAGATTAGAGATTACGATTGTACCAGAAAAAAGACCAGAAATACCTTCAATTACTTGCTGCAATTGCTTTTGCGTAAATTTTGCTTCTTTAGTTAGATATAAAACAATTAAAGGCAAAACCATTCTAATTAAATAAAAAATTTCGCTACTAGTTGAATAGCCATAATCACTTAAACTTATGCTAGTAAAATTACGGACGTGATATAAGTGCAACGCAGAATAAAACATTAATAGTAGCAAATAAACTAATAACAGTTTTTCTTTTGTCAATTTTTGCCAAGACCTTTTTTGGCTAAAAAAAAGGGCGATTAATGTGCCAACTACCAAAATGCGAATAATGGTTGGTAAGGTAAAGGGGAAAATATTAGCTAATTGTCCATGATAAAACCAATAAAGATCTAAAAAGGGTTGGCTTAAGATAAACCAAAATAAAATAGTTCTTGTTTTTTCTTTCACTTTTTTTCTCCATAATTATTATTTTGCTTAAAGTAAAATAGTTAAAAAAAGAGTAGTGGGATAAGCACTACTTTTATAAAGTATATCTATTTATTTTTGTCAGTGGGATTTTCGATGTTATTGAGGTCACTTTTAGCAATTTTTTCAATCTTAACGTCACTTTTAGCTAAAGCTTGAATTTCTTTAATTTTACGCTTGGGAGCACTCTTGAGATTTTTAAAATTAACAACAATTTTTTTATTGAGGTCACTAACTGCCGTTTTATCAGCTTTATCGTAGTCGATAATTGATAACAGGGCAGAATTTTCATAAATTTTTTCAACCTTACCCAAAAAGGGTTTAGTAAGTTCTTCTTCAGATTTTGCACTCAAAATATCATCTAATTTTATATCTGTCTTTTTCATGATGAGTTTTACTTCCTCTCTTACCCATGTTTAATTATAATAGAAAGATACTAATATAAAAATAAACTGTTTTCAAGTAGAGGGAGCCTGGATTATGCGAAAATTAATTTTAATAGCTGGCCCGAGTGGTGCAGGAAAAACAACGATTTCAGAATATCTGCTAGAAAAATTTTGCATTCCACGGGTGGTTACGCACACAACTAGGCCCAAACGTCCAGAAGAAATTGTGAATCAATCTTATCATTTTGAAACTAATACTAGTTTTGAAAAATTGCATTTTTTTGAGCATACTAGATATGGATCTTACCAATATGGTTCAAGTAGAGAAGCTCTTGATAAGGCTTGGGAAAAAAGTGAGCTAGTATCTCTGATTGTGGATATAAGCGGAGTTGAAGCGTATATTAATGCAATCAGGGGGCAGGTATATTTTTTGTATGTAACTGCAAGCACTAAGAAAGAATTGCAGCAGCGACTATTAAGACGGGGCGACAACTTAGCTAAAATTAAAGAAAGACTTAGCGGTAGTGAATTAAACCCCTTACCGCAAAATTTGCAAAAAGATGCCCATATTTTAGTTAATGATAATTGGATTGAAACAGAAAGAAGATTGACAGCGATCATCCGTCATTTACAAGGCTAAAGGAGTAAATGTTTCAAAAGTGGTTTTTTTAACAACTAAATCTTATAGTTTTGTAGCTCATTTGACATGTATATGTAATATTTAATGGTTAAGATAGAGAAAGTTGATTTAGAAGTTATGAAATATTTGTTTGAGAAAAGGAACTAATTTTGAAATACGGACGTAAGTACTTAATTAAATTAATTGCATTTATAGTATTATTTTTTACAGGCGTGACCACTGCGACAGCAGTAAATGCGACTACTGATGATGTTAGTGCTAGTACAATAACCAAGAGTCGCAATAAAATAGCGAAGCTTGCTAAAAAACAAGTGGGTAAGAGCTATGTATTTGGCGCTACTGGTCCGTCTGCCTTTGATTGCTCGGGGTTAGTTCAATATGTCTACAAAAAGGCGGGCAATACTGTTTTACCTAGAACAACATATTCACAAGTAAGTTTAGGCAGAAAAGTTTCAATGAAGAAATTAAAAAAGGGAGACTTACTTTTCTGGGGGTCAACAGTTGCTCCATACCATGTAGCTATTTATGTAGGTGACAATCAGTTTGTTCATGCGGCCACTCCTGATCAAGGTGTCAGACAACAACCACTCAGTACTTACTTTTATCCTTCCGCTGCAAAACGGGTACTAGAATAATTAAAGTTCTTAGTTCAACGATATTTCTAAAAAATAAATAAAGCAAAAGCTCTCAGGGGAAATTTACTTCTGAGGGCTTTTTTACTTACTAGTATCATATTTGTAACTGCTTTGTAATATTTTGCGAGTAAAATTACCGTTAGCGAGATGAAGTAGAGCTAAAATTATTTTATTTATCAACTTTACTTAAAGTATAGGGGGAATCTGATTTTGAAGGTTAAGAGTAATTTAATAAAATTTACTACTGCTGCAGTTTTGACTATTACAGGAATTAGTATTACTAATGCTACTAATGTTAAGACAACTGCGACTCAGGTTGAAGCTGCAACCAAAAAAGTCAAGATTAACTATATTCCTGGTTATAGTGTAAATGTTTGGGATAACTATGAGAATCCTGATTTTACTGGCAAGAGAATTAAGCATGGGAAGACTGTGAATGTCATCAGTAATGCAGTCGATGCATCTGGGCAAACCTGGTATCAAATTGGGGAAAATCAGTGGATTCAAGCATGTTATACTAAAAAATTAAAGAAAAAAGTTGTTAAAGGAACCGCAACAGCTTATGTACAGGCTTCTTCGCAAGGGGAAAGGGTGGCTGATTTGGCTAAAGCTGCAGTTGGTAAGGCATACGTGTGGGGAAGTAATGGTCCTGACGCGTTTGACTGCTCTGGTTTAGCGCAATATGTTTATAGTAAAGCTGGCAAGGAAATTAGTCGCACAACCTATTCTCAGGTTAAACAAGGTAAGCAAGTTTCAATGCAAAATCTAAAGCCAGGTGATCTTTTATTTTGGGGTTCAGCAAGTGCTCCATATCATGTGGCGATTTATGTTGGTAATAATCAGTTTGTTCATGCGGCCACTCCTGCACAAGGCGTTGTTAAAGAAAATTTAAGTTCATACTTCTACCCTTCAGTTGCTAAGCGCGTGCTTGACTAAAAATGAAATAATAAAAAACACTTAAAATAATTTTTTAAGTGTTTTTTTAGTGCTAATTCAAAAATTAGATAACATGATCTCTAAAATTTTTGTTATCATTTAAGTAAGTAGACTTGATTAAATAGTTGAAGCGGTTAAGATAAAGTGGAATGTTATTTTTT
Source organism: Lactobacillus sp. ESL0233 (assembly GCF_003692995.1). Taxonomy (NCBI): domain Bacteria; kingdom Bacillati; phylum Bacillota; class Bacilli; order Lactobacillales; family Lactobacillaceae; genus Lactobacillus; species Lactobacillus sp. ESL0233. The sequence continues at coordinate 165,872 of NZ_REHH01000009.1, read as the reverse complement.
GATCATTTTCATGCTATTAAAGGAGAATTGACTTAAATGAAGCGTAATTTTTGGAAAATGGGACTGGCAACTACACTAACTATGACTGGAGTAACTGTAGTTGCACCACTTAAGTCGGTCAATGCTACAACTATGAAAGCGCCAATTAAACGTGTTCAAATTAATTATTTGCCTGGCAAGGGCGTAAAAATTTGGACTAATTATGAAGGTGGACAATTAATTACTTTTCGTGCCAAAAATAATAGTAAATGGAATGTTGCAGAAATAGCAATCGATCATAAAGATCGTCTGTGGTATAAAATTGGCGAAAATGAGTGGATTGAAGCACGTTATACGATAGATCTTGAAAAAGAAAAGCCAAATAATAAAAAACAATTACATCTACTGCCAGATAAAGCAAGTAAAGAAACCAAAAACCATAAAAAAACAAAAGGACAAAAAGTTGAGCAGCAGTTAGTGGTACCTACTAACAAGCCAAAAAATAATCGTGGGCTAAATGCACAGAACAGGGTCAATGCAGCGCAACGAATACAAGCAGTAGTTGATATGGCCAAAGCTCAAGTTGGCAAAGGTTATGTGTGGGGTGGTAACGGTCCGGATAATTTTGATTGTTCTGGGTTAGTCCAGTATATTTATAATCAAGTTGGTGGAGTTAAGTTACCCCGTGTTACAACAGATCAAGTAAAAGTTGGTAGTACAGTTTCAATGGATAAGCTTAAGCCAGGAGATTTACTTTATTGGGGGGCGGTCAATGCCCCATATCATATAGGTATCTATATAGGTAATAATCAATTTATTCATGCCGCAACCCCTGAGCAAGGAGTAGTTCAACAAGTGCTTAGTTCATATTTTTATCCATGTGTGGCTAAGCGGGTAATTTTTTAATTGCCTAAAAATTACTAAATTTAGTTATCTTAAAATTGAATATGTAATTTATCGTTTAAAATAGAATGTTTGTCTTAATTTAGACTGTTTTCTAAATCTCTAACGAGTAAAGAAGAACCAATTACTGCTTAAATAGGAATTGGTTCTTCTGCGCAAAATTTTAAATTATATATTTTTTAAATTGTAAACTTTTATCTGGTGTTAAACGAGCATATAAGTGGACCCCATCAGATTGGTACTTTTCGTCAATTATTTGTGTTTGCTCGTGAAGCTGGGATAATATTTTGCCAGCGGTTAAGGGTATAAGTAATTCTACTTTTTGGGATGCTGCAAAGAGATGTTGAGTAATTAATTGTGCTAAGACAGTAATAGATGCTTGACTAGTGGCAGCATATAAAAGATTATCCCCTTCAATTTGTGGATAGTCACGTTCAGTTTTATCTGCTTTATTATAAGCAGTAATCATTGGTGTATCTTTTATACCAATCTCGGCTAAGACCGCTTGTGTAGTATGAATCGTTTGTAGCATGTTGGGATCAGTGGCATCGACAACGTTAATTAAAAGATCAGCATCCTTTACTTCCTGCAATGTTGCCTTAAAGGATTCGATTAAATTATGTGGTAATTTTGAAATGAATCCCACTGTATCTGAAAGAATAAAACTAAAATTATTATTTAATTTAATTCGGCGTACGCTAGTGTCTAAAGTTGCAAAAAGCATATTTTTAACAAAAACTTGCTTAGCTTCATTTTCTTGGGAAAATTTTGTAAGTAAACCGTTCATTGTAGTAGATTTACCTGCATTAGTGTAACCGACTAATGCCACTTTAGGAATTTGGTTTTGATTACGGCGTTTAGCCTTTATCGCTTCTTGCTTTGTAACATGTTCTAGTTCGCGCTTAATAGCCGCAATCTGTTTACCAATAGTTCTTCTGTTTAATTCTAATTTGGATTCACCTGCACCACGATTGGCCAAACTACCACCACGTTGTTGATCTAAATTGTTTTCTGATGGATGCAATCGTGGCAATTCGTATTGTAGTTGAGCCAGTTTAACTTGCAATTGAGCTTGTTTAGTCCGTGCTCTGCTTGCAAAAATTTCAAGTATAAGTTCTGTCCGGTCAATGACCCGCAATTTTGTTAATTTTTCTAAATTACGAATTTGCATAGGTGACAGTTCATCATTTAGTATTAATACTTGTGCTTTCAAGCCATGGGCTATGTTTTTAATTTCATTAATTTTTCCAATACCTAAATAAGTACTTGTGACTACTTGAGTAGCATTTTGGCGCGCTTGACCAACTACATCTAAATTGGCTGCTGTGGCTAAATTAGCGAGCTCAGTCATATAATAATCAAAATTGGGATCATTTAAATTGACGCCAGCGAGAAATGCTTTGATTGGTTGAGGGATATTATTAATCATTTAAGCCTCTTATTCTTTCTTTGAAAATTTAATTGGTAAATTACATCGCTATTGTTCAACTTAAATTAGCCACATGATTACATCTTCTTTCTATAAATTAACTTTAATTGTAATACAAAAGGCTAGGTTTACCAAAATGAAATATTTGGTTGTTATTATTAATTTTGATTAATAAAGTCTCTTTTGTGATCGCTAAAAATTATGATAAATAAAAGCACATCCTTAGTGATGTGCTTTATTTATTTAAAACTAGTTAGTAACTCTTTTTAGTGTGATTTTAACCTTTAACGTGCACATAAGCATAATTTGATTGGTGCAGTAATTGCACTGGAATTTAATGGTAACAGTTACTTATATAGTAACTATGTAAGTGCTTAAATTATAAAATAAAGAAAGGAGTGAATAAATGAAAATTTTAGAACCAGACTTGGTTTTTGCCCATGTAAAAGCAACTAGTAGTGATGAAATTATTCATTATTTAGCACAGAAGCTGCAAAATAAGGGTAAAGTTAAGATTTCTTTTGAACAAGCAGTCAAAAAGCGAGAGTTACTTCACCCTACTGGCCTGCCTAGCGGTGAAATCGCAGTAGCAATCCCCCATACAGATGTTGATTACGTTAATGAAGCAGCGATTACATTTGCTACTTTGTCTCAGCCAATAGAATTTCATAATATGGCAATAACAGATGAGATTTTAAGGGTTCAAATTGTAGTAATGCTGGCATTAAAAGATCCACATAGTCAAGTAGAAATGTTACAAAAATTAATGGCCTTGTTTCAAGATCAAAAGCTATTAAAACAACTTAAGGGCATCACTAGTAGTCAAAAACTATATCAGGTCATTTCTGAACATATTTAGATAAAATTTATTTTGGGAGGAATTATTGTGAAACCGATAATTGATTTCATTATGTATATTGTTGGCTTAGGTCCAACTGTTTTAATTCCAATTATTATGCTGATTTTTGGCCTATGTGTCCGTGTACCATTTACTAAAGCACTCCGAGGTGGATTAATGGTCGGAATCGGTTTTATTGGATTAAACGCAACTGTTTCAATTTTAACTGATGTTATGAATCCAGCAATTAAGAATATGATTCAAGTTATGCATTTGAATTTACAAGTAATTGATGTTGGTTGGCCATCAGCGTCAGCGATTGCCTATGGTACGGCAGTAGGTGTGAGTATGATTCCGCTAGGAATTGCAATTAACGTTTTAATGTTAGTAACTAAGACCACATCAACGATTGATGTTGATATTTGGGACTTTTGGCATTTTGCCTTTAGTGGCTCATTAGTTTATGCCTTAACTAAAGATATTGTGCTCAGTTTATTTTTAGCCAGTGTAAATATGATTGTCATTATGGTTACTGCGGATAGAACTGCGCCGCTTTCGGAGAAATATTTAGGATTACCAGGAATTTCAATTCCACATGCTTATGCAGGTTCATTTGTACCTATTGCGGTTATTCTTAACTGGGTGATGGATAAAATTCCTGGTGTTAATAAGATTCATCTGGATGCTAAAGATTTTAATAAAAAGTTTGGCTCGTGGGGTGAGCCAACACTCCTAGGATTTGCTATTGGGATTATTATTGGAATTTTGGCATATGGGTTTATTCCGGGCATCACTGTGGCTACGAAGCTAGGGAAGATAATGCTGATGGGTGTTACTTTGTCTGCAGTAATGATCATTACGCCCAAAATGGCTGCTTTACTTTTGCAGGGAGTAGTTCCAGTTTCTGATGCAATTCAATCTTTTATTCAAAAAAAGTTTTCTGGCAAAAGAAAAATTTATATCGGAATGGATACTGCTGTGGGAATTGGTAGTCCTGTTGTGTTAGCTTGTGCTACTTTGATGATTCCGGTAGCATTATTATTTGCTTTTATTTTACCAGGTAATAAATTCTTACCCACAATTGGTTTAGTCGGCTTTGTCTTTATGTTTCCATTAATTGTTTCAATCACTCATGGTGATTTCTTTAGGTCATTTATTATTGGTGCAGTTAATGTAGTTTTAGGATTATGGATAGGTACGGATTTAGCACCATTAGTTACTAGCAGCGCAAGGGCAGCTCATTTTACTATTCCTAAAGGATCATCCTTAATTTCAAGTATTGATTATGGCTCTAATCCATATCCGTGGCTAATTGTGCAAGTAGCTCCAGCTAAGCTAATCGCATATGCAGTTGGGTTACTTTTGATCATTGGCCTTTGTTGGTGGAATAGAACAAAGATTATTGCAGAAGAAAAGCATAGAGAAGTTGCTATTCAAGATAAAAAGTAAAATTAAGGAGAATATATTATGAAAAAAATTTTAGTTGCCTGTGGAGCTGGGGTAGTTACAAGTACGTCGGCAATGAATAAGTTACAAGAAGAATTAGCTAATCGAGGAATTTCTGCAGCTGAATATACTTTAGGTCAGTCTTCTGTGGCCCAAGTCGAATCATTGGCTAATGACTACGACCTAGTGATTACCACAACTCAATATGATAATGAGGCTATTAATACACCAGTAATTAATGGCTTACCATTGTTAACAAATATTGGTGTTGAAAATATCATCGATGAAGTAGTTAACAAATTGGGTCTTTAGTTTTATTTTGTCAAATTGCTAAGATACTAAAATTTGAAGGGTGATTAACATGATGACAAGCAATTCTGCCAGTTCCGTTAAGGAAAAAAGGCTATTAAATTATTTGGTTAAATCCCCTGATTTTGTAAGTTTAAAAGAAATTTTAGAAACTTTTAGTATTTCGCGGCGAACAGCTTTTAATTGGTTAAAATTAATTAATCAAACTTTACGTCAAAATAATTTAGACGAAATCATTAACGTTCCTAAATATGGTTATAAAATTACTAATCAGACAAAAAAGAAATTGTTGGCTGATGCTGGGATAATGGAAACCGTATCTAGGTATAGTCAAATTAAAAGTGTCAACGCCGCTGATCGACAAATAATGATTGTTTTGATGCTAATCGGGGAAAATAAATATTGCTCAATTAATGTATTGGCAAGAAAATTTTCCTGCTCACGTAATACAATCATTAAGGATTTTAAAGCACTTAATGAGCGCTTTCCGCAACTCAAAATCGCTAGTTCTAGATTCGGGCATCGAATTATTAGTGATGAGTCGACAATACGAGGAGTAATATACGAATTGCTGCTTTATCAAAATAAACTGGTTTTTAAATTTATCAAGCATTTGGATTTTTCAATTACTGAAGCTAAGACAATAATTAGTACTGCGCAAAAGCAGTTAGAAATGACTTTTTCGGAAAATTCTATTGAACAGTTAGCATATTTGTTAACTTTTACAAGATGGCGGATTGAGCATGGATTATGTATTTTTAGCACAGCAGACTTAGAGTGGATAAAAATTAATACAAGCAATGTTTTATTTACCTGTGAAAAAATATTACAATCATTAATTGGAAAAAAGGTGCCTAGAGGTGAAGTGGTTTTTCTTAGTAAATTTGTTTTGTGTTCACAAGCTACTAAAGTTAATTGTGTTAAGGCCGATTTATACCATAATTTAGATAGTATTGCCCAAGAAATTATTTTTCGTTATGAGCAATTAACAGAGCAAAAAATTTCTGATAAATTATTTACTCAAGTTTTATGTAACCATTTGTATGCCACTTTTTTCCGAGTGAAGTTTGATTTACCATTTTCTTCAAATGAAGTAGATGAAATCAAACGGCAGTATCCAGAATTGGTTAAATTTACAGCAGTTGCATGTGCACCACTTGAACAATTCTTACATAAAAGATTATCAAGCAATGAAGTTGCTTTAATATACTTGTATTTTGGATCAGTTAGCCATAAAAATTATCAAGATTTTTCAGATATGGACAAGTTACAACGAGCAGCATTAGCAGATGTTTTAGTTGTTTGCTCTAGTGGAATAGGTACATCTGCTATGCTTTATCAAGAACTCAGTAAAATGTATCCATTGATAAAATTTTCTTTACCACTAGAAATTCGTGATTTACCGCAAATTTTTAAGCGGTCTTATCAAGCAAAATTAATTATTAGCACGGCTAATTTAACTGATACCGTATATCCTATTCCAGTTGTAAATGTTAGAGCTGTTCTGACTAAGCATGATCAAAGTGCGATTGAAAAATTATTACGCCAAAAAATTTCACGTAAAATTGAGCATAATGAAAGTGCTGTTAATAGTTTAGTCTCTATCATCAATGAGTATGCAGATGTTAAAGATGAAAATGGTTTAAGAACGAGCTTAGATCGCTTTATTTTTCCAAAAAATCAAAAATCTGTTCATTATAATTTACCAACTTTAAGTAACCTGTTATCTGCAAATCGTATCAAGTTTTTACATAATAATGATGATTGGAATTGGCAGGACGTGCTACATTTTGGATGTGAAATCTTAGAACAAGATGGGATTATCGATGAATATTATTGCGAGAAGATTATACATTTAATTGAGCAATATGGACCGTATATGCTTATTGCTAATAATATCTTTTTAGCACATGCTGCACCTGATACTAGTAGTAAAAAAGCAGGTATAGTGTTAATTTTATTAGATCATCCTTTAGTAATAGAAGCTTGTCAACAAAAAGAAATTGTGACCTGTATGTTTGTCTTATCACCAGGAATGAAACGTGAATATGAAAAGGCTTTGGAACAACTAATTGATATAGTTAGGGATAAAGAAAATGTTTTGCGCTTGCTTAAGGCTAAATCTATTCGAGAAGTACGCCAAATTTTATTATGCTTTTAAATAAAATGGTAGTTAAAAAATATTAATTTATCTTACTGTTAATTGGACTAATAAATATGAAAAAGAATGCGACCACAGAAATAAGGTGGTCGCTTTTGATTAGTTTGCATTAGTGAAAATAAAGTGTATAATTGAATCTTATAAGGTACCTAACCAAAATTAAAAACTAAGGAGACTAGTAGAAATGATGGAAACTTTAAGTTACCAAAATAATCAAAAAGTACAAAAAAATCGCTGGTGGATATTAGTAGCTGTAGGTCTTTTTACTTTTATGTCTACGCTTGACGGAACAATTGTCAATATTGCTTTGCCAGTAATTAGCAACGACTTACATATACCAATGAGTCAATCGGAATGGGTTGCTTCACTTTATTTAATCGTTGTTTGTAGTTTTATTTTGTTTTTCGGTAAGTTAAGTGATCTTCACGGAAAAATTAAAATTTTTCGTTTTGGAGCAATTTTTTTTATTGCTGGATCTTTGTTATCAGGGATTAAAGTAAATCTATTATTCTTACTTGTAGCAAGAGCTATCCAAGCGATCGGGGCCGCAATGACTATGGCCACTAACAATGGTATCATTACAGAAATTTTTCCTACAACGGAACGAGGTAAAGCACTAGGGACAATAGGATCTTTTGTTGCTCTAGGATCAATTGCGGGTCCAGGATTAGGTGGACTTATTTTAAGTAAGCTATCATGGTCATATATTTTTTGGCTGAATGTTCCGGTTGGGATTGTTGCTGCAATAATAGGTGCAATTTATCTTCCTAAGGATATTACCTTCACTACTTCAAGCCTTGATAAAATGGGGTCTTTTAGCTTTGCCTTGGGAATGATTGCGTTGTTTGGGGGCATTTTCTTAGGACAACAATTTGGCTTTACGTCTTTACCAGTTTTAGCAATGCTACTAGTTGGCGTTATTAGCTTTATATGGTTTGTTTCAATTGAAAACCACGCTGAAAATCCATTATTACAATTTAAATTGTTTAAAAATCTCGATTTTTCAGTAAGTTTATTATGTGCACTTTTAGTTTTTATTACTAACTTCTTTTTTAATGTAGTTACTCCATTTTATTTGGAGAATGCACGTCATTTAGCGCCAAGTCAAACAGGCTATATTTTGATGATTTTACCAATAGTTCAATTTTTTGCGGCTCCAGTTGCTGGTGCACTTTCTGATAAAATGAATCCAAAATTGTTAACTTTCATTGGTTTAGTTCTTTTATTAGTTAGCCAAATTTGTTACTCACTATGTAATCTTAATTCTTCAATTTGGCTATTTGTTGGTAGCATTGCAATTATGGGATTAGGAAGTGGCATCTTTACTTCACCTAATAATTCATTAGTAATGAGTTCAGTTCAGCAAAAAGATTTAGGAATTGCTGGCAGTATTAATTCACTTTCACGAAATTTAGGGATGGTAATTGGAATATCGAGTGCAACTACTGTTCTTTTTGCAGCAATGAGTCATGCTAAGGGTGCGCGAGTAACGGCCTATTTACCGAAACAACCAGAAATTTTTATTTATGGCATGCATGTTGTTTTTATTATTTCGATGATTATCTGTTTAGTAACTGTAATTTTAAGTGGTTGGCGTTTGTTTAGAAAAAATTAAATTAAAAATATTATATTTATTTAAAGCACTACAATTTGATGTTGATTTATCTCATGTTTTGAGATAATAGAGATTAATTGTGGTGTTTTTATTTGAAATATTATCTTGTATTTTGATTAATTGTTTGTATTTTTTAAACAGCAATAGTAACTATAAAATGGTAAACTTATTAGTGGTAAAAAATCTAGTGATTGCTTGGGAAATTATAAGCAAAAAAACACCCCTATTATAGGGGTGCTCTTTTTATTAACTTGTTCCAAAAACTGATTTTTATAATTCTCGGGAACAATGTTATTATAATATATTAGAACTGATTTTGCTAATATTTTATTCTATTTATATAAAATATTTTCTTTGATAATAATAATTTTTTATTATTGTATCATTGTTATTTTGTCATAGTGAAGCTAGGACACTCGTTTTCCATGATTGACATCAAGCCTAGTTAAGTGATATTTTTTGTATGAGAAGAAAGTTTGGAGTAAGCTATGCAAATAATTGAAAGTTCGATTTTGCGTATTGCAATCGATGAAAAAAGGGCAAGGTTAGTTAATCTTATATCTCAAAATAATCAAATCGATTATTTTAAAGATGGTGATCTGCAAAGGAACCTGATAGTTGATTTTACTGGCAAAAATCAAAATGAAAATTTAGCAAAAATTCTACCTTGGACAATTGTTGATAAAGGTGATTCAAGGATAAGTCTGGCTTTGATTGATGACAATTCAAGTTATAAGAAATTTCCTTATCATTTTGAAGTGATTTTAACTTATGCTGTTGAAGGTAATCGAGTTGATATTAAATATTACTTGAAAAACAATTCCCATAAAACTATGCCATTTTCTTTATCTTTAGCAGTTGATATACCTGATGGTTGGGCAAAAGAGGAAAAGGTAAATGAAGTTATTTTAAGCAAGAATGCTGTTAAATTACAGTGTATCTCGTCTAGTCTTGCCTTAGCAGTAAAGAACAATCAAATTGTTGCTGCAATGAAACAAGCAGAATTAGAAAAAGATCATGGTGAAGAATTTGGTCTATCATTGTTATTAACGTAAACAATTTAATGTTTTTAATAAGATATCAGAGTCAAGCCGACAACGGCTTGTTTTTTTTGCTATAATATATCCATTGTATAATTAAATTGGGTAAGTAAAGAAATATGAATCACAATCATAATCATCCACGCAAAAGTCGGGTTGAAAAACATGCAAAGGATTATAAAAAAAGGCGATATGCCTTAATTTTACTCCTTAGCATCATTGTTTTTGTAATTGTAGCGTATTCGGCCTATCTCTATTTTCGAACTAAAGAGGCTGTTGATAGTACTTATGATAATAGTGCCCATGTGCAAATTAAGCATGGGGAATTTAATGGTAAGAATAGATTCGCAATTTTATTGATGGGTACGGATACCGGAGCTTTGGATCGAACTGATGAAGTGGGTAATACTGATACTATTATTGTTGCAGTAGTTAATCCAAAAAAGAAGCAATACACTTTAATGTCTGTACCACGAGATACTATGGCACAGATGATTGGTACACCAAACTTTCAGGTAGAAAAAATTAATGCTGCCTATTCGATTGGTGGCGCCAAAATGGCAATGGCAAGTGTTTCTAAGTTAATTAATGTACCGATTAAATATTATGCTTTAGTTAATATGAAAGGAATCATGCGCTTAGTAAGCTACGCTGGTGGTATCAAATTGAAGCCAATGCTTAGCTTTGAGTATGGTGGATATGTTTTTAAGAAGGGACAGTTAACCCATATGGGTGGCGGCGGTGCTTTAGCATATTCACGAATGAGATATGATGACCCAGAAGGAGATTACGGTCGCCAGAAACGTCAACGACAAGTAATTACAACACTTATAGAAAAGACGGTTTCACCGGGTACTTTAACAAAACTTGATTCAGTGTTAACTTCAGTTTCAGGTAGTGTTAAAACAAATCTTCCTTTTGATGCTCTGCAACAAATTGCACTTAACTATCGCAGTTCGACTAAGAAGGCACAAAATGATTATCTTCATGGTCATAATGCCACAATTTACGATGCTTCTTATCAAGTCCAATCAACTGAGGAATTACAGCGAATTTCGGATCGTTTGCGCCAGGAATTGGGCTTAAAATCTGAGTTGATTGATAATAATGAGACGTATCAGAATAAACGTAATAAAGAGCGTGGCTTTGACTTTAATGATCCTGAAACTCAGGATTATACTATATTTAATGATTATCAGAATCAAATACAGGAAGAAGGTGATAATTAATGATATTTATAGCATCATTAACACTTTCTTGTGTGTGTTTGGATTTAGTATTGGCAATTTTAAGGCATAGTTTCCGAGCGTTAGGGAGAAATACCTGAGTTTATTATAATCGAGCAGCAGTAGCTACAGCTAAGTTTAGTAAGTACTACTTTGCTGGTTGATTTTATAAGTTACAAGGATCATATTTATACATAATCGATTATAATGCAGTGTAAAAAGTATAGACACTGGTTAATAACATCATTTTTAGTGAGGGATATATACTAGAAATATGAATAAAAATAAAAAATCTTTAACTGTTGCACAGATTATTTGCTTACTGGTTGCAGCTCTTTTCATGTTGATTCAAATGTTTAACTTGAAGGGAATTGCTGCTAGAACACACTATTCATTCATTCGTTTCGTGCCTGATATGCTACATAATATGACTCTGATAATAGTGCCAATGATTTTTGGAGCAGTATATAGTAGAAAAAAATTGAGTGCAAGTGAAAGCTTTAAGTATTGGCTAATGGCTAGTGCAACGCTTATTATTTATTATGTACTTTTTTTCTGTAAGTTACCTGGTCATTTTAATATGTGGCGCATATGGGGCATGTTATTTCCGATTATTGCAAGTACTTCAGTTTTATTTGCGGGATTGCTTTTCAGTTTATTAGTTCAGTCACATTTGTATGATTTGTTGCATAAATTGACAAGCAAGCAGAGCTGGCTTATTTTAAGCTTGCTTACTATTTTTGGCTTTGCTCTCAGTGCAGGCAATCTTACATTTCAATATTCAATTTATGGCTTATACTTAATTCTCTTTTTTGCTTGGGGTATGTTTTTAGCTCAAGTGTCAATTAATGGTAAAGCATTAAGTTTAATAGTTACTGGTGGGTTAATATCACTGGTTGTTGTTTTGATAGGTGTACCTGGCTTTGATGCAGTTTATTGGTCACAAATAGTTGCTGGTAATGGGGGCGGCGATTGGAATCGCGAATTCCTAAACAATCCCTCATCACCATTTATGTTTTTAATGGTAGTGGCTATTTTCTTACTATTTAAGAAAATTATTCTGACCTTTAATACTAAGCAAATGCGTTTATTTGTTCCATTAATTATACTCATGGATGCACCAATTTCGGCAAAATTTATGGGCTCTTTTCGGTTTACTGGTTCTTCAACTATTAATAAGTTACTGGTGATTATTGCCGTCTTAGTAATTATTGGTATATGGGATCTAATTCTTGAGCGCTATTTGTTTCAGTTTAAGCCCTTTAAGCGAGTAATTACTTATCTTGATCATGAATCTAATTTAGCAAAAATTTGTGAAAAACTGTGGGCTGTTTTTATTAAGTTTATTATCTCTAATCGAGTTAACTTGTTGACCTGGGCTTGGTTCTATCTTTTGAGTTTTGGCTCATTTTTAATTGAATCAGATAATCTTAGAATTCAAATCAGTACCGCTAAGACAATTAATGCCATCGTCTACTTATTGGGGACGAGATTCTTTGCTATTATTTTAACTACTATTTTACTTGATGCCTTATTTTCGGTATTTTATTTTGTAACTACACGTTATTGGACCTCAAATACATTAGTTAGTTTAATTGCGATTGGTTGGGCAGTAGCGAATAAGATTAAATTATTATTGCGTGGTGAACCAATCTACCCAACTGAAATAAGTGAAATTGTAAATTGGAAAACTTTGCTTCCAATGATTGGTAAAACAACTGTAATTGTAATTTTACTTGCAATTTTACTTGTAATTTTGCTTAATGTATTTTTAGAAATTAAGTTTCCGATTAAGAAAAGAGGCTCCTGGAAACGGCGTGGTATTTGGGCCTTAGTCAGTTTATTACTGTTTATGACCCCACTTCGTTTTAATCATGATGGTGGTGCAATCTACCACGTTAATCGAGGGTTTGATAATAAACAAACATTCCGCAACCCTGAACGTGATATTCAAGTCAATGGTCCGGTATTAAATTTTCTAAATTATATTGATTTACAAATTATGGACCAACCGGATAACTATTCGGCCTCATCAATTAAGACTTTAAGTAATAAATATGCTAAGGTTGCAGATAGAATTAATAAAACGCGTAAGAATGATTTACATAACCAGACAATTGTCTTTAACTTAAGTGAAAGTTTTGTTGATCCTAATACTTTTCCAACTATTAGATTTGACCACTCTGTTTCAAATCCAGTTAAGTTTATTGAATCAATGAAGTCTCGTTCTTCATATGGTACGATGCTTAGTGCTGGCTATGGTGGTGGTACGGCGAATATGGAATGGGAAACATTAACTGGTTTAAACATGGGAATGTTTAAATCAACTTTGACCCCATATGTCCAAATCGTACCTAATTTTGATTTTTATCCAACAATCGGTATGAATTTTGATTATAAATCTGCGGTTCACCCATTTATTGGTACGTATTATTCAAGAAGAGAGGATTACCATCGGTTTAAATTTGATAAATTCGTCTATACTGGGTCTAAATATAAAGTTATTGATCAAAAGAAATTAGGTAAGAGTGGTTATAATTCAGACTTTACTACCTATGCCAATGGATTACACCAAATCAATTCACGTAGCGGTGGGCAATTTATCAATTTGATATCGATTCAAAACCATATGCCGTATAACAATTGGTATCCTCATAATGAATACATCGGCAAAATTTCTGGCGAACTATTTAATACACCGGCTATTCGTGAGCAAATGGCAACATACGTTAAAGGAACGCAATATACGGATAAGGCTGTAAAACAGTTTATTGGTGAAATTGATAAAATCAAAAAACCAATTACACTAGTCTTTTATGGAGATCATTATCCAAGTATTATTTCACAAAGTTACACTGCTAAATACCCAGTAGAGATGCATTCAACGCGTTACTTCATTTATTCAAACAAATATGCGCGTGCTCATGGTGCAAAGCTAAGATTACCGCGTAAAGCTAATAATTTTGTTAGCTCAAGTGACTTTATTGCTATGATGCTAGAGCAGACCGATTCAAAGGTCACTCCTTATCAAGCGTTATTAACAGAAGTTCATAAACAATTGCCGGCAATTACCATTAATTTTAAAGGGGACAAAGGATTTGAATTAATTGGTCGAAAGGGACAAGTAATTGATCCCAAGTATTTGACTAAAAAACAACAAGCATTACTTGCTGATTATGAGACAATTCAGTATGATATGACAGCTGGAAAAGCGTATGGATTGAAGATTGATGGCTTTTACAAGTAAAAATAATTTTGTTGACATATTAAAAAAAAATTAGTATGATCACGTTATAATATTTAAGTAGCACTTTGATTCAGGGTTCAGAGAACTAGCATTTGGTGTGAGCTAGGCAGGTTGAAGGTTGCAAAATACAGATTTGGGTAGTTCCAATATCGACTTTCAGTTAAGGCGCTATATTGAGCGTAAACGTGGGTGGTACCACGGCTAAGAAAAGTAATTTAGTCGTCCCTAGATTCTATTTTGGAATCTAGGGATTTTTTTTGGAGGAAAAAGATGGCAAACTTTGACATTTTAGAAGATTTAAGATGGCGCGGGGCAATTAATCAACAAACGGATGAATCCGGCTTAACTAAATATTTGCAAGATCATGATGATTTTGCATTATATTGTGGTACAGATCCAACAGGTGATTCGCTCCACATTGGACATTTAATTCCGTTCATGATTCTTAAGAGGTTTCAACTAGCTGGTTACCATCCAGTAATTGTAATTGGAGGAGGAACAGGTTCAATTGGTGATCCGTCTGGACGTAAATCAGAACGGGTACTATTAAGCCCAGAGAAGCTTCATCAAAATGAAGTAGCTTTAACTAAGCAGATGGAAAAATTGTTTGGTACTGCTAATTTTGAAATTGTAAATAATTCAGAATGGTTAGATCAAATAAGTTTAATCGATTTCTTACGTGATTATGGAAAACATTTTCAGGTGAATAATATGCTGAGTAAAGATGTAGTCGCTAGCCGTTTGGAAAATGGTATTTCCTTTACGGAGTTTTCATACCAAATACTTCAAGCAATTGACTTTTATCGCCTGAATAAAGATCATAATGTGCAGATGCAAATTGGCGGAAGTGATCAGTGGGGTAACATCACAGCGGGCATCGATTTAATTCATAAATTGTCCGGTTCAGAGCAACCTGCATTTGGCTTAACTATACCGTTAATGCTGAAAGCCGATGGGACTAAATTTGGTAAATCAGCAGGTGGTGCTGTTTGGCTTGATCCAGAAAAGACCAGTCCGTATGAATTTTATCAATTTTGGCTTAATCAAGATGACCGTGATGTAGTTAAATATTTGAAATACTTTACATTTTTAAGCCATGAAGAAATTGAAGAACTAGAGGTACAAGTAGCAAAGGCGCCTTGGAAGAGAACAGCCCAAAAAGTATTAGCTAAAGAAGTAACAGAATTTGTTCATGGTGAAGCAGGATTAGCAGAAGCAGAAACGATTACTACTGCCCTCTTTTCTGGTGAGATTAAAAGCTTAACGGTTAAGCAAATTGAGCAAGGGCTTAAGCATGCTCCGATGGCTACAGCAACTTCTGAAAGCAAAAATATTATTGAGTTTTTAGTTGAGACTCAAATTGAATCTTCTAAGCGTCAAGCCCGCGAAGATGTTCAAAATGGAGCAATTTATATTAATGGTGAAAAAAAGCAGTCACTTGATTTCAATGTAGACCCAAGTCAAGCATTTAGCGGTAAATATGTAATTGTTCGTAAAGGAAAGAAAAAGTATACTTTAGTGAAAATTAAGGGTTAGATTAAGTGAAATGGCTGTTATTAGCAGGTATTTTATTTATAGAAAGGAAAAAATGCGAGCGCGAATTATCCTTTATTGTCCAACGATAAAAGCTGTTTTATTAATTCACCGCATTAATAAGCGTGATTATTGGGTAGTACCAGGTGGTCGAGCACACAAGGGAGAAACTGCCAGTGAAACGGCCCTTCGGGAGTTTAAAGAAGAGTTAGGGATTGAGTTAGCGGCTCGAGATTTAACTCTACTATATCAATTAGACCAAGACGAAAAACAAATTTTTTTTAAAGCGACAACCAAATTAATTAGGGCCCCATTGATTCAAGGTGAAGAAAGAACGCGGTCAAGTAGTACTAACATCTATCATCCAGAATGGGTTAAGCTTAAAGATATAGCTAAGATTAATTTAATGCCACCACAAATAGCAGCAAGGCTAGCAGCAGACAATGCTTAAAATTATAATAGCGCTGTAATTGACAAATTATAGTTATTTATTCATAATCATATTTAATGATATAGCCTTATATTATTAAATATAATCTTAGGAGATAAGTATGAATAACCAATCAATTTTAGTTACAACAACAGAGAAGATACCTGGTAAAGAATATGAAATCATTGGTGAAGTTTTTGGAGTAACAACTCAATCTAAAAATTTTTTAAAAGATTTTGGTGCAGGACTAAAGTCAATGGTTGGTGGAGAAATTCGTAGTTATACCAAAATGCTAGAAGAGTCACGTGAACAGGCAATGATTAGATTACGTGAATCAGCACAAAAATTGGGTGCAGATGCGGTGGTAATGATGCGCTATGATTCCGGGTCAATTGGTAATGACATGCAATCAGTTGTTGCCTATGGTTCAGCAGTAAAATATGTAGCACATAATGAATAATTAAGATAAAAAAGTATTCTCGTTCTATGTGAATACTTTTTTGTTACAATAAATATGCCGCTTTAGCTCAGCAGGTAGAGCACCGCCGTGGTAAGGAGGAGGTCCCACAGTTCAAATCTGGGAAGCGGCTTAAGGATAAGGAGTTGATCTTGTGGATATAACTAAAGTAATCTGCTTTGTTAAGGAAAAATTGAAAAATGAAAAAACAGGCCATGATTTTTATCATGGTCAACGTGTAGCTCATTTGGCACGGCAACTTTATTTGCAAGATAACCCGACTGCTGACTTGGCTAGTCGAAAAATAGGGATTATTCAAGCAACAGGCTATTTACATGATACAATTGATGAAAAAATTTGTAGTAATCCAGCAACTGTAATCCAGCAAATAAAAGTTGTGTTGAAGCAGGCTAAGTTTACGGAATTAGAAATTCAAGATATTTTGTTTACAATACAACATATGTCATTTTCTAAAAATATTGGGCATCATTATCAGTTACCATTATCTGGTAGATATGTTCAAGATGCAGATCGACTCGAAAGTCTGGGTGCTATAGGAATTGCACGTGCTTTTACCTATGGCGGATTGCATGGCATTGATATTTATAATCCTAAGATCAAGCCAGAAAAGCTAATTAGTCATGACCAATATCGTAAGCATACTGAGACAACAATTAATCATTTTTACGAAAAATTGTTTCAGCTTGAAGATACAATGAATACTCTTGGTGGCAAAAAAGAAGCACATAAACGCACTGAGTTTATGCATAAGTTTGTCGATCAATTTATGGCTGAATGGAATGTTTAATAAATATTTTTAGTAAGTAAACTGAGATTTTAAATAAGAATCTCAGTTTTTGTTTACCGCAAAATAAAAATAAAAAAATTTAGTTGTTGCATACAAAAGCCCTAATCGGCAAGCTATGACAAGTTTTACGCCAAAACAAGAACATTGCTACATCAACACTTTATATTGTATAACAGCTTTGACATAACCACTAAATGTTGATATTTTATTAACTGGAATATCTAGGAGGTCATAAAATGAAAATCAAAAAAATTGTTTCTTTTGCTACCATCGCATTATTTACTGGACTGGCATTGACTGCTTGTTCAGGCAAAAAACAGGGTGGAAATGGTAATTCTAGTGGAAGTGCAAAAAATTCAATTGCATTAATTACTGATCAAACGGGTGTTAATGATAATTCTTTTAGCCAGTCTGCTTGGCGCGGATTTAAAGCTTATGGTAAAGAGCATGGCTTAAAGCAAGGCCGCAATGGTTATCAATATTTTCAATCAAGCGGTTCAGCTGATTTTGAACCAAATCTAGATCAAGCGGCTAAGTCGGGCTATCAAACAATCTTTGGCATTGGCTATAGTTTGAAAGATGCGGTTAGTGCAGCAGCCAAAAAGTATCCCAAAAAGAATTTTGTTATCATTGATGAAGTAATTAAGGGACAAAAAAATGTGGCCTCGGCTAACTTTAGAAGTGAACAGGCAGCATATTTAGCAGGAGTAGTTGCAGCAACGCAAACTAAAACTAATACGATTGGTTTCATTGGTGGAACACATGGCGATATTATTGATCTATTTGACGCCGGATTCACTAAGGGTGTTCATGATCAAGCTAAAAAATTAAATAAAAAAATCACATTATTAAATCAATATGTTGGTGACTTTACTAGTGCTGATAAAGAAAAAGCTATTGCACAATCAATGTATGCCAAAAAGGCTGATATTATTTTTCATGCTTCTGGGATGGCCGGTAATGGTCTTTTCCAAGAAGCTAAATCAATCAACCAAAATCGTCCAGCCAATAAAAAAGTTTGGACGATTGGTGTAGATGTTGACCAGTCATACCTTGGCAATTATAAAGATAAAGACGGAAAGAAAAGTAATTGTGTTTTAACTTCTGTAATTACCGGAGTAAATGTTGCAACTCATGATATTGCTAATCGCGCATATAACGGTAAGTTCCCTAGCGGCAAGCAGCTAGTTTATGGCTTAAATACTAATGGTGTATCGATTGAACGTGGGCAAATCAATAGTAAAGCTTGGGAATATTCACGTATAGCAAGGGAACAAATCATTAAAAATAAAATCAAGGTGCCAATTCATCCCAAATAAATAGTTCGTATTTTGATTGATAATTGTTTTTATATCTGCTGGAAAACGATAAAAGTTGAAATTAAACGTATTTTATAATAAAATTAAAGTTATAAAGTTCGTGTTTTTGGAGGATATAATAAACATGGGGAAAAAAATTACGAAATTATTATCACTAGGGGTTGTAGCTACTTCTGCTATCTTACTTTTTACTGCTTGTACAGGCAAAAAACAAGGTTCAACTGGGCAGAGTAAAAAAGATAGTATTGCTCTGATTACAGACAGTAACGGAATTAGCGATCAATCCTTTAACGAAGCCGCATGGGCAGGTTTCAAAGCTTACGGTAAAGAGCATAATTTACAAAAAGGATCCGGATATCAATATTTTGAATCCAATAGTGCCACTGACTTTACCCCAAATTTTGATCAAGCAGCTAAGTCCGGTTATGATACAATTTATGGTATTGGTTATATGTTGAAAGATGCTGTTAAGGCAGCTGCTAAGAAAAATCCAAAGAAAAATTTTGTTATCATTGATGACATAATTACCAAGCAAAAAAATGTTACATCCGTAACTTTTAAAAGTAATGAAGCGGCTTATCTAGCTGGAGTGGCGGCTGCCTATACAACTAAAACAAATAAAGTTGCTTTTATTGGTGGGGCTAAGGCTGTAACAATTGAATCTTTTGCAAGTGGTTTTAAACAAGGTGTTACTGATGCAGCTAAGGCGCTAAATAAAAAAATTGAAGTTACCGAGCAATATATCGGTAATTTCACTGCAACTGATAAGGCAAAATCAATGGCGCAATCGTTATATGCCAATAAATATGATGTGATTTTTCATGCCGCTGGCTCAGCTGGAAATGGCGTTTTTCAGGAGGCCAAAGCATACAATCAAATGAGATCAGCTAGCCAAAGAGTCTGGGTTGTTGGCGTTGATGTTGATCAAGCAAAACTGGGAAATTACAAGTCAAAGGATGGGCAAAAGGGTAACTTTACTTTAACTTCTGTTTTAAAAAGATTAGATGTTGCAACTAAGTCAATTGCAGATCAAGCGGCAAAAGGTAAGTTCCCTGGTGGTAAACATTTGGTATATTCTTTAAAGGATAATGGTGTATCCGTGACTAAAGGAAGTATGTCACCTAAGGCTTGGACTGCCGTGCAAAAAGCCAAAACACAAATTGTATCTGGTCGAGTTAAGGTGAAATAATAAAAAGTAATTAGGTAAAATAAAAACTCTTTGTATCCACAAAGAGTTTTTTATAAAAGGAAATAGGGCTAAATGAAAAACACGACTAATGTAATTGAAATGCGCCACATTGTCAAAGACTTTAATGGCTTTAAAGCTAATAACGATATCAATCTTACTTTGCAAAAAGGTGAAATTTTAGCACTCCTTGGGGAGAACGGTGCTGGGAAGTCTACCTTGATGAGTATTTTATCGGGGCTGCTTACGCCATCTGCTGGTGAAATAGTTGTTCGTGGGAAAAAAGTCACCATTAAAAATCCGATAATTGCTAAAAAATTAGGAATTGGTATGGTACATCAACACTTTATGTTGATGGATTCTTTTACTGTATTGGAAAATATTATTTTAGGGCATGAAGTTACTAAAGGGATAAGGTTAGATTTTAAGAAGGCACAACAGGAAATTAAAGAGTTGTCGCAACGTTATAATTTAAATGTTGATCCCTTAAAAAAAGTTAGTGAAATTACAGTGGCTCAACAGCAACGTGTTGAAATTCTTAAAATTTTATATCGTGGTGCAGATATTATGATTTTTGATGAGCCAACAGCAGTATTGACACCCCAAGAAATTACTGAATTTATTCAAATATTACATGGGTTAGCTAACGAAGGTAAATCAATAATTTTAATTACTCATAAGTTAGAAGAAATTAAGCAAGTAGCTGATCGAGTAAGTGTTATTCGTGCGGGTAAAAGTGTCGGTAATTTTAAAGTTACTGATGTAAGTAATAATCGCTTAGCTGAATTAATGGTGGGACGACATGTTAATATGCAATTAGATAAAGCTCCTGCCATAATTGGTAAAACAATTTTAAAAGTTGCTAATTTAAATGTTAAAAATAAGCAAAATATTCCTGCTTTAAAAGGATTATCTTTTAATTTACGAGCGGGAGAAATTTTAGGTATTGCAGGTATTGATGGTAATGGTCAAGATGAGTTAGTACAAGCTTTAACTGGCTTAACACATATTGATTCAGGTCATGTTCTAATCAATGACCAAGAAACAACTAATCAAGAAGTCCGTAAAATTACCGAAAAAGGTGTTTCATGTATTCCTGCTGATCGTCAAAAGTTTGGCTTAATCTTACCCTTTTCAATTGCTGATAATTTAGCTATTCAGTCATATTATAAAAAACCGTATTCTCATCATCATGTACTTAATCATGATTTGATAAAGCAACATGCTCAAAAATTAGTTAGCCAGTTTGACATTCGAACTACAGGAGTTGAGTCACCAGTAAGTGATCTATCTGGTGGAAATCAACAAAAAGTGATTATTGCTAGAGAATTGAGCCGAGATAGTAATTTAATTATTGCTTTTCAACCGACAAGAGGGTTGGATGTTGGTGCAATTGAATATATTCATCACCAACTGCTAGCTCAGCGAGCTAAAGGGAAAGCAATTTTATTAATTTCTTATGAACTAGATGAAATTATGCAACTATCGGATCGGATAATTGTTTTACATGATGGTAATATTTCTGGGGAAGTTAAACCAGATGATACTAGTGATAAGGAATTAGGTTTATTAATGACTGGAGTTAAGAAAGAAGGTACAACTTTTGCTTAAAGTAACTTCCAAGACTAAACAGAATTTAGTACTAATTATCTCAATTTTGGCGGGCTTTTTAGTTGGGGCAGTTATTATGCTCGTTTGGAGTTATAACCCGCTACAAGCATATTCGTCAATGTTTATGAGTGCACTGGGGAATATGAATGGGCTTGGTGAAACTATTCGTGAAGCGACACCATTAATTTTCACAGCGATTGGATTCGCAATTGCTTCAAATGCTGGTTTTTTTAATATTGGTTTACCGGGTCAAGCACAGGCGGGGTGGCTAACCTCGATTTGGCTTGTATTAGCTAATCCTAATATGCCTAAGTTTGTGCTACTTCCACTAGCAATCGTTGCGGGTATAATAGCTGGAGCAATTGTGGCTGGTATTGCTGGTTGGTTACGGGCACAATTTGGAACAAATGAAGTTATTACCACCATCATGTTTAACTACATTGTGCTCTATTCTTCGCAGTATTTGATGCAACAAATTATGCCAAGTCGTTTGCGTATTGATACTGACACAACAAAAACAATTTCAGCTAATGGAAGTTTAAAAATTAATTGGTTAAGTTCAATGTTTGGTGATTCCAGAATTAATGCTGGCATTTTTCTAGCAATTATTGCTGTTTTTCTTTATTGGTATTTAATGAAGAAGACAACGATTGGTTTTGAAATTCGGTCAGTTGGAACTAATCCTTTTGCCAGTCGCTATGCTGGGATGTCGACTAAAAAGAATATTATCCTTTCGATGTTGTTATCTGGAGGTTTTGCTGGCTTAGGTGGTGTAGTACAGGGACTAGGGACTTATCAGAATTACTTCACGCAAACAACTAGCCTAGATATTGGCTGGGATGGCTTGTCAGTTGCCTTACTTGGTGGTGGTACTGCAGTCGGTATATTGCTTGCTGCGTTATTGTTTTCTATTTTGAAAATTGGTGGTCTAGGTATGCAGACAATTGCGGGTATTCCCTATGAAATAGTTTCCATTGTGATTGCTGCAATTATCTTCTTTGTTGCCATTCAATATGTAATTGGCTTGTTATTTAAGGATAAAGGTTCAACCCCAGATATAGAAAAAGTCTCGCATATTACTGAAGGAGAGCAATAATGAATTTAGTTGCAATTTTATCTTTGCTAGTGTCATCAACCATTGTATATTCAACTCCCTTAATTTTTACTGCTCTTGGTGGAGTGTATAGTGAAAATTCAGGAATTACTAACATTGGACTTGAGGGAATCATGACCATGGGAGCTTTTTCGGCAGTAGTTTTTAATTTAACTTTTGCTACTTTTTTCGGCAAATTGACCCCATGGTTGGGGTTAATTGTAGGAGGAGTAGTCGGGTTGCTATTCTCACTTTTGCATGCTGTTGCAACGATTAATTTTCATGCCGACCATGTCATTAGTGGTACTGTACTCAATCTGATGGCACCACCATTAGCAGTGTTCTTGATTAAAGCAATTTATGATAAGGGGCAAACAGAAAATATTACACAAAGTTTTGGGTACTTTAGCTTTCCTGGATTAGTTAAGCTGCCGCTTATTGGACCAATTCTTTTTGAAAATACATTTGCTCCAGCTTGGGTTGCAATTTTTGTAGCGGTTTTTTTGTGGTGGATTTTATATAAAACTCGTTTTGGTTTACGATTACGCTCTTGCGGTGAAAATCCCCAAGCAGCTGATACGCTGGGAGTCAATGTTTATGGTATGCGCTATGCTGGTGTATTAATTTCAGGCTTTCTTGGCGGTATTGGCGGTGCAGTATTTGCACAAGCAATTTCGGGTAATTTTTCGATTTCGACGATTGTCGGTCAAGGTTTTATGGCTTTGGCAGCTATGATTTTTGGTAAGTGGAATCCTTTAGGAGCAATGCTTGCTTCGCTATTTTTTGGTTTTGCCCAAAGTATCAGTATTATAGGCAATCAGTTACCATTTTTTAATCATATTCCGTCTGTTTATATGCAAATTGCTCCTTATGTAATTACAATTATAATTTTAGTGTTATTCTTTGGTAAGTCAGTTGCTCCAGCAGCTGATGGTCAAAATTATATTAAGTCAAAATAGGAAGATAACAATGAAAGAAATTTATTTTAATCATGATGGCAATATTGACGACTTAGTGTCCTATTTATTGCTATTACAAGCACCAGATATTAAGTTGCTTGGTGTTAGTGCAATTGACGCCGATGGTTATCTTGAGCCATCAGTAGAAGTTTGTCGAAAAATGACGGATCAATTTAATTTGCGTGGTGATAAGCTAGCTATTGCTAAGTCGAATTCGCGGGCAGTTAACCAGTTTCCAGAAGCGTGGCGTACGGCATCATATTCCTTTAATTCACTACCATTACTAAATGAGTCTGGAAAAATAACAACTGGTGAAGCCGCTGAACCAGCGCATTTAGATATGATTGATAAACTAAGAAAGGCAGCTAAGCCAGTTACTTTAGTTATGACGGGTCCTTTAACTGACTTAGCCCGTGCTTTAGAAGTTGATCCCAAAATTGAAACAAAAATTGATCGTTTATTTTGGATGGGTGGTTCACTTGATGGTCATGGAAATGTGGTACAAGTAAATGCTGATGGAACACAAGAATGGAATGCTTTTTGGGATCCATTTGCGGTTGATCGAGTCTTTCAATCTGAGATTCCAATGCAAGTTATTGGGCTAGAGAGTAGTGAAGAACTACCACTAACCAATGATCTTAAGATGCACTGGGCAAGTTTGAGAAAATATCCGGTAGTTGATTTAGTAGGTCAAGCATATAGCTTATTAGTAAATCCTCCAATTCAAAGTGCCCAACTTTATTTTTGGGATGTATTGACGACAATTAATGCTTTATATCCAGAAGTGGTTCTAGCTTCGGAAAAGCGAACAGTTAAAGTACGTACCGTGGGTAATGCTGCGGGTCGTTTGGAAGATGATGAAAATGGGCGGGAGATTACTTTAGTAACCAAAGCTGATAAGGACTTCTTCTTTAAAAAGTTTGATGAATTAATGATGCAGACTAAGTAAAACTATAAAAACAGTTCTAGTTTAGAGCTGTTTTTTTGCTTTATTATAAATAAAGTGAGTATATATACTTACTTATAGTGATTTAAATTAAATTATTTTTTTATATCATTTAGTACAAAGAATGAGAAGATAGTTAGTTAGAAGAGTAGTCTACCTAGATACTAAAAGGATGAAAAAGCAAAATGTAAACAAGTAGTTAGAAGTCAACCAAAAAGACTAACTCAATAAAATACTGAGTTAGTCTTTTTATTTATAAAACTGGCTAATTTTTAGAAGCAATCTATACTAGAATCCTCGCCGGCTTAAGCCAATGAATCCCAAGCTGGTAATTCAGTTGCAGGACCTTCGGCTAAAGTGATTTGTTCAGAAGTTAGATACTTCTTATGAACAGCAACTTCATAAACGTATTCTTTAAACCATTCATTGTTCATTACAAAAAAGCCCTTGTCACCATTTTTTTCACCCCAGGAATTTTCTACTTTCCACTGGCGAATGTGACCCTGATCTTCGTCGACGCCAACAAGAGCCATGGCATGACTAAAGTAGCCGGCACCAGTTCGCAATCGATCAGCTTTTGACATTTTTAAATCAACCCCAAATAGGTCACTTAATTGATATAAGTTGCTATCTAAATAGCCTTTTTGCCGATCACTTTGCTCACCAACATCATTGCCAAACCAAACAGCTTCGCCATCTTTTAACTGGTTAACACTAGCACGTTCTAAGTATTCAATGGGAACATTGAGCCATTGAATGTGACAAGTGCCATCAATGTTATTGGCATCGGGCAAACTATAAAGTTTATTGTATTCATGGTCTGGAGCGTTAGCTAGAAGTACATAATCATTAAAGTCAACATCGCCCATATATTTATGTAGAAATTCTAGTGGGGTTAATTCTTTGTCTAAGTGATAATTTTTATCATCATCACGATATTCTAAATCAAACTTCTTAGGTGGCTCTCCTACAGCAATAGCTGTCATTCGATAAACCTCACTTAAGAATTGTTCACGAACGAGTTTGATTTTTTCATCTTCTCCTGCCTGCTTTAATTTACGTAGAACCAATGCGTCTTTTTTAAGCTTATCGCCTAAGGCTTTGCCAAAGCCAGCTGTATTATTTGCATTAAAGCTTTCCGGCATTGCATATGAAGGTACAACACCGTACTTTTCGATTAAGGCTGTTGCCATTTGAAAATGCCCGCCATCTTTGCCAGCATTATTTAGATGAGTTCTAACAATACGAGAATCAAGTGGCTCACTAGCTGTTGCAATAATATAGTTATAGAAATTATTAGCTCGTTCAATTTTGTCCCAGAAAAAGTTATAACTTTGTGAAAAAGTAAAGTTTTTACAATGATACTTTTGCCCAAAATTATGACGTAAAATATTTAGCGTCGCAAATTCCCAGCAGCGACCAGATTGACGTTGATTGGTTACATTATCAGTAGCTAATTCTGTAGAAAAAACGCGGGTTAGTTCATTTTGCACCCGATCATTATAAGCAGCAGCTAAGACACCACTTTTTTGTGCAGCCCTAGCAACAACCTGATTTTGCGTGCTTTTATTAAAATCAGCTGAAAACTTTTCTAATTCTTGTAAGGTAAGTTTGTATCCCATAGGTGAATCTCCTTTTAATTTAATTTTAAATCACTTTATATTTTAATCTAAAAGAAAAACGAGTTCAATAAGTGAACTCGTTTTTAGGAATTATAGGGTTGATAGTTTTGTCAGAATTGTGTTATTTAAGTTAGTCAATTTTTATTGAATTATCATTTTTATCTGTACTTTGCTTTGGTAAGACGACGGTTAAAACACCATTTTCATATTTGGCACTAATTTCATTAGCAGCAACATTTGGCAATCTAAAGCTTCTAGAAATGTGACCAATACTTCTTTCACGGTGAATAATACTACTATTGTGGGCAACATCCTTAAATGCTTTCCTCGACCCAGCAACACTTAAAATACCATTGTTGTAGTTTAAGCTAATATCATCTTTATTCATACCTGGCATATCAATATTAATTACATAATCATGATCATTTTCAGCCACATCAGACTGCATTAATTTTGTTATTTCAGTCTCATCAAAAAATTTTCTCGGAAGATCAAACCAATCATTCATTGCATCGAAAAAGTCATTGTGACGATTTATCATTTCATTTGTCATAGTAAAAACTTCCTTTCAAAATTAAATTAATTTATTACAGAAGACTTTCAATTCCTCTGTACAATTATTATTATAGTATTCAGCATTGAAAAATAAAAATAATTAGCACTCTTATTTTTTAAGTGCTAATTATGTGGTGGCTATCCTTTTATTATAAGAATTATAGCTTGTGGATTATTAAAATGAGGAGAAGAAGTTTTGACTTATTATCAGAAGATGACCCCAGAAGGCTATCAAAAAATTGAGATGGAAATTGCTCGTTTAAAAAAAGAGCGTCCAAGGCGAATTAAAATTTTGCAGGCAGCTCGAGCATTAGGTGATTTATCAGAAAATACCGAATATACCGAAGCTAAGCGCGAGTTAGGACATTTGCAAAGTAGATTACGTTATTTAAATAAGCAGTTGAATTATGCTGAAATTATTAAAAAAACTACTGATGGTAAAGTTGATTTAGGCAAAATAGTCACACTTAAGATTGGTCAAGAAAAAGAAACTGAGACATACCAAATTGTTGGGCGGATGGAAGCCGATGTTACTAAGGGTAAACTTGCCTTTGATTCACCATTGGGACAGGCGATTATGAAAAAAACTGTGAATACGACTGTAGAGGTAATAGCTCCTGCGGGAAACTATCAAGTAACAATTAAAGCGATCGATTAAAGACATCCTATTTAGTCGTACTTAATGTTAGTAATATATGTCCTATTAGGAATTAGTTGTGTCATATCTGAATTTAGATATTAAGTTTCGAGGAAGGAATCAGAAATCTTCTCGAAATGGATGGTCGAAAAAGCTAGCTATTTAAGAAAAGTTAATGATCATTTCATAAAATTACTTTTTTTTGCTATAATATGGATTTTGAAGAGTATACAATTAGTTAGATAGAGGTAGTTTTGTGAATACACCAGCATCAAGAGAAGGTAACCTAATACGCTATATTGTTTATTTTATTTGCTATTTAATGACAGCTGGCGTAATCAAGCTAGTTATTGAAAATCTGCCAATTCATATTTGGAATTTTATCTTATTTGCAACAATTTCCTTAATGGTTCTGTTATTTTTTATTTATCGCTTTAATCGAGAGCAACGCTTCTTTGCTCCAGGATTAGCCAGGTCATGGATTATTAGTAATTTTGCGCTTATTATTGGCATGACCCTGCTAATTACTGTATTCAGAATCAGTATTTCTTGGTTGCAATCGTATAATCACTTGCAGTTGTACGGTCTACAAACAACATATTTACACCATGAAGGGGTGGCAAATTATTGGTTCTTTGTGATTGCGTTAGGAATAGTTTTACCGATATTACAAGAGTTTTTAATTACTGGCTTTTTGTTTAACTATGCTTTTAGGCGTGATAATGTACCTACCGCTATTTGGGGGATTATTACATCTGGAATTTTATTTAGTTTGCTTAATTGGCAAAATTCAGCAACATTATTATTAATCAATTTCTTTTTTG
Organism: Lactobacillus sp. ESL0233; assembly: GCF_003692995.1. Classification (NCBI taxonomy): domain Bacteria; kingdom Bacillati; phylum Bacillota; class Bacilli; order Lactobacillales; family Lactobacillaceae; genus Lactobacillus; species Lactobacillus sp. ESL0233. The sequence continues at coordinate 137,699 of NZ_REHH01000009.1, read as the reverse complement.
GCGCTATTTTTGCTTGGTCTTATTTGTATACACAAACTTTATGGATGCCGATTTATTTATCTGTTTTAAATGGTGTTTTACTTTTAATTATGACGTAAACTTAAGAACCAATGTATTAAGATAACTAAATTGCTTGGTCTGTTTTGGGATCAATTATAAGAATTAAATTACATAAAAAACGTAGGTTAAATCCTTAGGATTGACCTACGTTTTTTATATAGTATTAAGCGGATAGCGTGAATCGAACCCGCATCTTCAGCTTGGGAAGCTAACATTCTACCATTAAACTATACCCGCATTTCCTATTTATTTTACCATAGTTTTTTAGAAAAACCAACTTTCGGCAAAATTTTTGGCTATTGGGCCATTTTAGTGGCAACTAGATTTACGTCACGCGTAATTAGTGCAGAAAAATTTTGAAATAACCACTGGCGTAGTTCATCTGGCTCAATAACTAATGGCATCCGATCATGGATTGGTTGCATTATTTGATTAGCCGTGGTAGTAACCATTGAAAAATAATCGTTTTGGTAAATACCAGCAATTAAGGTCAGGGGCTCGTTAGAATTATGAAAACTATATTCCTCATGTGCTTGTTTACCGTATTTAGTAATATAAGTTTCCTGTGCTGTTTCAAAAAAGCAGTTTGTAACAATAATGCATCGTCTACGTGCAAAAGATGAATCCCACATAGATGGCCGTTGATTGAAGAAACGTTCTATCCGAGCATTGAAAATAACTTGATTTTGATTCATTGGCTTGGGATAGCCCCAAGTTTTAGGAATTAAAAGTAACTGATTATTTTGATATAAGAGTATAGGGGCCTTTTTTTGGGGAAAAATATTAGAATTTTGCGGTAGATTCGAATCTGGTTCTATTAATGGTAATTTTAAATCGGTAATTAAGTATTTTTTGATTTCAGCTAAGCTTGGTATTTGGAATTGATGACACATTTGATCCTCTGTATTTTATCATGGCTTGATTTTTGGTAGAATTAGTTGTAATTACTGCATTAAAAAGATTTTAAAATTTTTTTCAACTTTCGGCAAGGAGGATACTAATGAAAAATAAAATACTACTTACGGGTGATCGTCCAACTGGTAAATTACACGTTGGACATTATATTGGTTCATTAAGAAATCGAGTTAAATTACAAGATTCTGGTGAATATCAGCCATATATTATGATTGCCGATACTCAAGCACTTACGGATAATGCACGTAATCCAGAAAAGGTTCGTAATAGTTTAATTCAAGTTGCGCTTGATTATTTGGCCGTCGGTATCAACCCAGATAAATCAACCATTTTTGTTCAATCACAAATTCCCGCCTTATTTGAATTAACAGCCTATTACATGGACTTGGTTACAGTTAGCCGCTTGGAACGAAACCCTACTGTTAAGGCAGAAATTAAGCAAAAAGGGTTTAATGATTCAATTCCAGTAGGTTTTTTGAATTATCCTGTTTCACAAGCTGCTGATATTACGGCTTTTAAGGCCACAACTATACCAGTAGGTGACGACCAAAAACCAATGTTGGAACAGACAAGAGAAATTGTTCGAACTTTTAACCGTGTATATAATTGTGATATTTTGGTGGAACCAAAGGGTTACTTTTCGACTAAAGGACAGGGAAGATTGCCTGGGCTTGATGGAAACGCTAAGATGTCAAAATCTTTGGGCAATGCAATTTATCTTTCAGATGATGCAGCAACTGTCCAAAAGAAAGTTATGTCAATGTATACTGATCCTGGGCATGTTCATGTACAAGACCCTGGTAAGATTGAGGGTAATACTGTCTTTACTTATCTTGATATTTTTGATTCTGATACAGCCAAAGTGGCAGAATTGAAAGAAGATTATCAAAAGGGTGGATTAGGCGATGTCAAAATAAAACGATATTTAAACAAAGTATTAGAGCAGGAATTAGCACCAATCCGTGAACGTCGACTCCGATATGAAGAAAAGATTGATGAAGTTTATGAGATGCTCGAAGCAGGCTCTAAACAAGCTAATATTGTCGCAAATCAAACATTGTCTGAAGTACGTGATGCGATTGGCTTAAACTACTTTAAGAGGTAAAAAATGCGTGATCGGATTCCTTGGAAACAATACTTTATGATGCAAGCTTTAGTAATTGCGCAGCGTTCTACTTGTGATCGTGCCTTAGTAGGCAGTGTTTTGGTAAAAGATAATAGAATTATTGGAACTGGTTATAATGGGTCAGTTAGCAATGAGCCACATTGCGATGATATTGGGCATCAGATTGTTGCTAATCATTGTGTGCGGACAATTCATTCAGAAATGAATTCATTGATTCAATGTGCGCGCAACGGTGTTTCAACTGATTATACGGAAATTTATGTTACACATTTTCCTTGTTATAATTGTGCTAAGGCTTTAGTTCAAGCGGGTATTAAAAAGATAAACTATTACTTTGATTATCATGATAATCACTTGGCAATTGAGCTTTTTAAAGATTGTGAGGTTCCTTATGGGCAAATTAAAATTAATCGCAACTATGTTGAACAGCTGGCACATAAGCTTGAAGATGTTGAAAACTAAATTAAGTTCTATAGTTGTATTAGTTAGTCTATTTTTAACGATGACCGCATTTTCTGATCCTAATATTAAGGATGAATGTCACCTGTTAGATAAAGAAACTAGCCATTTAATTGTTGCTAAAAATGGGCGGTATTTACAAACTAGTGAGCAACCTCAGATTGTGGTGCAAACGGTTCAACGAATAAATGATTTGACGCCACATCGTTTAGCTAAGGCTAAAAAAACTGTCTTTATCGTTGTAGGGGTCAAAAAAGAAAAGCGGAATGTCCAAATTTATTCTAGTAAGGATTTGCATGGTGCTTTTACAGCAGATGTGCGGGGAAGTATTATCCGATCACAATCTGCCGCATTACTTAGCAAGGACAAAAAAGAATTTAACAAGGGCTTGAGATTTGTTTTTCGCGCTTGTGCAACGACCATTGATCAACGCTACCAATATGCCCTTGATAAATATGATTTAACTAGTAAGGAACGGGCGCAAGTCATTCATCCGCATCGATTGGCTTTGCCGATTGCTATGGCTTTAGTTATTGTAATTGCTGGCCTAGCGTATTTTTTCAAAAGTAATTTACATATAAAAAATAAGTAAAAGGATTGACCACCTTAAGCGTGTGTGTTACTATCGATTTGCTAATTAAATAAAACAAATAAACTGTTAGGTGAGACTCCTACGTGAACATATGCTATCGCTCAGAAACATCCAGAGATGCCAATGAGTCAAATAGTTATCGTCGATTTAAGGCGCTAACCAGATAGCTAGCTTAAGGCTTACGTCACGTAGTGTTAAAACTGAACGACGAGTACTTGATAATACCTTGTTTAAAAGGAGGGAGCGCCTAGCGGATAAAGCAGATTGGGGCTCTCTTTTAGTTTGTTTGAATTTTGGAAAAGAAGGAGTGAGAATAATGTTGAAAAAAGCCAATGAATCAGCTACTAACCAAGATTTGGAGCTGGTTAAAAGTATTGCTAAGGAAAGTAGAACTGAGACACTAGCACGACTACATACTAGCAGTGATGGGTTAACAAGTGAACAAGCTGTTCGCAATAGAGAAGAATATGGTGCAAATACAATTACGTCTAACAAACATAATTCTAAATTGCATTTTTTGACAGAAGCTTTTATTACTCCTTTTAGTTTAGTATTAATTGTTTTAGCATTTTTATCATTATGTACCGATTATATTTTTGTTCCAGCCGGTGAAAAAGATTTAACAACGGTAATAATTATGTTAACGATGGTCTTTATTTCAGGGATAACTAATTTCATTCAGAATATCAGATCATCAAATGCTGTTGATTCACTCTTAAAGATGGTTTCAATTACAACTGACATTATTAGAGACGGTAAGGATCAAGAAATTGATACTAGTGAAGTGGTAGTTGGTGATGTAATTCGGCTTGCAGCTGGTGATATGGTTCCAGCTGATATGCGTCTTTTAACGAGTAAAGATTTATTTTGCTCATCGAGTTCATTAAATGGAGAATCGAATCCAGTTGAAAAGATTGCAACCAAGAAACCTAAAATTGGCGCAGATCGTGATTATTTAGATTACCCAAATATTCTTTATGAAGGGACAACGATTGTTTCTGGATCTGGACTTGGTGTTGTATTTGCTACAGGTGAGCGGACAATGTTCGGCAAGCTGGCACATGATATTTCAAATCAAGATGTAAAAAACACTGCATTTGATGTGGGAATTAAAAATGTGTCTAAGCTATTAATAATTATGACGGCTATTATTGCCCCATTGGTTTTTATTATTAATGGTTTAACTAAGGGAGATTGGGTTAATGCCTTAATTTTTTCAATTGCAACTGCAGTTGGGTTGACGCCAGAAATGCTGCCTGTAATTGTGACAACTAATTTAGTCAAAGGTTCAATTGAAATGTCCAAAAAGGGCACAATTGTTAAAAAGATGAATTCGATTCAAAATTTTGGCTCAGCCGATATTTTATGTACTGATAAAACAGGAACTTTGACTCAAGATAAAGTGGTTTTAGAACGGCACTATGATTTAAATTTACATGAAAATCCTCATATTTTAGAATTAGGGTATCTTAACTCATATTACCAGACTGGAATGAAAAATTTGATTGATAAAGCAATCATTGAGGCAGCTGGTGATGAATTAGATATTAATGAAATTCAACGTGATTATAATAAGATTGATGAAATTCCGTTTGATTTTTCTAGAAGAAGAATGAGTGTAGTCGTTGAAAATGCTGATCTTGAACATGGCGAACACTTGCTAGTAACTAAAGGCGCTTCTGAAGAGATGATGGCTGTTGCCACTAAAATTGAAGTCGATGGGCAAATTTTACCGCTAACGCCAGAACGTAAACAAAAAGTAATGGAAAAAGTTAACGAAATGAATAGCGATGGATTGCGGGTTATCATGTTGGGTTATAAGCGTAATCCAGCTCCTGTGGGAGAATTTTCTGTTAAAGATGAAGAAGACTTGATATTATGTGGTTTCTTAGCCTTTCTTGATCCCCCAAAGGAAAGTGCCAAAGCGGCTTTGGCAAAGCTTAAAGAAGACGGTATTACAGTTAAAATTTTAACTGGCGATAATGAAGCAGTTACGCGAACAATTGGTTTGCAAGTAGGTTTAAATGTAGATACGGTTTACTCTGGGGCTGATTTAGAAGGGAAAAAACCGGATGAATTGGCAAAGATGGTAGAAGAATGTAATATTTTTGTGAAGTTATCACCAGAAGACAAAACTAAGATTATCAACTTGTTGAAACAAAATGGTCATACAGTAGGCTACATGGGTGACGGTATTAATGATGCACCAGCAATGAAAGCGGCAGATGTTTCGATTTCAGTAGATACAGCTGTAGATATTGCGAAAGAATCAGCCGATATCATTTTGCTACATAAGGATATGAATGTCTTAGAAACAGGGGTTAGAATTGGACGTAAAGTCTTTGGTAATACTACTAAATACATTAAGATTACCCTATCTTCAAACTTTGGTAATATTTTATCGATTCTAGTTGCGTCCTCATTTTTACCATTTTTACCAATGCTGCCCTTGCAACTATTGGTTTTAGATTTATTATATGGAACTAGTTGCTTATCATTACCATTTGATGAAATGTCTGATGATTATCTCAAAGAGCCACGAATTTGGTCGACTAAGAAATTACCAAAATTTATGTTTTACTTTGGTCCAACTTCTTCAGTTTTTGATATTCTAACATTTGGCTTATTATACTTTATAATTTGTCCGTATTTAGTTGGTGGTAGCTTTAATGCAATTAGCCCTAGTCAAAAAATAGCTTTTATAGCTTTATTCCATACGGGGTGGTTTATTGAATCACTGTGGACGCAAGAAATGGTTATTCATGCCTTGCGTGACCGGCGCTTGCCGTTTATTAAGCAACATGCTACAACCACCGTTGTCTTGTCTACTTTCGGTGCTGGGATTATCGGAACATTGATTCCATTTTCCTCTTTAGCAGGTAAGCTTGGTTTTGGTAAGATGCCATTAAGCTTTATGTGGATTATTTTAGGAATTTTAATCCTTTATATCTTACTGACGACTTTGGTAAAGCATTTTTACTTAAAAGATGAAAAATTTCTAATTTAGAAAATATGGCTAAAGGTTAAAAAGGGAATTCCAGGAGGAATTCTCTTTTTTGTTGGTGTAGTATTATATAATATAATGAATTATACGAATCTTAAGGAGAAAAATGAAAATGGCTGATAAAAAAACTTTTTACATTACGACCCCAATCTATTATCCATCTGGCCGCCTGACCATTGGTAATGCTTACACTACTATTGCTGCTGATGTTATGGCTCGATACAAGCGTAGTCAGGGTTATGATACTTTCTTTTTAACTGGAACTGATGAACACGGGCTAAAGATTGAGCAAAAAGCTGAACAGCAAGGAATCAAGCCACAAGAGTTTGTTGATAGTATGGCAGCAGATTACAAAAAATTATGGAAAAGCCTGGATATTTCTTATGATAAGTTTATTCGCACCACTGATGAGCAACATGTTAAAGGCGTTCAAAAAATATTTGAACGTTTGTTAAAACAAGGTGACATTTACCTTGGTGAATATACTGGCTGGTATTCAGTTGAAGATGAGGAATACTTTACTGAGTCACAATTGGCCGAAGTTTATCGTGATGCTGCGGGCAAGGTGGTTGGTGGTAAGGCACCATCTGGTCATAAGGTTCAACTGGTTAAGGAACCATCATATTTTTTCAAAATGAGCAAGTATGCTGATCGACTTTACCGCTACTATCAAGATCATCCTGAATTTATTCTGCCTAATTCGCGCGAAAAGGAAATGGTCAATAATTTTATTAAGCCGGGGCTAGAGGATTTGTCGGTTACTAGAACCACAGTTTCTTGGGGAATTCCGGTACCAAGTGATCCTAAGCATGTTGTTTATGTCTGGATTGATGCTTTATCAAACTATATTACCGCCTTGGGTTATGGCTCTGCTGATAATTCTTTGTTTAAAAAATATTGGCCAGCTGATGTTCACTTGGTTGGTAAGGAAATTGTTCGTTTTCATACAATTTATTGGCCAATTATGTTAATGGCTCTTGATTTACCGCTACCTAAACATATTATTGGTCATGGTTGGGTATTAATGAAGGATGGTAAGATGTCTAAATCAAAGGGTAATGCCGTTTATCCGGAGTCAATTACCAGCCGTTATGGTGTAGACGCTTTACGTTACTACTTAATGCGAGCATTACCATTTGGTTCTGACGGTATTTTTACACCGGAAGACTTTGTTGAACGAGTTAACTATGATTTAGCCAATGATTTAGGTAACTTGCTAAATCGGACCGTTTCGATGATTAATCAGTATCAAATGGGTCTTGTTAAGCCAGTTAGTGAACAAGATGAATTGGGCAAAAATTTAGCTGAAACTGCGCATAAAGTGATTAATAGTTATCAACAAGAAATGGACACGCTTCACTTTACGCAAGCAATTGATGACATATGGCAATTAGTCAGTCGTGCTAATAAATACATTGATGAGACAGCGCCTTGGATCTTAAATAAAGAAGACAAAAAGAATGATTTAGCGCGAGTCATGGCTAATTTAGCAGAAAGTTTACGTATTATTGCATTATTAATCGCACCGATTATGACGCGGACTGCAGGCAAAATATACAAGCAATTAGGACTTGATTGGAATAATTCTGCGCAAAAGCAACTTAAATTTGGTGGCTACGATTGGAATATCAAAGTTGCTGCAAAAGCACAGCCAATTTATCCACGTTTAAAGCCAGAAGAAGAAATTAAATATATTAAAGATGAAATGGCAAAAGCTAAGCCCAAGAAGCAATCCCGCAGTGAAAAAGAGCAAAGCAAAGAAATTACAATTGATGATTTTGCTAAAATTAAAATTCAAGTTGGGCAAATTTTAGCAGTTGAGCCAGTTAAGGGCTCTAATAAGTTATTACAATTCCAATTAGATTTTGGTGCAGGAAACAAACGTCAAATTTTAAGTGGAATTAGGAAATATTATCCAGAAGCAAGTGAATTAGTAGGTAAAAAAGTACTGGCAGTAACTAATTTAAAGCCACGTAAGATGCTAGGAAAACTTAGTCAAGGCATGCTTTTATCTAGTGAAAAAGCAGGACAAGTAAAATTAGCTATTGTTGGTGATGAGCATGAAATTGGGGCAGAATTAGGTTAATGGAATTAATTGATAATCACACCCATTTACAAGACAAACCTTTTCAAGGAAAAGAAGAGTTTTACCTTGAACGTGCACATAAATTAGGGGTAACCAAAGTAATTTGTGCTGGGCAAGACCCTACTTTTAACCAACAAGCAATTGCCTTAAGCCAGCGTTTTGATCAAGTTTACGCAATGGTTGGCTATTGTCCTGATATTGCTAAAGCTTATAATCAAAAGGCTGAAGATTTATTAATTGAGCAGTTGCAAACTCCTGGTGTGGTAGCGATGGGAGAGATTGGGCTCGACTATTATTGGGATGAAACGCCGCGAGAAAAGCAAAAAGAGGTATTTGCTCGACAAATTGAGGTTGCACATGAATTAAAAATGCCAGTTGATATCCATACGCGTGACGCTTTTGCGGATTGTTACGAAATTCTCAGGCATAGTAATCTAGAATATGGTGCAGTCTTGCATAGTTTTAATGGCAGTGTTGAATGGTTAGCAAAGTTTTTAGCTTTAAATGTTAACTTCTCCTATTCAGGTGTGGCGTCTTTTACTAAAGCGACGCAGGTGCATGAATCTGTCAAAAATACTCCACTAGATCGGTTACTGATTGAAACGGATGCACCATTTTTGACACCTAAGCCATACAGAGGCAAGCAAAATGAGCCGGGTAACGTTTATTATGTTGCACAAGCTATTGCTGAATTGAAAGATATACCAATACAAGAGGTTGCTCAAGCAACTTATGCTAATACAATGAGGATTTATGGGCTTAACTAAAAAACATTTTAATGCAGTAGTTGTTGTTGAAGGAAAAGATGACACAATTAGGTTAAAACAATTTTTCCCGGGAATTGAAACAATCGAAACAAATGGTTCCGATGTGCCAGATGCCGTTTTAGTAGAATTAAAAGAATTAGCTAAAAAGCGCGATATAATTGTTTTAACTGATCCTGATTTAAACGGAGAACGGATTAGACGGTTGGTTACTGAAGTAGTGCCAAACGCGAAGCAAGCATTTATCACTCGTCAAGAAGGTCGACCACGTAAAAAAGGAAATTCGTTAGGAGTTGAGCATGCCTCAAAGGCTACGCTGACTACAGCTTTGAGTGATTTACATGAAAGTAAAATGCAAAGCAGTGATTTGACTAGAGCAATATATCGAAAATTAGGTTTAGCTAGTGACTTAAATTCGCGTAAATTACGGGAAAAAGTAGGAATTAAATTGCGAATAGGTTACGGGAATGCACAACAATTTTATAAACGGTTACAAACTTTTGGGGTAACTAGTGCTCAACTTGAGAAAGTAGTAGAGGAGGTTAATAATGAATAGTGATATGCCAATTGGTTCAAGTGTAAGAACCCAAGCCATTATTAATCGTTATTTTTTACGAGCTAAGAAAAATCTCGGCCAAAATTTTTTGGTTGACTTAGATGCTCTCGAAGGAATTGTTCAAGCTGCAGAGATTAAGTCCAATGATCAAGTAATTGAAATTGGTCCAGGAATAGGTTCATTAACTGAACAATTACTATTGGCAGGGGCAAAAGTCTTTGCCTATGAAGTCGACGAAACTTTGCCCGAAATTTTACAAAATGAATTACCTGCAAAAATCAATGGTGTCCCGATAAAAGAGCGTTTTAAGCTTATGATTAAGGATATCTTAAAGGCGGATTTTGCTACTGATTTGGCGGATTTTTTTGATTTAACTCAACCAGTTAAAGTAGTGGCAAATTTGCCATATTATATTACGACGCCAATTATTTTCTTTTTAAATGATACAAAGTTAAATTTTTCCAGTTTAACTTTAATGATGCAAAAAGAAGTAGCCGAGCGGCTTAGTGCGCATCCAGCTACTAAAGAATATGGTCCACTTACAATCTCTGTCCAAACGCAAATGAAAGTAAACCTTGCCTTACAGGTAAAAAGCAAGTCTTTCATTCCAAGACCTAAGGTTGATTCTAGTGTAGTTGTTTTGCAGCCTTTGCCTAAAAAAACAGATGTTGGTAATATTAAACATTTTAATTGGGTAGTCAAATGTTGTTTTGCCCAAAGACGCAAAACATTAAATAATAATTTAAAAACTTTAATTCCTAATACCTTCCAACGGGAAGCACTGATTAGTAACTTGGGTGTTGACTTACATACTAGGCCAGAACAATTGACGATTGACCAGTTTGTTGACCTAGCCCGAGCCATACCAATTAAAAATTAACCAAAATATTCGGATTTAGCTTTAAAAATGATTGAAAAAATAATGATAACATGGTAAAATTCCCCCAAAGGAGTTGTTATCAGTGCCAACATCAATTATTACCATTAAGCAAAAATTGGATTCACATTTGGGTGATTCATTAACTGTGGTTGCAAGAGCAGGTCGGAAGAAGGTTACTAAGAGACGGGGAATTTTGCGGGAAACATTTCCAGCAGTTTTTGTGGTTGACTTAGATCAAGATCAGAATAATTTTGAGCATGTCTCATATAGTTATACCGACTTGTTAACCAAAAACATCACTTTAAAGTTCGATGATGTGACGGAATAGTTACAGTAAAAAGTAAAAATAATTTTTTGGTAGTAACATTTTAAAATGTTAGTGCCTTTTTTTGTGGTTCAGAGTATAGTAGAAAAAGTAAACATTAGAGAGGATAATTTATGAAACGTTCAGAAAGACTAGTTGATATGACGAAATATTTAATGGAGCGACCACACAATCTGATTTCATTACCTTTTTTTGCAACGCGCTATGGAGCCGCTAAGTCATCAATTTCTGAGGATTTAACTATTTTAAAGCATACTTTGGCTGATAATCAAGATGGTATTTTAGAAACAGTTGCTGGAGCTGCTGGAGGAGTAAGGTACATTCCGTTTTGGGGCAAAAAAAATGTTACCCAATATTTACAAGACTTAGCTAAAAGAATTGAAAGTTCAGAACGAATTTTAGCAGGTGGTTTTGTTTATCTTTCAGATATTTTAGGTAATCCACAAGACTTAGATAAAATTGGGAAAATAATTGCTACCCGTTATGCTTATTCCAATATTGATGTGGTAATGACAATCGAGACTAAGGGAATATCATTAGCTCAAGCAGTTGCACGGTATTTGAATGTACCATTTATTACAGCCCGCAAGCGGTCAAAGGTAACTGAAGGAGCTACTGTCTCCGTTAATTATATTTCTTCTTCGCTTGATCGTGTTTCCAAAATGGAACTTCCCACTAGAGCTTTAAAAGAAAATTCAAATGTCTTACTAGTAGATGATTTTATGATGGCTGGTGGTACCTTGACGGGGATGAGACAGTTAGTAAAAGAGTTTAATAGTAATATTGCTGGAATTTGTGTTTTATGTGAAGCGGACTTTGATGATGAAAAAGTAATTGAGGGACACTTATCTTTAATTAGGATAAAAGATGTAAATGATAAGCAAAAGATAATTGTAGCTGAACCCGGTACACTACTTGGACATACTAACTTTAACCGCTTTTAGCATATAAAATGATATGTTAAAATATGGTAGTAACTTAAGAATATAAAAGAGGCTGAATTTAATGAAAAAATTTGTAGTTGTACTTGCAGCCGGTAAGGGTACACGAATGAAGTCAAAGCTATATAAAGTTTTGCATCAAGTTTGTGGAAAATCAATGGTCGAACATGTAGTTGAAGCAGCTCAAGCAATAGAACCAGATAAAATAGTTACAGTAGTTGGTAATGGAGCAGAAAAAGTAAAAACTGTTTTAGCTGGGAAATCTGAGTTTGTTTTACAAAAAAAACAGTTAGGCACGGGCGATGCAGTTTTAACAGCAGAAAAGCAGTTAGCTCAAGAGGACGGCGCTACCTTAGTAATTACAGGAGATACTCCACTTTTTACAAGTAAGACTTTACAAAAGTTGTTTGACTACCATCAAAATAAAGGTAATGCTGCTACTGTTTTAACAGCACAAGCACCTAATCCATATGGTTATGGTCGAATTATTCGGGATGAACAAGATAATGTTTTACGGATTGTAGAACAAAAAGATGGTAGTCCTGAAGAATTGAAAATTAAAGAAATCAATACAGGTGTCTTTTGCTTTGATAATAAGCAGCTTTTTACTGCCCTTAAGCAGGTAACTAACGATAATGCACAAGGTGAATACTACTTAACTGATGTATTAGAAATTCTGCGTAATAATAATCAGCGTATTGGTGCTTATAAAATGCATGACTTTAGTGAAAGCATAGGGGTAAATGACCGCATAGCTTTAGCACAAGCTACTAAAATTATGCAAAAAAGAATTAATGAGCAGCATATGCGAGAAGGGGTCACTTTTGTTGATCCAGATACTGCCTATATTGATGCAGATGTAAAAATTGGTAGTGACACCGTAATTGAGGGTAATGTCGTAATTAAAGGTAAAACAGTAATCGGTAATAATTGTTTAATTACTGCTGGTTCGCGTATTATTGATTCTCAAATTAGCAATAAGGTGACTATTACTTCGTCAACTATTGAAGGAGCAAAAATGGCCGATCATAGTGATATAGGTCCTAACTCACATCTACGCACCAATTCTATTATCGAAGCAGGCGTTCATATTGGTAACTTTGTTGAGGTTAAAAATGCTGAAATTGGGCAGAATTCTAAAGTTGGTCATTTGACTTATGTGGGTGATGCTACTTTGGGTAAAGATGTCAATGTAGGTTGTGGGACAATTTTTGCTAACTACGATGGTGTGCAAAAGGATCATACAACCGTTGGTAACCGATCTTTTATTGGCTCAGGCTCGACATTGGTTGCTCCAGTAAATGTGGCTGATCATGCTTTTATAGCCGCTGATTCAACTATAACTAAAGATGTTAGTCAATATGATATGGCAATCGCTCGCGGTAAACAAGTAAATAAACCTAATTATTGGCATAGGCTTCCTTTAGCTAATGATCCCAATTGGCAGTAAACGCTAAAAGCTCTAGTTTAAACTAGAGCTTTTTAATTACTAAAAAATAAATGTTGTCCTTAATAAGAAAGTGCTATCATAAGTGATGAAAGGGGGAATGATAATGATTAGTTGGCTTTTAAAACAACCAGATAAGGAGGAGCAAATACCACCAGAAAAAATTGCCAAGACCTACAGATGGCATCAATTAGGTGTCTTGTTAGCTACTTGCATAGGTTATATTGGTTACTATATTATTCGTCTAGTTTTTACAGCTGAACAAAATGACATTATGAAAGCATATCACTTTACAACTGCTAATGTTGGGTTGATTTTATCTTGTTTTGGAATTGGTTATGGTGTAGCTAAGCTATTTATGGGGGTATTAGCTGATAAATGTGATGCCAATCGCTACCTAATGGTTGGCTTATTATTATCAGCATTTATAAATATCTTTTTAGGGTCGACCAGCAACTTATACATCATGATGGCATTGATGTTTATAATGGCAATAACGCAGGGAATGGGGGCTGCTGCATGCCAAAAAATGATTCAACTTTGGTGGGGGCCACGAATGCGAGGCACAATGTATTCGATTTGGTCGTCAGCCCATAATGCTGGCTCCTTTATTTGTGTAGCAATTGTTCAACTGGCTGTTTTTTTATTTTCTGGTTCAATTGCAGCTGTCTTTTATACGGCATCAGCTGTTTCATTTGTGCTTTGTATATTAATCCTAGTTTTAGGAGCAGATCGACCAAAAGTTGTTGGACTCCCAGATATTGCAACTTATACGGATGATCGAGTTATTCTAAACGATGGGCAAATTTCAACTTCTGATCAAACTGACTTGAATGTTGGCCAAATTTTTATTAAGTATATTTTAAAAAATAAACTAGTTTGGGCTGTAACATTAACTTCGATGTCACTTTATTTAGTTAGGTATGGTATTCAAAGCTGGATTCCCGCTTATTTAGTTCAAAATAAGGGCTTTGATCCTGCAAATGCAAAATGGTTAATTGGTATTTTTGAATTAGCATCTGTTCCAGGAGTAATCATTATGGGTGCTATTTCAGATGCTTTAAAGGGTCGACGAGCATTAGTTTCAATTTTTTGTGTGCTTGGCACATTAATTTGTTTAACGATTTATTTTTTTAATAATAATCATACTTTAATTATTGCCGCTTTAATAATCATGGGCAATTTGATTTATGCACCATTGACTTTGGTTGGATTAATGATTAATGAAGTTGTCCCTAAATTTGCTGTGGGAGCATCTACTGGCTTTATGGGCTTTTTCCAATATATTTTTGGTGAATCTTTAGCTACAGCACTGATTGGTATTTTAGTTGCAAAATTTGGTTGGCTAGCAAGTAATACTGTCTTATATGGTGCATCAATTCTAGCACTTGTTTTTTTACTTTATACAGCAGTTAGTGAAACAAAAATGCAAAAAAAATCACAAATTAATTTATAAATTGGAAATAATTAATTTGAGTTTCCTAGAGTAAGTAGAGTATTAAGAAAAAGTAAGCTATTTTAAAGTCGATTTATTAGAATTACATTTTAGTATATAATAAGAATTAGTAAATTAAATTTTAGTGAGGTAAATAGATAAATGAAATTAAGTCATAAGTTATTGATGGTATCAACTGCTGCGCTTCTTGGCGTTAGTCCAATTTTGAGTGCAAGTCAAGCATCATTAGTACAAGCTGCTAAGACTAATAAAACTGATACCAAAACTAATAAGTCTGTTTCTAAAAAAGATACTGCAAAGAAAACCAGTTCAAAAAAGAATAGTACTTCAAAGCGAGGCACAATTAAATTAAGTCGGAATGCTTATGTTTATGATAAAAATGGCAAACGGCTTAAGAGCTACATGGGTAGTGCTAAGTATACTGTAATAGCTAAGGGTGTTACTTTAAACTACAATACTAAAAAGACAATTAATGATGTTGATTTTTATGACCTTGGTGGTAATGCTTATGTCAAAGCTGCTAATGTAGGTTATGTTGACGGCAAGAAAGTTAATCCTAAAAAAAGTGAAAAAACAGACCAGTCATCTACCACAGCTAAATTAAAGAGTAATGCCTATATTTATGATGAAAAAGGCAAAACTAATAAGAAAAAAATCAAGAAGGGTCAAGTAATTGCAGTTGATCAATTAGTTTATATTGGTGGTAAACTTTATTATCGGATTAGTGGTGAAAAGAATCAATTCATTAAGGCTAATAATGTAGGGTCAACTACTGGTACTGCATTAAAACCAATTAATAAGAAGCCAGAAAAAGATGATGACAAAACACCGTCAGACAATCAAAATGACCCAACGGTAATTACCTTAAATCATAATTCATATCTTTATGATGGTAAAGGTAGCTCAAAAAGCAAAGTAGTTAAGAGCGGTCAAAAGATTCAAGTTGATAAGTTGCAGTACATTGGTAAAAATCTCTTTTATCATGTAAATGATAAAAATTATCCTGGTGATGATAATTGGATTAAGAAAAATAATGTTGGCATCATTACTGGTAAGCAATTAACGCCTTCTAATGCTAAACCTGATGATAAACAAAACGGGACAATTGCCACATTAGGTCAGGATGCTAACGTTTATAATAGCAAAGGGGTTATGCAATCAACTAAGACTTTTGCTAAAGGTCATACAGCCCGTGTAAATGAATTACGTTATATTTGGATTGAAAGTGAAAATAAGGCTGAATTATTCTATAAGTTACAAAGTGATAAGAATGGCTACCTTAAAGCAAGTGATATTAGTACAATTGCAGGTGATAAATTAATCCCTGTTAATACAGCGGAAGCCGCAAAAGAAGAAACTGTTATGGCGACTGATGCAGATAAGAAGACTTTACAAGCTGCGTTAACTGAAGCCACGACTATTAAAACAAGTGATAGCTACAAATTATCAAGTAAAGCTTTACGTGATGCTTACGATGCAGCCATTACTTCCGGTAGCCAAGTGAACAGTGCTAATGCAACTGTTGCTAGTGTTAAAGATGAAGTAAATAAAATTAGCAAGGCTAAGGCTGCGCTTAATGGTAAGAAGGTTGTAGTTAATGATTTGAAAAACTTAACCATGGATGAAGCAAATCAAATAGTACAATTAGTAGCTACTGCTAACGGTGTTGACAAGAATACTGTTAAATTTAGTAATAACAATACTGTTTTAACGATTACTAGTGCTAATGGGTTTGAACAAACATTAAATATTGAAGATTATGCAACTATTGTTAAGTAATTAAGATAATCAAAGATATAGCTCAAAAAGCAGGTAAAAGGCAAATATGACTTTTACCTGCTTTTTTTAATGGTTAAAGTTAAAACTAATATACTGGAATTAATAAATAGCTAGATTTATTACTTTAGATTGTGTAAGCTAATAAAGCCTTAAATGATTAATTAAATGTAGTTAAGGAAACATTGCCTGCTATATAATAAATATTAATATCTGTTTTTTTATATAATGTAAAGCGGATACAAATACTATGCTATAATATACAGGGAGTAAAAATAGTAGGAGGAAAATTATGAATGCTTTAATTAATTGGTTAAATAAGCATGTTGTTCCAGTCGCTGCTAAGATTGGTTCAATACGCTGGCTAATTGCCTTGCGTGATGCCTTCATTGCAATGATGCCATTAATGTTAGCGGGTTCAGTTGCCAATGTTATTAATTCTTTAATCAGAGATTTACCAAATCAATTTGGCTGGACTGGTTTTGTCAACTCAATGCAATGGTTAATTGGCATTAATGCAATGGTTTGGACAGGATCAACTGCTATCTTAGGGTTGTTATTTTCATTTACATTTGGCTAC
Organism: Lactobacillus sp. ESL0233; assembly: GCF_003692995.1. NCBI lineage: Bacteria > Bacillati > Bacillota > Bacilli > Lactobacillales > Lactobacillaceae > Lactobacillus > Lactobacillus sp. ESL0233. The sequence goes on along the minus strand of NZ_REHH01000009.1, from coordinate 120,732 downwards.
CAAATGTGTGTTCAGTACAAGGTTGAACCCATTACTGGTGGACTGGTAACTTTAGGAACCTTTATCATGGGCTTGCCGCAAAATTTTTCTTTAGTTTTAAAGGAAGTTTTGACTAAAGGTGATATTAAGACTATGACTGATGCTGGAGCAACTGTTGCTGGTAAAAATGTTAGTGCATGGGGTTATTTTAATTTTGGAAAATATTTTGGAGCTGCTGGTTTCTTTACGGTAATGATTATGGGGGCCATTTCGGTAACTATTTATATTTGGCTTATGAAAAAAAATATTACTATTAAGATGCCCGATACCGTCCCACCAGCAGTAGCAAAAGCTTTTACCGGTATTATTCCAGCAACTGCAGGTTTATACCTTGTGGGAATAATTAACTATCTTTTCAGTCTTAATCAAATGACTGTAATTGACTTTATTTCAAAGACAATTCAAGAACCATTAATGAAAGTTAGTCAAGGATATTGGTCAGTTTTATTAATAACTTTCTTAGTGCAATTATTCTGGTTCTTCGGCATTCATGGTACAAATGTTTTGGCTCCTGTAATTGAAAGTATCTGGACTACAGCTTTAATTGCTAATATGAATGCTGCTCATAAAGGTCAATCTTTGCCATATTTGTGGACAAGATCGGATTTTGATCTTTATGTTTGGATTGGTGGTGCTGGCTCCACCTTGTTACTAATTTTAGCAATTTTAGCCTTTTCAACGCGTGAAGATCAACGAGCAGTAGCTAAGCTATCACTTGTTCCTGGAATTTTTAATATTAATGAACCAGTCATGTTTGGAATGCCAATCGTGCTAGATCCGATTTACTTTATTCCATTTGTTATTTCACCTCTGATTATGGTATCAACGTCTTATGCTGCTTTAACCATGGGATTAGTTTCACGTGTCAGAACACAAATTGTATGGTCGATGCCGCCTATTTTGAATGCTTTTATTGGTACAATGGATTGGCGCGCAGTCGTTTTGCAACTAGTTAATATGGTAATTGGTTTCTTAATCTATGTGCCATTTGTTAAAGCTGCTAACAACGTTAATACACAAGCTGAGGCTTAATAGGAGTTATATTTAATGAAACAATTAGGAATTTCACTTTATCCTGAACAAAGTACTTTTATACAAGATAAGGAATATATGGATTTAGCCAAAAAATATGGCTACCAGCGTATTTTTACGTCACTTTTACAATTAAAAAGTGATAGTGGAGAGGATTTGTTGGCCCGTCTTAAAGAAGACGTTGATTATGCTAATCAATTAGGCTTCAAAACAGTTGTTGATATAAATCCCGCACTATTTAAAGAATTAAGAATTGACTATAATGATCTTAGCTTTTTCCAAGATTTAGGTGTTTGGGGATTACGGCTAGATGAGGGATTTAGTGGTATTGAAGAAGCGGCGATGACGCATAATCCTTATGGCTTAAAAATCGAATTAAATATGAGTCGGGGTACTAATTATTTAGACAGTATTATGTCTTATGACCCGGAAGAAGATAATTTAATTGGTTGTCATAACTTCTATCCGCAAGAATATACTGGTCTAAGTGAAGAGATTTTTTACGAATATTCACAAAAATACCGTGACTATGGGTTGCATACTGCTGCTTTTATTTCATCTAAGCATGCTCAATTTGGTCCTTGGCCAGTCCACGAAGGTTTGCCAACGATGGAAAATGATCGCGACAGAAATATTTTTAGTCAAGTAACTCACTTAAGATTAAGTAAAATGATTGATGATATCATTATTGGCAATGCTTTTGCTACTGAAGAGGAGTTGGCTCAAGCGGCTGCTGCTTTTAATAGTCCTTTTCCTACTTTGAGCATAGAATTTACAGGTAATGTTTTGCCAATTGAACAAACAATTTGCTTAAAAGATGTTCATCTGTATCGTGGTGATGCTTCAGCATATTTGTTGCGGGATACTAAACCACGAGTAGTTTATGCAAACGAAGCGATTCCAGCACAAACTGAAATTAAAGAAGTTTTTGATTATGGTGATGTGGTAATTGTGAATGACAAATATCCACGTTATAAAGGTGAGTTGCAACTGGTTTTGACTCCATTTGAAAATGATGGTCGGCGTAACTTGGTTGGTCATTTAAGAGAAGACGATCTTGACTTATTGGATGCAATTGAACCGTGGAGCACTTTTATTCTTAAAAATGCCAAAAACAACTAAATAAATTGTTACAGTGATTGTAACGGCTAAAAAATAAAAACCTTAAATTTCTATTGAAAGTTAAGGTTTTTATTTTGATAGTAAATAGTTTAAATAAAAAAATACACAATATCTGGTCTTAAAGGCTTGAATGTCGCTTTGTAAAGTTGAATAATAAGATAGGAATAACTTTTTCAGACAACTTTTGCTAAAATAATAAGTTGTTAACCAAAGATTAGACGGAGGAAATTATGTCTTATAAAGACAACATGATGTTGTTTGCCCTGAATTCAAATGTACCGCTTGCCCAAAAGATTGCCGAGCGAGTTGGAATACCGTTAAGTAAGTCAAGTGTTCAGCGCTTTAGTGATGGTGAAATTCAAATTAATATTGATGAATCAGTTCGTGGGAAAGACGTTTATTTGATTCAGTCATTGAGCGTTCCAGTAAATGATAACTTAATGGAATTATTAATTATGATTGATGCTGTGCGTCGGGCTAGTGCGCAAACAATTAATATTGTAATCCCATATTATGGTTATGCACGTCAAGATCGTAAAACTCGCCCACGTGAGCCAATTACAGCTAAGCTTGTTGCTGATATGTTGCAAGAAGCTGGTGCAACTAGAGTCTTATCATTAGATTTGCATGCACCACAAATTCAAGGCTTTTTCGATATTCCAGTTGATAATTTAATGGGCGCACCATTATTAGCTGATTACTTTTTATGCAATCATTTGGAAAAAGATGCTGTGGTTGTTTCTCCAGATCATGGTGGTGTTACGCGAGCACGAAAATTAGCTGAGTTTTTAGGCACGTCCATTGCGATTGTAGATAAACGGCGACCACGAGCTAATGTTGCTGAAGTAATGAATATTATCGGTGACGTTAAAGGTAAACGGGCAATTATTATTGATGATATGATTGATACTGCGGGCACCATTACATTGGCAGCCCAAGCTTTAATTGATGCTGGTGCTACAGAGGTTTATGCAAGTGCAACTCATGCTGTTTTATCAGGTCCAGCTATTAAAAGGTTAAATGATTCCCCAATTAAGAATTTGGTTTTGACTGACTCAATTAACCAACCTGAAGAAAAGAAATTGGATAAAACTTTATTAGTTTCGGTTGGTCCATTGATGGGTGATGCGATTAAATGTATTCAAAAGAATGAGCCATTGAGTCCACTATTTAATACGCGTTATCAAGAAGATCAACACTAGACTAAAAAGCAACATTTTAGTAATTTAGTTAAATATTAACCAATTTAAGTATCAGGCTACTAAGTAGTTTGATACTTTTTTATTTTTGATTCATTAAATAAAAATAAAAATAACATTGATAATTTAATCATGCTTGCATATAATTAAAATGTTTATATTAATTAAAGCGAAAATAATTAAGGTTTACATCAATAAAAATATGACAGATTGCTAATATTTTTCTTTCAATTGCTATCTAAAAGCAGAGTTTATGTAGTTATGAAGAAAAATATTAATAATGGAGAATAATAAATGATTGTTGAAACCAAAAACCTTTATAAAGAATACCAAAAAGTAGTATCAGCCACACTATTTCATAAAAAATACCAGCAAATTCTAGCTGTCCATGATGTTTCCTTTCAAATTAAAGCAGGTGAACATGTCGGCTTGGTTGGCTTAAATGGGTCGGGTAAGTCTACTTTGATTAAAATGATTCTTGGTATTTTGCAACCAACTAGCGGTAAAGTAGAAACCTTTGGTTGCGTGCCAGTAGATAATCGTCAAAAAAATGCTCTGAAAATCGGGGTGGTCTTTGGGCAAAGAAGCCAATTACGCTGGGATTTACCGGCGATGGATACTTTTCGTTTAAATCAAGAACTTTATCAAGTACCACAAACAAGTTTTGAGCAGCGAGTAAGGGAGTTATCTCAGATGCTTGATGCGAAAGATTTTCTCTTTCAACCAGTGCGCAGCCTTAGTCTGGGGCAACGAATGAAAGTTGAATTTATTGCAGCTTTAATTCATGATCCAGATTTAATTATTTTGGATGAACCCACGATTGGCTTAGATGTTTTAAGTAAGAATAGCATTGTTCATTTTTTAAAGACGCTAACTAATAAAACAATTATCTTTACGTCACATGATTTGGATGAGGTAGAAAAAGTTTGTTCACGTACAATTATTCTCAATTAAGGATACCTAGTTTTAGATAAGAGTAGTCAAGAGCTAGCTAATCTTGATGTACCAGCTACAATCACATTTACTAGTAAAAAGAGCCGGTACAATGACTTACAAAAAAATTGGTCACAGTTGCAATTGCTTGAAAATGGCAACTATCAACTTAGTGGGATTAGTCATAACGAAATTATGGCTACTTTGAGTAAAATTACGGCTAAAATTCCAATTGATAATATTGAAGTCAAAAGTGGGAAATTAGAGTACCTTCTCGCCCATGTCGGTAAAGCAGGTGAACGCCAATGAGTTATCGCATGATGTTGCTCAAGCTTGGGCTAAAAAAAGGCTTTTCCTCGAAATATATTTTGCTTTTTTATCTTTTTTCTTCACTAATTTCAATTGTGGTGCAATATTTTTTATGGCAGGCTGTTTTAGTTAATCGTCCAATAATAGAATTTAAGCAAACACTAAGCTATCTTATTTTAATGCAACTTTTGAGTATTTTGTTTCCTAAGTCAAGCTATGATCTTAATGATCAAATTCGCTCAGGCGATATTGCACTTGATTTATTAAAACCAGTATCAATTGCCACCCAATTATTTTGGGAAAGTTTAGGTTATTCTATCACCAAGTTAGTAATCGTGAGGGAGTTGATCTTGCCCTTTACTTTTGGGTGTTGGATTTTCAATTCAACTTACTGGCAGTTTTGTTAGTGCTAGTTACAGGTGTTTTAGCCTACATTTTATATTTTGAGCTAGAATTGATTTTGGGTACTTTTACTTTTTATACCTATAGTATCTGGGGGATTGCCACTTTCAAGGAAGCCCTACTTTTGATCTTGGCGGGTAATGTCTTTCCGGCTTACTTTTATCCGCAAGTATTAAAACAGGTAGCGTCCTATTTGCCTTTTCAATATTCATTTAGTGCGGTCGGCATGCTAGTACAAACTCCTTCTTGGCAATTATTTTTACAGATTGTCGTAATTCAAATAGGTTATATCATATTTTTGATATTGCTATTCAAGGTTCTCTTCAAGTGGTCCAGCACTAAAACTGTTATTCAGGGAGGTTAACCATGCGCTATTTGAAACTATTATTGACTTATCTAAAGGTAAACCTTAAATCACTTGCTATTTATGATTTAGACTTTTACTTTGCGATTTTAGGAATGATAATCCAAAATGGATTAAATATTGTGGCGCTACGTTTTATTTTTAACCTTGTGCCACGAATTAAGGGATACAGTTTTGAACAATTGCTATTAACCTATGCTTTAGCCACTTTATCCTGGGCCATATTTCGCTGTTTTTTTATTAATACCCTTAATATTGCTACTTATATTCATAGAGGCAGTCTTGATACAATTTTAATTAAGCCCGTCAATCCCCTCTTTCAAATAATTAATGAGCGGGTTAATGAAGATTCATGGGGCGATTTATTGGTTGCTCTTTTATTATTAATTATTGTTGATTTTCAATTAAATAATCCTTGGTATATTACAGTAATGTTTATTTTTATTGCGCTATTCACGTCGTTAATTTTCTTAAGTCTGGCAGTTTTAGGCAACACCGTAGCTCTATTTTCTAATGGCTTGGCTGATTTGGCAGAAACCACTTTCGACTTCTTTGAAATGAGTAAGTATCCTTTGACAATTTATTCAGGATTATTAAAAGTGATAATGACTTTTATTATACCGATTGGCTGGGTAGCTTCTATTCCACAAGAACGCATTGCAGATAAACACGAATGGGGCTGGTTAGTTATCATTCCGTTAGTTTGTTTACTTTATTTTGTTTTAGTTTATCAGCTCTGGCGCTTATTTTTACGTAAATACCAGAGTACGGGTAGCTAAGTTGTAAAATTTTGAAAGCCTAACTGTTTACTTAAAACTTAAAATAAGCTGAATTAAGTAATTTAAAGTCCAAATTAAATTCAGCTTATTTTTTATTTTCGGGGTTTTCTTAAATAACGTAAGGTACCATTTTTAATATAGCGTTGAAATTGCTGGTAAAGGGGATCGAAAATTTGTGGTTCATCACTATTCGACATCATAATTTTAGGAAAAAAGAAACGTTCATCACCTTGTAAAGTTCCGTTAAGAGCGCGTACAAGAGGACTAAGTTGGGATAACTCAATCAATTGCCCATCGTCTTGCATGATTTCGATTTGGCTATTAGCATTTTTACCGCTAGGCTTGTAAGCATCATACGGCTCATCAAAAGCGGAGTTAGTGTCCGTGTAATAGGTGGGATCAAAGCCAGCTTGTTTAATTAAGTCTTTCAGCTTGGGTAAGAGATTTTTGGTTTCGACGTCAATCCGGATACTGGCAAACGGTTTACGAAATAAATAAAGATTTGCTAAATCAGCTAGAATTGGGTCATTTGCATCGGTCCACATTAAAAAATTGGTTTCCATAACGCCATCATCTAGTTTAAGATAGTCGTTCAGGGTCCAACTATCTGCTAAAAAATTAGCTAGTTCAGGCGTTACTGGTAAAACTCCTTTGTGGTAAATGATTTTTGCCCGTTCTAGTAAGTGCTGGAGCATTACTTCCATTGCACGACCGACGCGGTGAAAGTAAACTTGTTGGTACATCTGGTAACGCGAGACTATGTAATCTTCTACTGCATGCATGCCTGACATGCTGAAACAAATCCCACCGCTAAATGGTCTGATCTCTTGTAAAATACGGGACAGATCAAATTCACCATAAGCGACACCGGTAAAGTAGGCGTCGCGTTTAAGATAATCCATTCGGTCAGCATCCGCTTGACTAGAGATCAATTTTACTACTTGGGGATTAGGATAAGTTTTAGCAATTACACTAGCTACTAGTTCAGGGAAATTAGGTGTAACTTGGCGTAATACTTGATTAACTTCAGTGTTCGGGTCGGTAATGATTTTTTGACCAATTTTTTCATGATCAGTGCCAAAAAGGTGTTCAAAAGTGTGTGAATAGGGCCCATGACCAATATCATGAAGTAGACCCGCACATTCAACTAATAAACGATTATTTTCATCCCAAAGCCCGTCGCCTGAACGCTGAGTGGGATATTTTTGGGCAAAGATATTACAAATTCGTCTAGTTAATTCGTAAACTCCGGCGTTATGTTCAAAGCGGGTGTGTGTTGCACTGGGAAAGACATAAGCAATCGGCCCCAACTGTTTAATTCTACGCATACGCTGAAATTCTTTAGTGGCAACTAGGTCTTGGATTACTTGGTCTTCAATATGAATGTATTCGTGAACCGGATCACGCAGTACAATTTCTTTAGTTAATTTAATATTTTGAAATTTAGGCATATGGGACCTCAGAGATGGTTAACTAAGTAGTCAAAAAACTTATATATCTTAATTATAACAAATTTCTAGTAATGCAGGTTAATTGAATTCTAGCCCCAGCTCCGTTGATTAACTGTAAAGTGAGTCTAGCAGAATTTCTAGCTAAAAAAAGGAAATTAACTTATAATAAAGCAGAATAAAAGCTTTAAAAATGTGGTTTAGACTAGCTAATTATAAACTATTTTTAAAGGCTATAAACAGTTTGGCAAGGGAGAATTTAAATTAAACAATGACTAGAGTAAAAGTTAACTTTACCAGTACAATTGTTCAAGAAAAAGAAAGTGAAACATTTACTAAAACTAGTGTGGGTGAATTGATTAAAATTGGAGAGGTTACTAGAGTTTCATACTTAGAAGATGGTCAAGTACCGGTTAAGATTTTAATTAAGCCTAATAATGTGATTATTAAGCGCAGTCAGGACAGTGCTAATTATTCACAGTTACATTTTGTTTTAAACGAACAACGAAATTGTCGATATGTAGCGCAAGGTTACCAAATGGATTTAAAAAGTATGACTAATTTAATTAAATTTTTCCCTAAAATTGATGGTTCACAAGAACTTCGAATTGAATATAACCTCTTTAGTGGTCTATACTTAATAGGTAATTATACCGTCACATTGATTTTTACTTAAACGCCTAGTAAAATGGAAAAGATTGACAAAAGAGAGGAATGCATTGTGGGATTAAACGACTTTAAAGACAAAAATCGCAACGAATTATCAATGATTGAAGTTGCTCGCGCAATTTTGGAAGATAACAATAAGAGAATGGCCTTTGCTGATATTGTTAATGCTGTGCAAAAGTTTTTGGGTGAGAGTGACGAAGAGATAAGAGAACGTTTGCCTCAATTTTATACAGACATGAACACTAATGGTGAGTTTATCTCTATGGGAGAAAATATTTGGGCACTACGTTCGTGGTTTCCGTATGAATCAGTTGATGAAGAGGTTAATCATCCTGAAGATGAGGATGAAGAAGATACTCGTACGCATCATAAGAAGGTTAATGCCTTCTTAGCTAGCGCTACTGGTAGTGATGACATCATTGATTATGATAACGATGATCCTGAGGATGAAGATTTAGATGCTGCCCCTGCTGATGAGACTGATTTTGTTGCGGATGACGATAATTTCACTGATGCAGCTGATGATGAGGATGAAGATTTACCAGACGGTATCGAGGGACAATTATCAGAATTAAATGATGATGAGGATGAAGATGAAGAAGACGAATAATTTTCTTGACTTCAACAATAAAAATAGATAGTATTTTATTTGGGCACCTTATGTGCGTTTATGCTCCCGTTAGGGAGCTTTTTTTATTTTATGGGTTAATTTTATTTTTGCAAAAGGAGTTTGGCTAATGACAAAATATATCTTCGTTACTGGCGGTGTGGTTTCTTCGTTGGGAAAGGGCATTACTGCTTCAAGCCTAGGACGGTTGTTAAAGAATCGTGGTTTAAAGGTAACAATGCAAAAGTTTGATCCTTACATCAACATTGATCCAGGGACTATGAATCCATATCAACATGGGGAAGTTTTTGTAACTGATGATGGAACAGAAGCTGATTTGGACTTAGGACACTATGAGCGCATGGTTGATGTGCGGACCAGTAAATATTCAAATGTCACTACTGGGAAAATTTATAAAGAAGTTCTAGAAAAAGAACGCCGTGGTGATTACCATGGTGCTACTGTGCAGGTTATTCCGCATATCACTGATATGATTAAACAAAAAATAATGCGTGCAGGGCTAACAACTGATTCTGATGTCGTTATTTCTGAAATTGGTGGAACGGTTGGAGATATTGAATCAACACCTTTTATGGAAGCGATTAGACAGATGCGCCGTGAAGTTGGTAAAGAGAACGTAATGTATATCCATTGTACCTTAGTACCATATTTGCATGCCGCACAAGAAATGAAAACAAAACCAACCCAGCATTCAGTTGCTGAACTTCGTAGTATTGGTATTCAACCTAATATGTTAGTTTTACGAGCAGAAATGCCAATTAATCAAGAACACAAAGATAAGATTTCGACTTTTACTGATGTTCCAGTTGACCGAATTATCGAATCAATTGATGCACCATCACTATTTGATTTGCCATTGGCCTTTAAAGAACAAGGAATGGATCAAAAAGTTTGTGATTTTCTTAATCTCAAGAGTCCTAAGCCTGAAGCTGATATGGCAGAATGGATTCGACTTGATGAACGGGTCAAAAATTTAAAGCATACAACTAAAATTACCTTAGTTGGTAAATACGTTGAATTAGAAGATGCATATATTTCAGTGACTGATGCCTTAAAGCATGCGGGATATGCCTATGATACTAATATTGAAATTCAAAAAGTCCAAGCAGAAGATATTACTGCAACTAACATTGCCAAATTAATGGAAGGCAGTGATGGGTTAATTGTTCCTGGTGGGTTTGGAACACGAGGGCTTGAGGGAATGATTACTGCAATTAAATATGCTCGTGAAAATGATATTCCTTTCTTGGGTGTTTGTCTTGGGATGCAGATGGCAACAGTAGAATTTGCTCGAAATGTTTTAGGCTATCAAGATGCTAATACGGCTGAAGTAGACCCAGAGGCTGCTCATAATGTAATTGATATTATGGCTGATAAGCGTGATGAAGAGAATATTGGGGGAACTCTACGTTTAGGTCTTTATCCAACAGCGTTAAAGCCAGGTACTAAAACTGCTGCGGCCTATGATAATCAAGAAGTGATTCAAGAGCGTCATCGTCACCGTTTCGAATTTAATAATGAATATCGATCAGAATTTGAAGCTGCTGGTATGACCTTTGCTGGCGTTTCACCTGACAATCATTTGGTTGAAGTAATTGAACTATCAAAAAATAAGTTTTTTGTTGCAGCGCAATATCACCCTGAATTCTTGAGTAGACCCCAAAGACCTGAAGGATTATATAAGGCATTTATTGGTGCAGCCAGTGGTTTGCCAGAAAAAGAACTTTAATAAAATTTTTTTATTTTTAATGGAGAAGACAAAGGTCTTCTCTTGTTTTTTCTGGTAAATTCCTTTAACATTATTATGATTAAATGAAATAGAAAAGGATTTTTTCGCCAATGAAGCAAATGATAATTCATGGTGGAAAGCCCCTACAGGGTGATGTCTGGATTGGTGGTGCTAAGAACTCAACGGTAGCCTTAATTCCGGCATCTATTTTGTCGCGTACACCAGTTACTTTGGAAGGCGTTCCAAGGATTGCAGATGTTGACAACTTAATGGATTTGCTGAGTGAAATGGATGTTGAAAGTGAATTTCACCAAACAACTTTGCACATTAACCCAGAAAACATTAAGATGAGTTCATTACCAAGTGGTAAAATTAAGAGTTTGCGTGCGTCGTATTATTTTATGGGTGCACTTCTTGGACGCTTTGGTAAGGCTGTTGTGGGCTTCCCTGGCGGGGATGATATTGGTCCCCGCCCAATTGACCAACATATTAAGGGTTTTGAAGCACTTGGTGCGTGTGTAAAAAATGAAAATGATCAAATAATAATCACAGCTCCGTCTGGTGGCTTGGAAGGTGCTCCAATTCACCTGGAAATGCCATCGGTTGGAGCAACTATGAATATTATCATGGCCTCAGTTACGGCCCATGGTCAAACTATTATTAATAATGCTGCCAAAGAACCAGAAATAATTGATTTAGCTACTTTTTTAAATAATATGGGTGCAATTATTCGGGGGGCTGGTACTGATTCAATAAGAATTGAAGGGGTTGAGCTCCTCAAAGCCAGAACGCCCCATACTATTATTCCTGATCGCATTGAAGCAGGTACTTATATTTCATTAGCAGGATGTATCGGTAATGGTATTTGCATACATAATATTATTGAAGAGCATTTAGATTCTTACCTTGCTAAGGTTGAAGAAATGGGACTCGTCATTGATGCAGATGAAGACTCACTGTTTATTTATCCGGCAGGAGAATTGAAAATGACCCAGATTAAAACCGATGCCTACCCAGGTTTTGCAACTGATTTGCAGCAGCCGATCACGCCGCTTCTTCTTTCTGCTAAAACTGGTGAAGGCGTAATTATTGATCGCATATATCCTAAAAGGATAGGTCACATTGAACAGTTACGTAAAATGGGTGCTAATATTAGTGCGGAAGATAATGTTATTTTAGTTCACCCTACTGATGAACTTCATGGTGCAACAGTTTCAGCAGGCGAGATTCGCGCTGGTGCTTGTCTAGTGTTAGCTGGATTAATGGCTAATGGTGAGACAGTTATTAATAATGCTGGTAATATTTTGCGCGGTTACGACCGAGTACAAGAAAAATTGCGATTACTTGGTGCTGATGTCACTATTCAAGATGTGCCAGATAAATGAGCTTAATCAATAAAAAAGTGGTACTTTTATTGGTAATTCTTTGGATATAATTTAAGTATGAGCTAGTTAATAATTTTGTTGCAGTAAGTATTAAATACACAAAAAGAAAATACAGTAAGTAAAACCGTTTAGTTTTAATTAACTAAGCGGTTTTATGGTTAAGCTTGAATTTAAGATTTTAAACTTAAAGAAAATAGTTTTACGATAGTTCCGCCTTGTGGTTATTTACAAATGGTGAAAAGCAATCCCAAAAAGCACAACTTTATTTTCAAAGTTGTGCTTTTTTGCATTTATAAAACGGGAATATTTACAATCAATCAAGATACAATATAATTTTATCAAATAAGGTGAGGGCTGTTGATAAGCAAAAATAAAGTTTACTTTTAATATATAACTTTTTTTATTTATTTTCATCTGTATCTTTTTTAGTAAAGACTGAAGTCAATCAAATGATTAAAAAATATAGATTGAATGGGCAAAAAAAGAATGTGGCATAAAAAAGGCTTTATAGTTAAAATTTAAGTTTAAGCGGTAATTCACAAATTACTTTTTACTTATATCTTAATCTAATAAATCGAACTTCAATGTGGCTAAGCTGTGTCCTTCGTTAACCATGTTGCCGAGCAACTCAATTGTATTGTTGTAAACTTGGTCGGCCATCTTTTGATTAGCTTCTGTTAGGGCATCTTCAACTGCTTTACCTGAAAGTCCAGCGACTTTTTTATCAGTTTCATGTTGAATGAAGTGGCACTCAGCTAACGATTTTTGCTCAAAATCATTTTCTAATTCACCGTAAACTTTAAAGTTAGTGTCACCAAGTTGAGCAGTTAGCTTGTTTAGCCAGAAAATCTTGTTCAAGTCAAACTTAGGACCGGTTTGGAAGCTAGCTGGTGTGTTATTAACGTTGGTGTAGAATGGGACAAAACTGTTAAAGGTATTTGGACCAAAGCAAAGCCATTGAACACCAGCGATTTCTTCTGGTACATCGTTTCTAACTTGTAAAATATGTGTTTCAAAGTTACGGTTCAAAGCAATTGGCCGAAAAGCTTTCTTTTGTTCAGGCGTACCTTGATCGCCGTATGGATCAAATGGGGTATCTTGGTAGTGTGAACTTTCAACAAAGCAAATGTCCTCGATACTAATCTTGCGGTTAGCATGACAAATGAATGGTTGATCTTGATCGCTTGGCTTGCCACCAAATTCTGGATCAAAATAATTATGGACATACCAAGCCCGTGGATTATTATAATGAGCATCTTTAATAGTTGAACTACCAAAGATGTGGCGCATATTGTAACCGTCACGATCAGGATTTAAGTGGTAAGTGTCAATTAATTCTTCTAGTTGCGTATCAGCCATAAAGTCATCTTGATCAAAGTGAAATTCGTCAATATTTAAGCGGTTAGGGGCAACTACGTAAGCATCATCTGGAATTCGGCGGGCAATCCAGTGGTGACCGCCAATTGTTTCCAAGTACCAAATTTCATCGTGGTCAGCAAAAGCCATCCCATTCATTTCATAGGTACCGTATTTTTCTAGCAGGTAGCCAACACGCTTAACACCTTCAAGGGCGCTATGGATATAAGGCAAAGTTAGGGTAACAAAATCTTCTTCACCAAGTCCGCCTACACTAACTAGTGGATCAATTCCCTGAATACGGGAATTTGTTGTAATTGTTTCAGTCGCAGTCATCGCAATGTTATCGGAGTTGATTCCGGCTGCTGCCCAAATACCACTTTCACCAGAAACGTCAGGTGCGCTGGTATAACGCATAGGAGTTTCAGCTAAATCTGCATCATCAATTTTTTGGTGACTGATGACACTTTCATAGTGTTTAGGTTGTTTTTCAGGGGTAATAACTTCAAACCCTTCTGGAATAATGGTTCTACCACCATCTTCACTGCGGGCAATCATAGTTGAACCATCGATACTGGCATTTTTACCAACAAGAATGGTTGTACATTCTGCTTTTTTCATAAATATTGTCCTTTCAAAGTTCTTAAGGTATATTGTATTAAAAAATGGACATTAATTGCAAAAAAATGGTTGATTTTTAGGAGAAATTATAGTTGTTTTTGTCGAGGGTAACTAGTAATGGAAATTAAACGGTTGTTAGAGCAAAGGTTGCAGGCAAAACTAAGGGTAATTAGTCATCAGTCGTTTAATCGCACTTTTGTTGGTTTTAGTCAGCAGTATCAGCAGTCAGTTTTTGTTAAAGTCTTTTTACAAGAGCGTAATTGGCTAACAGAAAAAGCAGTTACGTAGTAGTTCTATGCGCAATAGATTAATTAAAATCTTTAAGTACTTTGTGCACGATCAAATTATGATTGAAACAGAGCTACTTAATTCTAGTACAGTTCTACACGGTGATGTGGGTGTACGTAATTATCAGTTTGTCACTAATCAGCTAGTATTAATTGATTATGAAAAAGTACAGTTGGGTGTTAAGTACCAAGATTTTATTAAGCTATTTTATCAGGATTTTAAACTACAACCAGAATTAATGGCCGCTTTTATGGAGGGATATACACTCAAGTTACCTGAACCTAAAATTAGCCAGTTAATGCAAGCTTTTTTACTTTTTAAAACAGCCTGTGGCATTATGAGTTATACTGACAAAATTGAGGATCAGCCTTTTAAGCAGATTGGGGAAAAGATGTTAGTAAAAGTAGAAGAAGATTTACTCTAAAGTTTAATTAGATTTTTTAATAAAAATTAGTTTATTTAAGAGGCAGAAAACAAAACCCCCATAATTAGGATGCTAAATTATGGGGGGTTTGTTTGATTAAATTATCTAAACAAGACAAAAGTGAAATTGTGATGTAAGCAAAAAATATTGTAATCCTATTACTCAAGTATATAATAAATTATTATTAATTTGTTGTTAAAATTAATTAAAAATAGTTAATAGGAGAAAAGAAGCAATGATCTTTAAAAACTATTCGCATTTTAAATTCTTTTTACTTAATGTCTTTGGTTTTATTTACAGCACGGAAAATGTCATTGTGGTCTACATGGTAGGATCACTGATCAATATGGCTGCAGCCAAGCAATTTGCTAAGTTACCTTGATTGATTATTCAAGTCTTAATTGCACTAATTTTAGTCTTATTGGCTCACTTAAGCTTTAACTATTTAAAGGCGGATGCAATTAAGCAAACTAATATTAAACTAAGAAGGCAGACACTTAAAGGGATGCTTGCTAGTCCCAGTGAGGATACTGCCAACCTAGGTTTTTTAACTAATGATTTTAAGTTGTTAGAAACAAATCGTTATGAAGCAGAGATTTTTATTTTAACTTATTTTTATACAGTAATTTTGGCCTTATCATATGCCCTGTACTTAAATCCTATTTTAACCGTCATATTTTTTGCAGGTTCATTGCTTCCTATGCTTGTTTCTAATCTGTTCCAAAAGCCAATTCAAACCGCTGCTGATGAATGGACTAAGGCCAATGATCAATATGTTAATCAGGCCAAGAACACACTAGCAGGAACTAGGACATTAAACCTTTATGGTCAACAAAATAACGCTGTTAAGCGAGACCTAAAAGTAATTAATTTATTAGAAACCAAGTTGGCAAGAATGAATATCTTGAAAAACAATACGAATGCCTATCTTAATCTCATTGCTATGGGTGGTTCTTACTTAGTTCCCTTTGCTATAGGGATTATGCTAGTAATCAAGGGTTTTACCACTTTAGGTGCACTTTTTGGCATTATTCAGCTTTCGAATTCTTTTGTTAACCCAATCTTACAAATTCTTAGTGAACGCAATAATTTATCTACAACCAAGGGGATTGTTAAGCGCATTACTCAGTTCGGTCAAAAGGCTGCTACTTATCCTCAAACAACGAGTATGACAGCAAATTTAGTAGAATTGGAGGTTAAGGATTTGTCTTTAATCCGACAAGGCCAGCAGTTAGCTAGCGATATCGACTTGACAATTGAGAATGGTCAAAAAATTGCAGTTATCGGACCATCTGGAGCCGGTAAGTCAACTTTATTACAGTATTTGTTATATGGTGACTACGGTCAAGCTAGCAAGATTTTACTCAATCACCAGCAAGTAGACGCGGGGGCGTTTACTAATCTTTTTGCTTACTCAAGTCAAAATGCCGTAATTTTTGCTGACACTTTACTCTTTAACTTAACTTTAGGTGCTGACATTGCGCCAGACAAAATAATGGCCGTTTGTCAGGGTGTTGGTCTAGCTAAGCTAATTCAAGAAAAAGGGCTAAACTGCGACCTAGGTGATAATGCTGATCAATTGTCAGGCGGCCAATTATCTAGGATTGAACTCGCGCGGGCAATTTTGGCTCAGCGTCAGATTCTTTTACTCGATGAAGTCAATGCTTCTCTGGATCAAGTAACCTCCAAGCAGGTTCATGATTACCTCTTCGCTTCTGATTTGACTTTTATTGAGGTAATTCATCACTATAAACCAGCAGACCTGGAACGTTATGATCAGGTAATTGATTTTAATTCATACCTTTCTTCGTAGCGACTATGTTTCAGCGAGTAAGACTAATTTTTGAAGTAACCGCTTAGTCTAGGATGCAAATTAAGTTGAGTATGTAAAAATTTACGGCAATAGTTATTATTAAAATGGCACTCCTTTTCTTTATATAGAAAAAAAGTGCCATTTTGCGATGGATAATAGTATAGCTATAATTTGGTTAGCTACTAATTTTTTTAGAATTTGCATCATTGAGTAGTAAGTTTAGGATAGTAGCCGATAAACTGGTGATCACAATACCATTATTTAGGAAAAGTTGAATTGTTGCAGGTAAATTGTGGAAAAACTGTGGATAAATAGTAACACCTAGTCCCAGGCCAATTGAAATAGCAATAATTAAAATATTATTGTTATTACTTAAATCAACTTGGACTAAAGTTTTAATGCCCTGAACGGCAATCATGGTAAACATTACTAGCATGGCCCCACCTAATACTGGTGTTGGAATAATGGTGACGAGAGCGCCAATTTTGGGTAGCAGTCCCATCGTCATCAACAATCCAGCGGCCCAATAAATGGGGCGTTTAGTTTTAATGCCTGACAATTGTAAAAGTCCAACATTTTGCGAAAAGGTCGTGTAAGGAAAAGCGTTGAATAAACCACCTAGGATTTGAGCGAGCCCTTCTGCCCGATAGCCTTTTTTAAGATCATCTTCTGAAACTTGATGCTTAATCAAATCACCCGTGGCAAAGAAGACGCCAGTTGATTCAACCATTGAAACTAAGGCAATGATGATCATTGTTAAACTGGAAGACCATTCAAAATGAGGCGCTCCAAAGTAAAAAAGTTGCGGTAAATGAAACCAGGATGCTGTAATTACTGGGGCAAATGAAACTAGACCTAGGCACGCAGCAATAAGTGTGCCGCTAATTAATCCTATTAAAACTGAAATTGATTGTAAAAAGCCTTTTGTCCAAATTTCTAAAGCTAAAATAATGAACATAGTGCAGAAGGCAAGTAATAAATTTTGACTACTACCAAAATCCTTAGCAGTAGCATTGCCTCCGCCCATATTTTGAATGGCAACTGGGATTAAGGTTAGACCAATTGTGGTAATTAAGGTACCGGTGACAACAGGGGGAAAGAATTTTTTGATTTTGGCAAAAACCCCAGCAATTAAAATTACGAAAATGCCGGCAATAATAATGGCCCCATACATATCATTAATTGAAAATTTGCGACCAATCATTTGTAAGGGAGCAACCGCCTGAATAGCGCAGCCAAGAATTACAGGGAAGCCAATACCAAAAAAGCGATTAGTAATTAACTGTAAAAGAGTTGCCAACCCACACATAAAAATATCAATTGAAACTAAATAGGTCATTTGTTCAGCGTTGAATTTTAGAGCTGTCCCAATTAAAAGTGGCACTGCAACTGCACCAGAATACATTGCTAACAGATGTTGCAGTCCAAGGACGGCTGCTTTTTGTTGACTAACTTCTTTTTGCATTAATTTTCCCCTACAAAATGTACTTGATTATCAGCTAAACTAGCAATGTTTGCTAAAGCTTCAAGCTTATAGCCATGTTTTTTAATCCAAGTGCTACCGCCTTGAAAAGACTTGGCTACGACTACGCCCACGCCAGCTATTTCCGCATAGGCTTGATGAGCAATATTAATCATGCCCTTAACGGCTTCACCATTAGCTAGAAAATCATCAATAATTAATAAACGGTCATTGGGATTGAGAAATTTTTGTTCAACACAAATTTGGTTAGTGGTTTTCTTGGTGTAAGAATAAACATCCGCCCAATATACTTCATCGTTAAGTGTCGAGGGCTTTTTTTTACGGGCAAAGACCATGGGTACGTGTAACTCATAGGCAGTCATTACCCCAGGCGCGATTCCTGAAGCTTCACAAGTTAAGACTTTGGTGATACCGGTATCTTTGAAAAGATGAGCAAATTCTGTTCCAACGGCCATCATTAATTCAGGATCAACTTGATGATTTAAAAATGAGTTAATCTTTAGGACATTTCCGGGTAAAACTTCGCTATCGTTGCGAATACGATCTTCCAGCAATTTCATACTTTTCCTCCTAAAACAAAAAGGTCTTTTCTACCAAAACTATGGTAAAAAAGACCAATAAGACAGTGACACTTCGCTATTTGTACTTGATCCATAGTTCAGAATTCACGGTTCTGAGTAGAGACTGCCGACCAGATTACGGCAATATATAGACATAATATTTGCTTGTGTATGCATTCTAACAAAGTAAATTTAGTTGTGCAAGATTAAGGGGGGATTTTAAAAATAAATTAGTTCAGGCATATATCGATATAATTTTTGAGAAAAAATTTTTTATTTAAAAAGTAGTTGACCCCACCTTAAATTCTTAGTACAGTTTAGATGATTTGATATTTAATTAGCAAAGGAGCCAGAATGTCAGTGAGAAAAAAGATTCATGATTTTGATGAAATTATTGTTTTAGACTTTGGTAGTCAATATAATCAACTAATCACGCGGCGCTTGCGTGATTTTGGCATTTATTCTGAACTATTACCGCACGATCTTAGCTTAGAAAAAATTAGAAAAATTAATCCTAAGGGCATTATTTTTTCCGGTGGTCCTAACAGTATTTATGATGACAATGCTTTAAAGGTTGATCCTAAAATTTTTGAATTAGGAATTCCTATCTTAGGTATTTGCTATGGCATGCAATTAATGTCGTCTTATTTAAACGGTAAAGTTGAAAAAGCTGATAATTCTGAATATGGTAAAGCTGACATTCAAGTAGAAGATGCAAATTCGGTTTTATTTGATGGCTTACCGAAAGATGAGTTTGTTTGGATGAGTCATGGTGACTTAGTTAAGCAGGCACCAAGTGGTTTTAAGACAATTGCTTCAAGTAAAAGTTGCCCGATTGCGGCGATTGCTAATGAACAAAGCAAGTTTTATGGCATTCAATTTCATGCTGAAGTTCGCAATACTGAATATGGCTTAGATATTTTGCGTAATTTTGCTTTTAAAGTCTGCAAAGCTAAAGCTAACTGGTCAATGGCTGATTTTATTGAGATGGAAATTGCCAATATTCAGCAGACAGTTGGTGATAAAAAGGTAATATTAGGCTTATCTGGTGGGGTAGACTCTAGCGTGACGGCTACTTTGTTACATAGGGCAATTGGTGATCAATTAACTGCCATTTTTGTTGATCACGGGATGTTGCGCAAAAATGAAGGTGACGAAGTAATGGCCGCCTTGAATCGTGATTTAGGTGTGAACATTGTGCGGGTAAATGCCCAAGAGCGCTTTTTAACTAAATTAAAGGGTGTAACTGATCCCGAGCAAAAGCGTAAAATCATCGGTAAGGAATTCATCGAGGTTTTCAACGAAGAAGCGCAAAAGATGCATGAAGTTGATTTTTTGGCGCAGGGTACACTCTATACTGACGTAATTGAAAGCGGCACCAATACAGCACAGACAATTAAGTCCCACCATAATGTCGGCGGTCTGCCTCAGGATATGCACTTTCAACTAATTGAACCATTACGAAAATTATTTAAGGATGAAGTGCGTCAGCTTGGTGAAGAATTAGGGATTCCGCATGACTTAGTTTGGCGTCAGCCGTTTCCTGGTCCCGGTCTTGGGATTCGGGTGTTAGGTGAAGTTACTGCACCTAAATTAGAATTAGTACGTGAAAGTGATGCTATCTTACGTGCAGAAATTAAAAAGGCAGGTCTAGAAGAAGACGTCTGGCAATACTTTACGGTTTTACCAGGAATTAAATCAGTTGGTGTCATGGGTGACGGGCGGACTTATGACTATACGATTGGCATTCGGGCCGTGACTTCGATTGATGGGATGACAGCTGATTTTGCGCGCTTGCCGTGGGAGGTCTTGCAAAAAGTTTCAACGAGAATTATTAACGAAGTTGATAACGTTAACCGCGTCGTTTATGATGTGACGAGTAAGCCGCCTTCAACCATTGAATGGGAATAAGCTAATTGTTAAAGCTTTCAACAAATATAATATTATGCTTATCCTAATTATAATCAAAACAACTTATTAATTATATTAAAGAAAGCCTAAAGATGCTAAACAGTTTAGTATCTTTAGGCTTTTTAAATAGTTAGTACATTCACTAATATTAAGTCTAACTAATGTGAGGCTAGCTTTAATTTATCTTATAGCCATCTTTTTTATGTGATATGTGAATTGAATTGTTAAGATAATAAAAAGCAATATTCTTCATTATCATAATGAAGAATATTGCTTTAAAATCTATTTAACTAAAAAATTATTTTTTGTTTTCAGGAGCTTTGTCCGTCTTACTTGGTGTATCTACTGGGTGATCAGTTGGTACATCAGGTAGTGGATTAACAATTTTAGCTTGTTGTTCCTTTTCAACGATTGGCTTTAACCAGTTAATTTCTGCTTTTAAATAAGCACGATATTTTTTAGCATAACTAGCATGATTCTTAGAAAAGTGCTTCAAAGTATCAGTATATAGGTTTAAACGCTTTAACTTAGAAAGTTTGCGTCCCTTCTTGATAGCAGCATTATAATATTTATTGGCAGTTTTATGCTTTTTGGACCATTTAGCATTAGTTTTAATTAACTTAGCTTTTGGTTCTTGAGTCTGGGCTTCTTCTTTAGGCTTTTGTGCATCAGCATTCGGGTTTGGCGCAACAACTTTGTTGTCTTCTTTAGGCTTTTGTGCATCAGCGTTAGGTGCAGTTACCTTGTTGTCTTGACTAGCCTTTGAATTGTCAGTAGTTGCAGTATTGGCATCAGTTTTTGCAGTATTGTTAGCTACTTGATTAGTAGTATCAGCTAAAACAACTGCAGATTGACTAATAATTGGGGAAACGGCAGTAATACCTGCTACAGCAAGGGTAACTATTTTTTTATTAAATTTCATAACTTTACCTCTCTAATTAATAAATACCTATGTATTTTAACACAGAACATATTAAGGATTATAAATTAATTGTTAAGTTATGGTTACAGAAAGTAAAAATTCTCATCAATTTTTGTAAAATTATAAAGTTTAGCGGACAGGGAGTAATTAACTAGATAAAAATAGCTCCAATTACTTCTATTTATTTTGATGCTGGACATAAAGGTACACAGGCCAGCCACTCAGAGTGAGTAAAATACCGATTAAAGCTAAAATGGGTTGGGTAAGGGTGGTACTAATGACGATAAAACTAGCGCCACTAATAGCTAGAATAGGTGGTAGTGGATACCAGGGAGTCTTATATGGCCGCTGGAGGTTAGGCTTTTTAATTCGTAAGAGCATAACGCCAATAAATAATAGGATTGAGAAAATCCAAGAAACATAAACTAGCATATCAGTTAGTGAATCAAAAGTTCCGGAAAAAATCATAATGGTCGCGACCAAACACTCAAACAGCATGCTATTTGTGGGTACTGCTGTTTTTTGATTTAGGGTGCCAAAAAATTTGGCACCAGGTAATTTGTTTTCTTTCCCAAGAACATATGGCATCCTTGATCCTAACAGTAGGTGACCATTAATTGCTCCGAAAATTGAAACTAAAATTCCAAAACTAATAATGATACTCCCAAAATTGCCGAACAACTGTTGCGACGTCAAAAGCGCCGTTGCTTGATTGCCCACAATCAGTTTCCAAGGAAGTATTTTGATGAAGCTCCAATTAAGCAAGGTATAAATGACAGTTACCCCAAATAATCCCCAAATAATTGCTTTAGCAAGTGTTTTAGCTGGGTTTTTAATTTCACTAGCCAAATTACCAATGCTTAACCAACCGTCGTAAGCAAATAAAACTGCTAACAAAGCTTGGCCAAAGGCAACAGCACCACTTGCAGATGAAATTTGTGGTCGAGGAGCTGAAACTAAATGGTTTTGATTGCTAATGACGGCTAATACAATGATAGCTAGAATGGGAATTAATTTAATTATCAAAGCAATTTTTTGAACTTGTCCACTTAATTTAGAACCAAGCCAATTAATAGCAAGAATTATAAGTATGACAATCAGTGCAGTTGCTGTAATTGAAAGGTGACTAAAGCCAGGAATTGCTTTAAGTTGAGTTGCAAAAACAATAGCTAAAGCGCCAATGTTAGCTGGATAATAGATAATAATTAATGACCAACCAAATAAAAAAGCAACTTGTGGGCCATAAATTTTTTCGAGGTATTTAACCGGACCACCTTCTTCAGGGAAAATTGCAGCCAATTCGGCGATGCTTAAGCCCGCCATCAGTGTGATGAATCCGGCAAGTGGCCAAACAAGAATACTCAGCCAAGGGTTACGGGTAAGCGTAGAAATATTAGCAATTTTAAAAAAAGCACCACCGCCAATCATTGTCCCCATAACGGTTGCCAAAGCTGCAAAGAAGTTTAATTGTCTTTTCATTGTTCAATACCTTATTAAATCAAAATTAAATTTATCATTGTAATTATAGGATAAGGTTTGCAAAATAAAAAGATTATTTGTAAAAGATAATTAATAAACTTAAAGGAAATAGAAAATATTTACTTCTTGCATACTTGAAAGCAATTACGTGTTATTATTTGAAGGAAATAATGTTGATGATCTTTCTTTTATTGTATAAAGGAGAAAAAATGAGTAAAGTTACAGTAGTCGGTAGTCTTAATTTTGATACTAATCTACGAGTAAAGCGGATGGCAAAACCTGGCGAAACGATCCATGCTAAAGATCACTATTCTGCTACTGGTGGTAAGGGTGCTAATCAAGCAGTTGCAGCAGCTCGAGCTGGTTGTACTGTGAAATTTATTGGTGCTGTCGGTAATGATGTACCAGGTAAGGAATTGCTTGCCGCACTTAAACAGGAAAAGATTGATACAAGTGGAGTTATGATAGTTGACCAAGAATCAACGGGGCAAGCCTACATTACTGTTGATGATGCTGGGCAGAATTCAATTACAATATATTCTGGTGCCAATTATCGCTTTGACAAAAATTATGTTAGTCAGAATAGAGCATTACTCACTGATAGCGATTTTGTTGTGGCTCAATTTGAGACGCCAATTGCGGCCACTATTACAGCTTTTGCAATAGCTCATCAAGCTGGGATTAAAACCATTTTAAATCCTGCTCCTGCAATGGAAGAGATCCCTTCAGAATTGCTTAAATTAACAGATATAATTATTCCTAATGAAACAGAGGCTGCTACAATTACTAATGTACAGGTTGTTGATGAAGCTAGTGCTAAAAAAGCCGCTAAAAAATTACATCAGCTAGGTGTGGCTACAGTCATTATCACTATTGGCTCCAAGGGAGCTTTTTATGATTTTCAGTCTAAGAGTGGGTTAGTTCCAGCATATAAAGTCGAGGCAGTAGATACCACTGCTGCGGGTGATACCTTTATTGGGGCACTGGCAAGTACTCTTAAACCCAATTTAGCTAACTTAAGTAAGGCAATTAATTTTGCTAATAAAGCTTCGTCACTCACTGTTCAAAGTTATGGTGCACAGCCTTCAATTCCTTATCTTAAAGAAATCGAAAAAATTTAAGTAAAGTTATTAAGCAAAGAGAAAGAGGTAGGTATTATGACAACAAAGATTGGAATTATTGGTGATGGTCATGTCGGCTGTACTGTAGCACATCAATTGATCATTTCAGAACTAGTTGATGATTTAGTAATGATTGATGTTAATGAAAAAAAGGTCAAAGCTGATGCAGTTGACTTTGAAGATGCTATGGCTAACTTGCCCAATCACGTAAATATTAAGGTTAATGATTATTCGGCTTTAAAAGATGCTCAAATTGTAATTAGCACCTTAGGCAGGATTTCACTTGAAACTAAAGGCGATCGTTTTGAAGAACTAGAATTCAATAAAAAACAGTTGAAGCCAATTACTGATGCAATTAAAAAGAGTGGCTTTAATGGAATTTTGTTAGTTATATCTAACCCAGTCGATGCAATTACTAATCTATACCAACAATTAACGGGATTACCTAAAGAACATGTGATTGGAACGGGTACTTTACTTGATACTGCACGTATGAAAAAAGTAGTAGCGCAAAAATTTGATGTTGATCCACGTTCAGTGAGTGGTTTTGTCTTAGGTGAGCATGGCGATTCACAATTTACAGCTTGGTCGACTGTAAAAGTTTTGCAACAACCAATTTTTGAATTTACACAAGATAAATCTTGGCGAGTAGAGGATCTTGATAATGAAATTAAAGAAGGGGGTTTTACGGTTTTTAACGGTAAGGGTTATACTAATTATGGTGTTTCAGCTGCGGCTGTTAGAATTGTTCGGACAATTTTAACTGATGCACGCACAGAATTACCAGTGTCGAGTTTCCAAGAAAAATATGACACTTATATGTCTTATCCAGCTGTTGTTGGGCGAGAAGGAATAGTTGCTAAAATTAACTTAAAACTAACAGCAGCAGAAGAGAAATTGCTACAAAAATCTGCTGAAACAATCAAAGAAAAATCGCAAGCATAATTTATAGTGAGCAAAAATATCTAATAGTTATGTGATTCTAAATTTAGGAATCATTGTTTTAAATTACTAAGCCTGTTATAATTACTAAGGCTTGAAATTTAACATTAAAAATGTTATTGTATTTAGCGTTAATCGATTAATCTATGGTTTGCAATAAAGCCATGGCAAAGGAGTAATAAACATGAAACAAGGCATTCATCCAGATTACCAAGAAGTTGTCTTTATGGATTCAGCAACAGGTGCTAAATTTGTTGCTGGTTCAACTGTAAAGTCAAAAGAAACAGTAGATTACGAAGGTAAGACTTACCCATTAATTCGGGTTGAAATCACTTCGGATTCTCATCCATTCTACACTGGCAAGCAAAAGTTTGCTCAGGCCGATGGTCGAATCGAAAAATTCAACAAGAAGTATGGTATGAAAGAGAAGTAGTATCTTTGATCTGGTGGAAGCAGTCCCATTGGGGCTGCTTTTTTATGTAAAGCCTATGGCTTATTTAAAATTGGATTAGGATGCTTTACCCAAATTTCTTTTTAGCTAGGAGAAAAATAGATGAAAATGCAACTGGCAGAAATTGCCAAGGCAATTAATTCAACTTGTGAGGGCAACGAGCAAACTGTTATTACTTCTGTTGTCTTTGATTCAAGAAAAATTACAGCTGGCGGCTTATTTGTTCCATTGAAAGGAGAAAGGGACGGGCATGACTTCATTGATAGCGCAATCAACAATGGGGCCAGTGCCACTTTATGGCAAAAGGGCCACCCCAATAAGCCTAATAATATTGCAATTCTAGAAGTTGAAGATCCTTTAACTAGTATGCAACAGCTAGCACAGTATTATCTTAATAAAGTTAATCCAACTGTAGTTGGAATAACTGGTTCTAATGGTAAAACTACTACCAAAGATATGACCTCAGCTGTTTTGGCTAAAAGGTTTAACGTTCATAAGACTGATGGGAACTTTAATAACGAAATTGGTGTGCCAATGACCATTTTGGAAATGAAACCTAATACAGAGATTTTGGTTTTGGAAATGGGAATGGATCATGCAGGGCAATTACATTTATTAAGTGAGCTTACTCATCCGGATGTTGCTGTAATTACAATGATTGGGGAAGCCCATATTGAATTTTTAGGCTCGCGTGCAGCAATTGCTGATGCGAAGATGGAAATCACTGATTTTTTGCGTGAAGACGGTGAACTTATTTATAACGGTGATGAACCACTTTTGCAAGCGCGAGCTAAGAAAATTAACCAAGCAAAAGTTACCTTTGGCCTAGCAAAAAATGATACAGTTTATGTGACAGGTTATCGAAGTTATAAGCGTCATGCTACATTTACGGTTAACAATTCTGATAATCAATTTACTATTCCCATGATTGGTAAACATAATGTTTCTAATGCACTATCGGCTTTGTGTGTAGGGCGTTATTTTGGTGAAAGTGATGAAGAAATTGCAGCGGCTTTGGCTGGCTTTACGCCTACTGCTAACCGAATGGAGTGGGAAAAAGGCGATGTAGGCGAAGACATTATGAGCGATGTCTATAATTCAAACCCGACAGCTGTACGTGCTGTTTTAACTAGTTTTGGTCAAATTGAAGTACCAAAAGATAGCAGACGGATTGCCGTTTTAGGCGATATGTTAGAATTGGGGCAGCAGTCGGATAGTCTCCATGCTAAATTAGCGGATTGTCTTGACCCACAAGTGATAAATGAAGTATATTTATTTGGCTCAGAAATGAAGAATTTAGCAAATGTTCTCAAGGGAATATATTCTGATGAGCATTTGCATTATTATACAAAAGATCAGATGCAGCACATGATTGCTGATTTGAAAAATGATATTAAGCCGCATGATATAGTTGTTCTTAAGGGATCGCATGGCATGCACCTGGAAAAGGTACTAGAGCGGCTTAGATAGGAGAATTTAGTGAAATTTTCGGAATTAGGATTAAATGATGAGCTTTTAAAAGCTATTAAACGTTCAGGCTTTGAAGAAGCGACACCAATCCAGGAAGAGACAATTCCTCTTGCTTTAGCAGGCAGGGATGTAATTGGTCAAGCACAAACAGGAACAGGTAAGACTGCTGCTTTTGCTTTACCAATCTTACAAAATTTAGATAAAGATAAGAAGGTAATTCAAGCCTTAATTATTGAACCGACTCGCGAACTGGCAATTCAGACGCAAGAAGAGCTTTTTCGCTTAGGACGTGATGAACGTGCCCGTGTACAGGTCGTATATGGTGGAGCAGACATTAGTCGACAGATTAGATCACTTAAGAATCATGTGCCAGCGATTTTAGTTGGCACCCCCGGAAGACTGCTTGATCACTTAAAGCGTAAGACAATTAATTTAGCAGATGTTAACACTATTGTTTTAGATGAAGCTGACGAAATGCTTGATATGGGTTTTATTCAAGACATTGAAAGCATTTTAAGTTATGTTAAAAATCGTAAGCAGACCTTACTTTTCAGCGCAACTATGCCTAAGCCAATTATGAATATTAGTGAAAAGTTTATGGATAATCCAGAAATAGTCCGAATTAAGACTAAGGAACTAACCGCTGATTTGATTGATCAATATTATGTTAGAGCAAAAGACTCCGAAAAATTTGACATTATGTGTCGGTTAATTGATGTTGAAAGTCCTGATTTAGCAGTGGTTTTTGTGCGAACAAAGCGACGTGTTGATGAGGTTACACGAGGCTTACAAGCCCGTGGCTATAATGCAGCTGGAATTCATGGCGATTTATCACAGGCACGAAGAATAAGTGTTTTAAAACGCTTTAGAGCTAGTAAACTTGATATCCTAGTTGCTACCGATGTTGCTGCGCGTGGGTTAGATATTTCAGGCGTAACGCACGTTTACAATTATGATATTCCGCAAGATCCAGATTCATACGTCCACCGTATTGGACGTACGGGTCGAGCTGGTCAAAATGGGAGCTCTATTACCTTTGTTACACCAAATGAATTGGGTTACATGAGAACAATTGAGCAATTAACCAAGAAGAAGATGACCCCACTTGCTCCACCTTCAGATGATGAAGCTTTAAGAGGCCAGTTGAAACTTGCTAAGACTAAGGTTGAGGATTTGCTAAAGGAAGACTTGACTAAATATGCTGCTGATGCTGCTGAGTTATTAGAAAATTATTCGGCTATTGATTTAGCAAGTGCCTTACTTAAGAATTTATCAAAAGATTCTTCAAGTGTTGAAGTCAAAATCAGTTCCCAAAAGCCATTGCCATATAAAGGTGGCGACGGGCGTCGTAGCGGAAACAGAAGTCGCGGCCGTGGTAATTACCGTGGTGGCAGCCGAGGTCATAGTAATTATCGTGGTGGTAATCGTGGCCATGGTAATTATCGCGGTGATCGTTCACATAAAGCAAATAGCGGTCATAGTTTTGTGATTAAAAGTAAAAAAGATTAATGATTTACAAAATAATGAGTTGGCTTGATGTACAACTCTTTTTTTGTATTATAATTTTTTATATGAGGTAAAAAAATGATTGTAGGCGTAGGTATTGATACTATTGAAGTTGAACGTGTGGCAAAAATTGTGACCAAGGGCGATTCTTTTGCAAAAAAAGTTTTAACACCTAAGGAATTTTCTCAATATCAAAAGATGGTTAATAAGCGAAAAGTAGAATATTTAGGTGGTCGTTTTTCAATAAAAGAATCTTTTTCTAAGGCCATGGGGACTGGACTTGGAAAAGAAATTGGATTGCAAGATGTTGAAACGCTGTGGGATAAGGTAGGGCATCCGGTGACAACTTCACCAAAGTTCACTGGTAAAATTTGGTCGAGTATTACCCACGACAATCATGAAATAATCACATTAGTTGTTTTGGAGAAATAAAATGATTCCAGGAATACATCGTCCGGCTGCTGTTTGTGTTGATTTGGCAGCTATTAGGCAAAATATAAAAGAAGAAATAAGACATTTAGAACCGGGGCAAAAATTGTTTGCGGTTGTTAAAGCTAATGCATATGGACATGGGGCTGTACAAGTTGCTCAAGAGGCAGTAAAAGTTGGCGTGAGTGGTTTTTGCGTGGCTATTTTAGATGAGGCTTTAGAGTTACGTCAAGCAGGGATTGTTCAGCCAATTCTAGTCTTAGGTGTAACACCACCTAGATTTACCTCACTAGCTGCTGCTAATGATATTTCCCTAACAGTTCCCAATTTAGCGTGGTTAGAAGATGCAGAAAAAATCTTAGTAGCAGAAAATGCAGATTTAATTCTTAAAATACATTTGGCGATTGATTCTGGGATGGGGCGAATTGGTTTTAGTGAGGATGAAGAGTTCACTGCTGCTAACGATTTTTTAGTAAATAATCCTAATTTTTTTGTTGAAGGACTATTTACTCATTTTGCTTCAGCTGATAGTAGCGATGATACTTACTTTAAAAGCCAAATTCAGCGTTTTAATCATTTGAAAAAACTGCTAAAAATAAAACCAAAATGGATTCATGTGGATAATACAGCAGCTAGTGTTTTTAATAAGGGCATTCATAGTGATCTAGTACGTTTTGGAATTGGAATGTATGGTTTGAATCCATCCTCGAATCCTACTAGTCCAGATTTACCAGTAGCAATTAAACTAAAACCCGCCCTTTCTTTTGAAAGTGAACTAGTGCAGGTACACACCATTCATGCCAAGCAGGGGGTAGGTTATGGTTCAACTTATGTTGCAACTAGTGACCAAATAATTGGCACGGTACCAGTAGGATATGCTGACGGTTTTATTCGTAAGTTTCAGGGCTTTAAAATAAAAGTAGGAAACGAATATTGCCCAATTGTGGGACGAATATGTATGGATCAATTAATGGTGCGATTGCCTCACGAAATGCCCGTGGGTACCAAAGTGGTACTGATTTCTAATGACACACTAGCTCCTAATAATATTAAAGCAGCAGCTGATTATGTTGATTCAATTCATTATGAAGTGGCTTGTTTATTAGATGACCGTTTACCGCGTAAATATTACGGGCAATCGAATTGCTAATCAAAAAAAGACATTGCAAAAGCAATGTCTTTTTTGTCAATGAAATTAATCATTAATTGGCTTATTGAGATAAACTCCTGGATTTTCATCGCTCATAATGGTCATGCCAGCTTGTAAATCTTCAATTTCTGCAACTACGTAACCCTTATGTTCCAATTTATCAACAATAGTTTTCAGTGTTTCTTCACTCACACCAGCTGGAAGAGTAAATAAGATTCGGCGAACAAAATTATGACTTTGCTGGGCAGTAGATGCATCTAAACTCATTGTTCCAGCGATATTAGAATATTTATTAATAATTTTTGCCATTTTTACTAAATTACCATTTGAATTATCGGTTAAAACGGTGAGGACATACGAACCGGTTTTAAGATTCCATGCATCAGATAACATGTCTAATAAGCGAGAGTGTGTTAAAATACCATAGAACTTACCGCTTTCATCTAGAACAGAGATGTAAGGTAGGTCTTTTATTGTGAAGAATACTTTAAAAAATGGTGAATTAACTTTAATTGTTTTAGTTGCGTTTTTAAGTAGATGTGTTACTGGTAAATCCATATCTTTTCCTTGGGATTTGTGGCGGTAAATATGCATCTTATAAATATTCCCACGAAAAATAGTTCCAGTATCATCTAAAATAGGTACACACCTGTAGCCTGAATCTTCTAAAGTTTCCAGGGCTTCAGCTAATGTAGCATGTTCGTTAACTGTTGTTAGATAATCTTTTTTGATAACTAAAGATTTAATAAGCATGAAACTGCCTCCATTGTAAAAATTGTTCTAGATAATTATAACATAAATAGTATATTAATTAGATAAGTATTAAAATTAAAATATTGGATAAATAGAGTTTAGCACGTACAGGATAATTAAAAAAGATTTTTACTTCACATCTACATGTAAATGTAAGTATGCTTATTAATTATCCTATGAGGTGGCTATGCTATTCATTAAATACGATTAAAAGTAAGGGGATTACTAATGAAATTAATTGTTGGTTTAGGAAATCCAGGTAAAAAATATGATGGGACCAAGCATAATACAGGCTTTATGGCGTTAGATTATTATTTAAAGCAAGGTTCCCTTCAGCTTGAGCGTGAAAAGTTTGAAGGCAAATATATTAAACAAGTTATTAAGGGTGAAGATGTTATTTTTCTTGAACCGCAAACTTTTATGAATGAATCTGGCCGCTCAGTTGCCCAATTTGCCCACTTTTTTAAAATTAAGGCACAAGATGTTTTGATTATACAAGATGATATGGATCTACCATTAGGAAAAATTAGAATTCGGGCAACTGGCAAATCTGGTGGGCATAACGGAATTAAAAGTATCATTCGCGATCTTGGCACTAGTGATTTTAACCGACTCAAAATCGGTATCAAGCATCCAGCTAATGTTACTGAAGCTAGTGTTATTTCGTGGGTTTTATCCAAATTTAGTAAGGAGCAACAGAAATTAATGGATAATGCTTTTGAAATTAGTAGTGATGTAATTACGGATTTTATTACTGGTAAGGATTGCCAATTTTTGATGAATAAATATAATTGATATGCGTTTAACTAATTTAATTGAAAAAGATCAAGAATTAACTAATTTTATAGCTAAAACAGTTAATGTGAAAAATTCACTCATCACCGGTGCCAATGCTGGTGCTTTTAGTGTACTTTTATGTCAGCTAGTAAGTCAGCTTGACCGACCAATAATTTTAATTGAAGAGAATGAAAACAAAGTGCAAAAACTCTATGGTGAATTAAAGCAGTTAATGCCAGATGGTAGAGTACAGTTTTTCCCATTAGATGCAACGATTGCTACACAAACAGCAGTTAGCTCACCGGATGAACTAAGTAGTCGAATACAAGCACTTAACTTTTTATTAACTGGTGAACAAGGAATTGTGCTAACTACCCCACAAGGGGTGCAATATAAATTGTCTAATCCTAAAGAATATCAAGCTGTAAGGCAAGAAATTAGGGTTGAAGTTGAGTACGATTTAACTGATTTAACAAGTTGGTTGATTAGTTCAGGGTATCGGCGGGAAAATTTAGTAGCTAAACCAGGAGAATTTGCTTTACGAGGTGATATTTTAGATATTTATCCTCTAGATCGTGAAAATCCAGTTAGAATCGAATTCTTTGGTGATCAAGTTGATACTATTCGGGAATTGGATTTAGCTAGTCAGCGTAGTCAAAAAGAAATTAAAGCTTTATCAATAGGACCGGCGCAGGATCATATTTTTACTGTACATAACTTTAAAAGTGCAGTTAAGCAAATTGAAGTTGCAATGGTCGATGCCCCAGCACCTAAAGAAGAAGTGGAAAATCATTTTACTTCAATTTTAGCGAATTTGAATGATAATAATTTACCCCAGAACTATTCTTTTCTAATTGACTTCTTACTTTCTAATTCAAGTAGCATTTTAGATTATCTAACTAAAGATGGCTTAATTGTATTGGATGATTGGTCCTTAATTAATCAGTCAATTAAAACAGTAGATCAGCAAAATGCTGGTTTTATTGCTGACGAATTGAAAACCGGTGCAATGTTGCCAGGGCAAGTAGTGCGCAGTGATTTTTATAAAAATTGGGCTATAGACGGGCACCATCATGTATATTTTTCCCCTTTTCAAAGGAGTATTGGTCGAGTTCGGTTAGGGCAACTCCTTGATTGGCAAACTAGACACCCTCAAGAGTTCTTTAGTCAGATGCCGCTGTTGAAAACTGAAATTGAGTCTTATCAAAAAAAGAAACAAACGGTTATCTTGCAAGCAGATAATATTCAAAGAGCACAACAAATTAAGCAGACTTTAGCTGAATTTGGTGTAAACGTTCCCATAGTAGAAGCTGATCAGTTAATTGAGCAACAAACACAAATAATTGTTGGCTCATTTATGCGTGGCTTTTCTTTACCTAATAGTAAGTTAGTTTATTTAACTGAACAAGAATTATTTAATAAACCCACCCACCAACCCTCAAAAATTAAAACATTAGAAAATGCACAGCGTTTACGTAATTATACTGAGTTAAAACCAGGCGATTATGTTGTGCACGTCAATCACGGGATTGGCCGTTTTGAAGGAATTAAGACGCTAGAAAACCAAGGAATTAAGCGCGATTATATTACTATAACTTATCAACATGGTGATCAGTTATTTGTTCCAGCTGATCAATTAAAGTTGGTGCAAAAGTATGTTGCTTCAGAAGGAAAGCAGCCGCATATTAATAAATTAGGTGGCAGTGAATGGGCTAATACCAAGCGTAAAGTTCAGTCTAAAGTTGAAGATATTGCAGATGACCTGATTGAACTTTATGCAAAACGTGAAGCAGAAAAAGGTTTTGCTTTTGCTCCAGATGATGAATTACAACAGCAGTTTGAAGCTGCTTTTCCTTATGTTGAAACAGCTGACCAGTTACGCTCAACTAAAGAAATCAAGCATGATATGGAACAAGAGAAACCAATGGATCGCTTATTAGTTGGTGATGTAGGCTTTGGTAAAACTGAAGTGGCATTACGGGCTGCCTTTAAAGCGATTGAAAGTGGTAAGCAAGTGGCTTTCTTAGTGCCAACAACTATTCTAGCTCAACAACACTTTGAAACAATTCAAGATCGATTTAAAAACTTTCCAGTTAATTATGCAGTCTTATCAAGGTTTCAAACTGCAAGTGAAACCCAAAAAATTATTGCTGAACTTCAGGCGGGTAAGCTTGATTTAGTTGTAGGTACGCACCGACTTTTATCTAAAGATGTACAGTTTAAAGATTTGGGACTGCTAATTGTTGATGAAGAACAACGATTTGGGGTTAAGCACAAAGAACGCCTAAAAGAACTAAAAGCTAATATTGATGTATTAACACTAACAGCTACACCAATTCCAAGGACCCTACATATGTCAATGGTTGGTGTACGTGATCTTTCGGTGATGGAAACACCGCCTTCTAACCGTTTTCCAATTCAAACTTATGTCATGGAGGAATTGCCAAGCGTGGTCAAGGATGCCTGCTTGCGTGAAATGCAACGTGATGGGCAAGTCTTTTATTTACACAATCGAATTGGTGATATTGATGATGCGGTAGTCAGGTTACAAGAGTTATTGCCTACGGCTCGAATTGCTAGTGTACATGGTCGAATGAGCAAAAATCAGATGGAGGATATTTTATATCGCTTTTTAAATCGCGAATTTGATATTTTGGTCACAACTACAATTATTGAAACAGGTATTGATATGCCTAATGTAAATACGATGGTCATTGAAAATGCCGACCATTATGGTTTAAGTCAGCTTTATCAGCTGCGCGGACGAATCGGGCGTAGTGCAAGGTTGGCTTATGCCTATTTCTTATATCAGCCTAATCGAGTGTTAACTGAAGTGGGTGAAAAGCGCTTAGAAGCAATTCGTGATTTTACTGAATTAGGTTCAGGCTTTAAAATAGCAATGCGTGATTTGTCAATTCGGGGTGCTGGCAATATGCTTGGAGCACAGCAACATGGCTTTATTGACAGTGTAGGGTATGATTTATATTCACAGATGCTCAGCGATGCAATTGATAACCGCAAGGGTAAGCATAAAGTCAAAAAGAGTAATGCGGAAATTGAACTAGATTTTGAAGCTTATATTCCGGAAAGTTATATTAGTGACCAAGAAGAAAAAATTGAATTTTATAAAAAAATCAAGGCTGCTAATTTTGATGAAATTCAGGAAATCCAGGATGAATTAATTGATCGTTTTGGTGATTATCCTGAACCAGTTGAAAATCTTTTGGCAATTTCAAATTTAAAACTTGAAGCTGACTTAGCCCAAGTGTTGAGTATTATTAGAGTAAAGCAACAAATAAAAGTTGAATTTGATGTTTCAGCTAGTAAAGAATTGACTGGACCTAATATTTTTAAAGCTTTAGAACATGTTTCCTTAAAAGTCAAAATTAATTTAAATCCACAAAAGCACTTGGTTGTGCTGTTGACGCTTTTAGATAATATGTCTAAGAGACAGTTGATTAATGAACTAATTAAATTTATGAGTGCAGCAAGTGATATTATTCAAAGATAAGAATTGAGGCAGAACAATGAGAATTGATAAATTTTTGAAAGTTTCCCGTTTAGTGAAAAGACGGCCAATTGCTAAAGAAATGGCTGATCAAGGACGAATTAGGGTAAACGATAAAGTAGTGAAGTCAAGTTATGAGGTAAAACTTGGTGACCTGATTGAGGTTGGTTATGGTTCCAGAACAGTTAAAGCAAAAGTGTGTGCTATTCGAGAAACAACTAAAAAAGCTGAAGCAAGTGAACTTTATGAATTAGTTGATTAAGCAACTTAGATATATGACATTTATTTTAGTCATTGTTATAATTGAATTAGGATCAATTTAATTTATATAGGGGAAAGCCATGAAAGGACCACGTATTTACAATTCGCCAGGTAAAAAGGAGCAACTAGCTCTTTTAGTAAAAAAGCAACGGCAGCGTGAAAAGTATATAAAACATGTTCATCGAGTTCGGCGTAGGCTAATTGCTGGTGCTTTTGTGATTTTATTTGTGTTTTTGGGTATGCAAATAATGCATGCGTATATGCAAACAAAGCAAATAAATGATCAAGTGCAGACCTCTAAGCAAACACTTAGCGAACTTAATGAGCAAAAACGCAGTTTATCGATTAAACGAGATAACTTGAAAGATTCAGATTATGTAGCTAAATTGGTTCGTTTTAAATTTTTATACTCTAAGCCAAATGAAACAATTTATAATTTACCTGAGGAAAAAAATAAGGATTAATGAAGTATCAAGTAGGACAGCGTATTACAGGTGTGATCAATAAAATTACAGATTTGGGTATATTTGTGACACTACCCAAAAACAAGATTGGACTGATTCATCATAAAGATTTTGGGGCTAATTGGTTACACGAACGGCAAAATTATCACAGTGGTCAGGCTATGAGGGTGGTTGTCATCCACAATTATCGCGGAAAAATAAGTCTGTCAAAAATACGGGTAAATGATTCACAGCTGATTGATCAGACCAATGATTTTTTGCAAACAAAAAAGGAAAATTTTTTATCTATTTTGGCTGAGACCGTAAGTAATAGCCAGACAGAAATTAAAAAATTAGAACAAGAATTGGTTATCTATGCAAATTGAAAATTTTTTTAATCAAAGAAAAATTTCTTTATCTGCTAAAACTTTAGTTGTCGCCACAAGTGGTGGGCCAGATTCAATGGCATTACTGGATATGCTCTATAAATTAAGGGGTAAGTATAATTTTAGATTAGTTGTGGCACATCTAGACCACCAATTAAGACCTGATGCTCATCGTGAAATTGAGGTAATTAATCAGTATTGCCAAAATAAAGAAATTGCAGTAGTAAATGAGTATTGGCCAGTTGGAATGCATCCGGAAAAAGGCATAGAGGCAGCTGCTCGTGCGTACCGCTATTCATTTTTGTTACAAACAGCTAGGGCTAGACATGCTGATTATTTGCTAACAGCGCATCATTTGGACGATTTAATAGAAAATATTTTGCTTAAATTTATTCGTTCAGGGAATCCAAGTGAAATGAATAATTTGCAAGCTATAAGTCATTTTCAAGAATTTCTGTTATTGAGGCCCTTGTTATCAATGGAAAAGGTGGATTTATTAGCCTATAATAAGGCTAATCATATTCCTTTTGTGATTGATCAAACTAATGGTCAGGATGATGTTTTACGGAATCGCTTACGTCATAATGTTGTTCCACTTTTAAAAAAAGAGAATCCATTAATTGGACGTAATGCGTTGCGATTCAGTAACCAAATTAATTTATTGCTTTCATTAGTTGCCCATCGATTTGATCAATTAGCGCAGCCAGAGCCTTTTGTTGGGGTATCATATCGCTTACCGATAAGTACTTTATCCACTTTGTCTAGGGCAGAACAAATTTCTTATTGGCAATATTTTATTTGGCGCACTTGGCATAGACGTGTTAATGAAAATTTATCTGGCTTTAAACTTATTAGTTACCAAGGCTATTTTTATTTATGCAAAAACAAGCTACGAGTATTAGAAAAGAGCAAATCGATTAAGATCGACTATGAGTTTTCTTTTAATCAGCGCCGTTTTATAATTAGTAGAAGCAAACAGGAACATGGAAATTTAATTGATTGCTTTAAAGCGCCTGCTAAAGCTAAATTTAGTGTAGGACTTTTAGCTCAAGGTGAAAAATTACCTTTAAAGAATGGTCATCATGTGCTAAGTAAAAAAAAGTTTGCGGAAAACTGTATTCCTAGCTTATTACGACCATATTGTTTAAGCGTATATGCAAATGGTGTTACTGTATACGTGGAACATACGTATCACAATCAATTGGTTAGTGAAAATGAACAAAAATATTACATATATGCGACCAATTGATAAGAAATTTTAAAAAGATAGAGCATTAGTGAAATTTGTGATAAACTTTTATTCGTGTATCTATAGAAACTTTGCGGAGGTTTTTTATGAAGAATAACCGGAATCGGCTGTTTTCAAATGGCTTGTTCTATTTAGTTGTTTTCCTTTTATTAGTAGCGGGAATCAACTGGGCACTCGGTGGATCTAATAGTTCTGGTGGTAGTGAAAATATTAGCTATTCAGAATTTGTAAAAGATTTAGATCAAGGTAAAGTTAAAAGTTTTAACGTTCAGCCTGCCAATGGTGTGTATACGATTTCAGGAAGCTATAAGGAAGCACAAAATAGTAAAGAAAAATCAAGTTTTGATTTTTTTAATGATAAATCTGTTGCAAAAGTAGATCACTTTTCTACAACTATGCTTCAGAATGATTCAAGTGTGTCTAAAATACAAGATTTAGCTCAACAAAATGGTACAAAAATGACCACTCAGGGTGAGTCACAATCTGGCAACTGGATTTCTACTATTGTAATGCTAGTGCCGACAATTCTCTTTATCGTTTTACTTTGGATGATGATTAGCCAAAGTGGCGGTGGTCGAGGTGGCAATGGCGGAATTATGAATTTCGGTCGATCACATGTTAAACCAGAGGATCCAAAGAAAAATAAAATTCGTTTCTCTGACGTTGCAGGTGAAGAAGAAGAAAAGCAAGAGTTAGTTGAAGTAGTTGAATTTTTAAAAAATCCAGCTAAGTTCACTAAACTTGGAGCAAAAATTCCATCTGGAGTTTTATTAGAGGGTCCTCCGGGTACGGGTAAAACTTTGTTAGCCCGTGCTGTAGCGGGTGAAGCCAATGTACCGTTCTTTTCAATTTCAGGTTCTGATTTTGTGGAAATGTTTGTTGGTGTCGGGGCCAGTCGTGTGCGTGATTTATTTACTAATGCGAAAAAGAATGCCCCAAGTATCATTTTTATTGATGAAATTGATGCGATTGGTCGTCGCCGTGGTAGTAATGCCAGTGGTGGTGGTAATGATGAACGTGAACAGACTTTAAACCAGTTGTTAGTGGAAATGGATGGTTTTGAAGGAAATGAAGGCGTAATTGTTATTGCTGCCACTAACCGGTCGGATGTTCTCGATCCAGCGTTATTGCGACCTGGTCGTTTTGACCGTAAAATTTTAGTGGGTTCACCAGATGTACGTGGACGTGAAGCAATTTTGCGGGTACATGCTAAAAACATGCCACTTGCAGATGATGTTGATTTAAAAGAAATCGCACGGCAAACTCCAGGTTTTGTTGGTGCTGATTTAGCTAACCTGTTAAATGAAGCTGCTTTATTAGCGGCTAGACGTAATGGGTCAGAAATTACTGCTCTTGATTTAGATGAAGCTGAAGATCGAGTTATTGCTGGTCCAGCTAAGCGTAATAGTATGATTTCACAAAAAGAAAGACAACGAGTTGCCTTTCATGAAGCGGGGCACTCAATTTGTGGTTTGATTTTAAGCGATTCACGTACTGTGCGAAAGGTGACTATTGTTCCCCATGGTCGTACGGGTGGCTATAATTTAATGATGCCTAAAGATGATCAATTTCTTTTGACTAAAAAGCAATTAATGGAACAAATTGTTGGTTTAATGGGTGGACGTGCTGGTGAAGAAGTTGTTGTAGGTGATCAATCAACTGGAGCATCGAATGACTTTGAACAAGCAACTGCAATTGCTCATAGTATGGTAGTTAATTATGGTATGACTGACTCTTTAGGAATGGTTGAATTAGAAAAAGAAGGTGAAACCAATCCATATGGCTTAAAGCCGTATAGTGAGGCTACTTCGGCTAAAATTGATGAAGCAGTCAGAGAAATACTTGATAAAGCTCATACTCAGGCGGTTGAGATTGTAAAGAATAATCGTGAAAAACACCGCATTATTGCTGAAGCACTACTTAAATATGAAACATTAGATGAAAAGCAAATTATGGCACTTTATACCACTGGTAAGATGCCAGAAAAGACTGAGCAAGAATATCCTAGCGAATCTAAAGTTTTAACTTATGAGGAAGCTAAAGCTGCGGCTGAGAAGAAGGACAATCATAAGGAAATTATGGCTGATAGTAAGCCGGAAACTCCCGTACAAAAAAACCAAGAAGTAGAAGCAAAAAATCCTGAAAATCCGGTGAAAGCCAAATCTTCACTTGAATCTAAGGCACTTGATTCTAATAAGTCTAAGTCAGTGGCAAAAACTGATAAAAATGAAAATAAAAAGGCTTCGGATAATCATCCGCAAGACTAATTACAAATAGGGCCTAGCTAGGCTCTATTTTTTTAGGAGAATACAATGAGCGATTACTTAATTAAAGCAATTGACAAAACAAAAAATCTACGGTTATTAACCATTTCGGCTAAAAATTTAGTGCAAGAAGGACAGACTAGACATAATACTTGGTCAGCCGCTTCTGCTGTTTTAGGACGAACTTTACTTGCAGGTGAATTACTTGCAGGAGCTCAATTAACGGATCAGGAAGAGCTCACAATCCGCTTACTTGGCGATGGTCCCGTTGGGCCTACAATTGTTACAGCTAAATCTGACTTAACTGTTAAGGGGTATGTAAAAAATCCGCATATCGCTTTGCCTGCTAAAGCGGGTGGGCATATTGATGTTAAAAAGGCAGTTGGTCAAGGATGGCTTGAAGTGACAAAGGACTTAGGGTTAAAAGAACCCTATACTGGGCAAGTTCCTATTGTATCTGGTGAAATTGCGGAAGATATTGCCTATTATTTAACCAAGTCAGAACAAATTCCTTCTGCAGTAGGGCTTTCAGTTTTTGTTAATCCTAATAATACAATTGGTGAAGCAAGTGGATTTATGCTTCAAGCATTGCCTGGGGCAAGTGACAGCCTGATTACAAAAACTATTGAGCGAATTGATCATTTACCAGCTTTGTCAACCGCTTTTTTGGCTGGAATGACACCAGAAGAATTGGCAGAATCGATTTTAGGGAATGATTGTAAAATATTAACTAGGGAAGATGTGGCTTATAAATGTGACTGCTCAAAGGAAAAATATTGTCAGATTCTGGCAACATTAAAAACAAGTCAAATTGAAACGATGATTAAAGAAGACCATGGTGCTGAATTAACGTGCAATTTTTGCGGAAATAAATATCAATTTACTGAAAAAGAATTAAGGAATATTATTCAATAAATAAAAGCACAATATTTTAAAGTATAGTTGCATGTTAATAAAAATAGAGATGCGATATCGTATGGTTTTTATTATAATGAAAGAGTTAATCTAAATAAGAAAGCGAGGATCAGCCCAATGCTAAATGTTTATATTGTACGGCATGGCCAAACTGATACTAATAAAACTTTTGCCATTAATGGTGCCGGTACTAATTTACCTTTGAATGAAACAGGAATTAAACAAGTTACAGCTTTAGGAGATAGTTTTGATATAGAAAAAATTGATTACGTCTATGCTAGTCCCTTAATTCGTGCAAAGCAGACAGCTGAAATTTTAGATCGTGGTAAGCACGATATTATTTACGATGACCGCTTAAAAGAGATTGACTACGGCAATTGGGATGGGAAACCAGCTCAAGAACTACTTGCCAAGTACCCCGAAGCATTTGACGAGTTAGGCTATTTTACAGAAAATTATACTAATTTCTGTTCGGGTGAAAGCTATCAGCATTTAAATGAGCGCTTGATGGAATTTTGGCAAGATCTTGTACACAGGCATGTCAATGAAACAGTACTTTTGGTATTTCATGGCACAGCTTCAAGGGCATTGGTTCAAAACATATTGCATACGCCTAACATTGCAATAATTGGTGAAGCTAAAAATGCAAGTGTTACCAGAATTTCTGTTGCTGATCATAGTAAGCAGCCCTTTTTACGTTATTATAATCGGGTGGCACCAAGTGATTTCTTCTCTGATTAATTGGTAAAAAAGCCCTTCTATAGTATTTTTTAATTAATGCTACAATGAAATTTTCGTTAGGGATTTGTTTTTGTTATGATATTAGAGTATTTGAAAGGATGATTGTGTGGACAATAGCTGGAAAATTGGTGATTTAACCATTCCCAACCGCGTGGTAGTCGCTCCAATGGCAGGAGTTTCTAATTCTGCCTTCAGAATGATTTGTAAAGAATTTGGGGCAGGACTAGTTGTATGTGAAATGATTTCTGATCACGGTATAATTTATCGTAATAAAAAGACGATGTCGATGATGAAAGTTGATCCGCGTGAACATCCGATGAGTATTCAGATTTTTGGCGGTACTGAAGCAACACTCCTGGAAGCGGCGCAGTATATTGACCAACACACTGCTGCTGACATTATTGATATTAATATGGGGTGTCCGGTACCTAAGGTAACTAAAACTGATGCTGGATCAAAATGGTTGCTTGATGCCAATAAAATTTATCAAATGGTGCATAAAGTTGTGCAAAATGTTTCTAAACCAGTTTCAATTAAAATGAGAATTGGTTGGGATCGGAAGCATATTTTTGCGGTTGAAAATGCTTTAGCTGCCCAAGAAGCTGGTGCCAGTATGATTGCGATGCATGGCCGGACCCGCAAGCAGATGTATGCAGGTGAAGCAGACTGGGAGACTTTGCATGATGTAGCTCAGGTACTAGATGTACCCTTTGTAGCCAATGGTGACATTACTACACCTGAGTTAGCTCAAAAAGCCCTGAATGAAATTGGTTGTACTGCGGTCATGGTCGGACGAGCAGCACTTGGTAATCCTTGGATTTTAAAAGATATGGTGCATTACTTAGAAACGGGTGAAAAACTGCCCGAACAGACAGTAGGAGAGCGTGTTGAGACAGCTAAGCATCAGCTTAAGGGATTAGTCGAACTAAAGGGAGAAAAAATTGCAGTTCCAGAATTTAGACAGCAAGCTGCCTATTATCTAAAAGGAGTTCCCCGTTCAGCTCGAACTCGTGCTAAAATAAATGAAGTTTGGACTGCCCAAGAAGTCTATGATCTGCTTGATAATTTTGTGACAGAATATGAAAAATGGCATGCGCAAAAAGCGGTCAAAAATGAAATTAAGCTATAAATATAATGGAGGAAAAGTAATTGGCTAAAAATGAAATGAATGATCAGTTAATTGTTCGTCGCCAAAAAATGGAAGAGCTACGTGATAATGGGATTGAACCATTTGGTATGAGAAAATTTGCTCGAGCAGATTTAGCCCGAACTTTGAATGAAAAGTATGCTAATACTGACAAAGATGAATTAAATGCTGAATTGCCAAAGACTAAAATTGCAGGTCGTATGTTGGCTAAAAGAGGAAAAGGTAAAGTTGGTTTTGCAGATTTGTACGATCGAACTGGTAAAATTCAAATTTATGTACGTAAAGATGCAGTTGGTGAAGAAAATTATCAAATATTTAAAAAGTCAGATATTGGTGATTTCTTAGGCATTGACGGTGAAGTTATGAAGACTGACACCGGTGAATTAACAATCCGTGCCACGCATATTACCTTTTTATCTAAGGCACTAAGACCATTACCAGATAAATATCATGGCTTAAAAGACGTTGAGCAAATTTATCGTCAGCGTTATCTTGATCTTATTTCTAATCGTGCAAGTTATGAACGTTTTGTTAACCGGACTAAGATTATTCAAGCGATTCGCGATTTCTTAAATCAAAAAGAATTTTTAGAAGTTGAAACGCCAGTTTTACATAATATTCCGGGCGGTGCTGAAGCGCGTCCATTTATTTCACATCACAATGCATTGGATATTGATTTATATATGAGAATCGCGCTTGAATTACCTTTAAAGCGATTAATTGTTGGTGATATGGAGCGAGTTTATGAAATTGGCCGTGTATTTAGAAATGAAGGTTTAGATACCCATCATAATCCAGAATTTACTGAACTGGAAACGTATGCTGCATATTGGGATTTTCATGATGTTATGGATGAAGCAGAAGGAATTATTCGTGCGGCTGCTAATGTAGTTACAGATGACGGTAAGGTTACTTATCAGGGAACTGAGATTGACTTAGGTAAGCCATTCCGCCGGGTTCACATGGTTGATTTAATTAAAGAAAAAACTGGAGTTGACTTCTGGCAAAAGATGAGCATTGAAGATGCTATTCAAATAGCTAATGAGCATGACATTCAGGTTGAAGGTTTTTGGAAAGTTGGTCACATTATTAATGCCTTCTTTGAAAAATACTGTGAAGAAACAATTGTTGATCCAACTTTTGTTTATGGTCATCCAGTTGAAATATCGCCACTTGCCAAGAAGAATGCCGATGATCCTCGTTTTACTGATCGCTTTGAAATTTACATTATGGGTGAAGAATATGGTAATGCCTTTTCAGAATTAAATGATCCTGATGATCAAAGAGAAAGATTTGAAGCCCAAATGGCTGAGCGAGAAGCCGGTAATGATGAAGCTGATATGATTGATGAGGACTACTTGCGAGCTATGGAATATGGCATGCCACCAACTGGTGGTCTAGGTATCGGGATTGACCGCTTAGTAATGCTTTTAACTGATGCTCCAGCAATTAGGGATGTACTACTCTTCCCAACAATGCGTCCAGAGCATATTGAAAGTGTCGAAGCAGAAGTTAAGGCTGATTTAGCTAAAAAGGCTAAGAAAGACTAATGTTAGGCTTCTAGAGTGTTTTAGCAATAAAGTTTAGGTTTGCTTTTAAATCCTTAAATTATTTAAAAATGATAGTGTCTACACCAAGAATACATCAATTTTGAAACTAATTTGGTAAAAGGCTGACGAAAATTAAATCTCATATTTATGTTTTTAAGCATGGATATGGGATTTTTTTATAAAATATAATTACAATAATTTTATAAGGTGTTTAAATAGCAAAACAGTGCATAACATGCCAAAAAGGCCAAAGAGGATTAATTTGATAGGCTTTTTACTCGTTTTTAAACAAAAAATTATTTTAAATAGGCACAAAAAGTGATTTTAGTAGTTGAAATTAAGATTTTGCGAGTACCCAAAATGATTAGTGGTAGACTTTATGCTCACTTTTTTTGTTTATGTAGAAATAAAAAGTAATTTTTAAAAATAGGCTATCTAAAATGTTTACATTAAGAATAATATGAGTATAATATTAATTATTAATGAGGTAAGTGAGAGAAAATGATCAGACTAGATAATGTTTCATTCGATTATGTAACATTTGAAAAAAATCCTGGGTTAATGGGTTCAGTGCACGACTTTTTTAAACGCAAGAATCAAAAAAAGCGGGCAATTGATACACTAAATTTAAACATTCCTGATGGTGAATTAATAGGATTGATTGGACCTAACGGGGCAGGGAAAACTACTTTTGCAAAATTATTAACGGGGATAATAGAACCAACTGAAGGCGATATTAGGGTTGATAATATGAATCCAGCTTTGCATCGGAGATCATTTTATCAAAATATTGGTGTAATGTTTGGCCAAAAGACCCAGCTTTCTTGGAACTTGCCACCTATAGATACATTTAATATGCTCAGTGCGATTTATCAATTAAATGATGAAGATTATAAAAAAAGATTAAATTATTTAATAAAAGTATTGAATTTAAAAGATATCATTAAAATCCCTGTTCGAAAATTATCTTTAGGTCAGCGGGTAAAATGTGAGTTATTATGTACACTTATTCATTCACCTAAATATT
Organism: Lactobacillus sp. ESL0233; assembly: GCF_003692995.1. Taxonomy (NCBI): domain Bacteria; kingdom Bacillati; phylum Bacillota; class Bacilli; order Lactobacillales; family Lactobacillaceae; genus Lactobacillus; species Lactobacillus sp. ESL0233. The sequence continues at coordinate 75,747 of NZ_REHH01000009.1, read as the reverse complement.
TATTTCTAGATGAACCTACTTTAGGCTTGGATATAGGGACTCAAAAAAATATATATGATTTTTTACTTGAAGAAAATAGAGTAAATCAAACTACGATTATATTTACGTCACATAATTTACGTGATATTGAAGCGATTTCTAAGCGATTACTTATTTTAGCTCAAGGACACATTATTTTTGACGGATCTTTAAATTCGTTACCAGTGGATATAAACGATCATCAAAAATTTAAAGTTAAATTCTTGGATCCAAATAACAATATGGTTGCTAAAGAAAAAGTACTATCAATTTCAGAATTACAGAATGAAATTGATAGTGTAGGAGAGAAAAATATAATATCTATTAATCGGCAAGGAATGACAATCGAAGATTTGGTTTTATCAATATATAAAGAATGGGATAAAGCTAATGAAAAAAATTAAAAAGTATATGCCTGTTTTATATTTAGGGATGAAGGATAATTTGGTCTTTCGCTCTAATATAATCCTTACAATAATATTACAGGTAGCTAACTTGGCAGTATCTTTATGGATATGGAATTTATTACTACCACATTCTGATTTTATAAACATGGCCAGATATTTGATTCTTACTAATACAACTGCCTTGATATTTACAACTACTCCACTTTATTATTTAGCGGGTTTAATCAGTTCTGGAAGATTATCAATGTATATAACTAAACCTATATCACTTTTTTTGGTATATTTTTTTGTATAGCTTTGGTAGGCAATTTTATATACTAATATTCTATTTGGTCTTACTAGTAATACTCTCTAACAATTTTATTATAGTTGCTTTTTTGTTTTTCTATTTTATAGTTGCAAATTTTATGTTTTTTAACTTGATGTTGTTACTTGGAGAATTAAGTTTTTGGATTATTAATATGTGGCCCTTACGTAACGGCATAAACGCAATTTACTTACTTCTGGGCGGATTGTACTTTCCCTTAAATATGCTGGATAAAAGAATTTATAGTTGGCTGCAATATAATCCCTTTTCTTTGGTTACTGACGTACCTGCAAGGTTGATAATTAGTGGGGGCAATACTAATGCGATTATTAAGTATTTTTTTGTGGTTTTTTTATGGCTAGTTGGTTTTAATTTCCTTAGAAAATATATTTTTAAAATAGGAATTAAAAAGTATGAAGGTGTAGGTGCATGATAAGAATTGGTAAAACAATCTGGAAAAAAAGTATTGAAGAATTCTTGATTTATAGAACAACAAGTATTATAACTTTTGTTTTAGCCTTGATATTTTTGATTATTGAATTGGTAACAGGGAATATTTATTATGCTGATAATCGGAGTATTCCCGGTTGGACTGAAAATCAATATTTTATTCTAATAACTTTTGTTAACTCTTCTACATATGTCTATAATATATTTTTTATATTAGGACATGAAGAACTAAATGATGATATCTTAGAAGGTAATTTAGATTATGTTCTAATCAGACCTAGTTCTTCGTATTGGCTATCTGCAATTAGAGGTATAGATATTCCAAGTATTTTTAATTTTATAATTACGTATATTTTGCTAATCATTTTTCTAAATAAAGAAGTAATAACACAATTTAAATTTATAGTTATTAATATTTTAATAGTTACAACTGCTTTGATGATTTTTGTCTTGAATCAAATATGTTTAACTTTGCTATTTTGGTTTAACGGATTAGTAGGATTAGGTGGAGTTGTTGAAGATTTATTCAATTTTGCATCACGGCCTACAAAAATATTTCCTAAAATAATACAAAATATTTTTGTATTCGTGATACCTATATTATTAGCAACGAATATCACTAATGAATTTTTGAAATATGGAATACAGTCATATTTTATTTATTATTTGATTTTATTGGTCCTTTTTTATGTAATTTCTAGATTTTTATGGAGATTAGGAATAAAAAAGTATGTTTCGGCTAATTAAATTTGAAAGGAGGTGAATGACATGGGACCGTACAAGATCACAGCATACTAAGTCAGATATAACTCCAATATTTATTTTGAATAAAGATGAATTGGCTTTCTTTAACATGTAGAAGAAAAGCTAACTTATATTCTTAAGTCATGTAAGTCAGGTGATTCTGAATTAGGTGAAAATGTTAGAGTTTAAATAAAGAGCCTGCAGTCAAGCACTTGTGTTCTATAATCGTTCAAAAGCTAGGCAAAACAGGATATGGTATTAATACACCTTATTAGGGATGCCAATTTCAACGCTTTAAGTAAAAGTTCTATTATATAAAGGAAAAAATTTATTACTTAACTTTAGTTGCCATACATTGCGGCATATATTTACTACTAGATTGATTGAATTTGGAATAAATATAAAAGTTATTCAAGAAGCTTTAGGACATTTGGATATTCAAACAAATTTAGGTATATATGTTGATGTAACTAAGGATCTGAAACCAGAACAGTTCATACAGTTTGAAGATTAATGAGCAGGCTAATAATTCTTCCCAATAATGCGTCTAGAGCATCTTGAAGATATTTAACGTGTAGTCGAAGAAGACTTAGCCAAAAATAGGTCAACGTTTATTTATAAGCATCATAATATTTTTCAATTAAATTAGCAATTGGTACTTATAATTCGGGCCTTTTTTCTAGGAGAAAATACCAACTTTGAAGTATTGCTAACCAAGTACTTAATTGATGCCAGCCGAGTAAATTGTCATTGGCTAATTTTTGGTAGCGTTCAGTATTGAATTCATTAATGAATTCAATAAAAGTAGAAGTAGAAAATTTTTGAGTCTTAAGCCCTTGAAAAAAAGCATAAGCCAAGCGTTTCTCTTCATCATCAACAAAGGTAGTTTGCATATTGTTAAAAATCGTTCGGATTAAATTTAAAAGATCTATTTGGTCTTGAATGATAAATTTGGGATGTTGCAATGTTGCAGCTAAAAAGTCACTACCATGTGCGATACTATGGGCCCAACCTTTATTTTTGACAAAGCTGCGATAATCCTTTTCTAATTCTAAATAAGCAATACTCCAGTTGAACATTGTTTGCCGTTCATCGTTGGTTAAAATCGTCTGGTTGCTATCTATTGCCAAAATTAGTGCTCCCAATAGGGCAGTGAATGTGCGCAAAAAAAACAGCATCATTTTCAGGTTCAGTAATTTGATGAAACAAGGTCTTTTTATTAATAAAAAAATCGATAATCATTCTAAGTTGCTCTTTGTTAAAAGAATTTTCCTGAAAACTACGTGCTAAAAAACTGTAACTAAGCTTATCGCGAAGATGTGGATTGATACTACCAAGATTATTTAAGAGTATATATACATGTTGATCAGTAAAGGATAGTTGATTTTTGGGTAAGTGCAATAAATTTTCTAGTTCATTTTGCACGGTTCTTTCCCCCTTTTTAATTATTACTTGGTAAAAAGTATACCGAATTTTTGCTAATATCTAATATATGATAATCTTTTGTTTTATAAAGTAATTAGCTAGTTAGATTTTTTTAAAAAAGGGTTGCAAAACTATATCTGTCTGCTATAATAATAGATGTCTTGCGGAAGTAGTTCAGTGGTAGAACATCACCTTGCCATGGTGGGGGTCGCGGGTTCGAATCCCGTCTTCCGCTTTCTAATAAAGACTCACCACTTTAGGTGAGTTTTTTTATTAAACGGGAAATAGCTCAGTTTGGTAGAGCGCTACGTTCGGGACGTAGAGGTCGCAGGTTCGAATCCTGTTTTCCCGATAATGAAGATTTGTCTTAGTTTCAATTAGCTTCAAACGTTGATCCTAAGGCATTTTTATTTTTTTGGTTTTTTGAAATTATCTGAAATTGGGCTAAAAGACTTCACATTTTTATAAAGATACAAATCACCTAAAATAGGCCGCTATCATGTATTTGTTTTTAGTTATTAATAGGTTGATTATTAGTTTGTATTGTTTAAATTTTTATTTAAATAAGGGGTTAATTTAACAGTGGAACCAGACTAAGCTTATTTATCTTCTGGAATAATTCTAAAGTTATATGAGCTCAATTTTGTTTGTTTAACAAAAACTGGAATAAATTAGTGAGGTTGCTTTTTTACCATCAGAATAAATACGATAAAGGGCTTATAAAGAAATAGTTAGCGATTTGTTTAAGATTATGGTAAGCAACATGGTAAATATAATGAAAGAGATAGGAAAGTTAGCATCACAGTACAGTCTTTGCTATAATAATTGCGTGTTTAACGTGAACTAATATATTCTTGAAACAAAAAAATTTACAATTCAGCAAAAGAGTATATAGTGAATACACGTCATTTATAAAGGTGGTGCTATGATGAAAAAAACTTATACTAACAGTGCAAATCAAGTTTTAGAAATTGCACGTGAACAAGCACAAAATTTTCACCATCGTTTAATTGGTACTGAACATGTGCTATTGGCGATGGTAATTGAGTCTGATGGTGAAGCTGGCAAGGACTTAAGATCTTGGGGAATAACTGCAACAGCAGTTCGTGAAGAAATCGAACGCTATACTGGATATGGTTCAGCTGGTAAAGCTACTTATATGGAAATGTCGCCTAGATTAACTATGGTTTTAGCCTATGCCGCTACATTAGCAGGACGTGAAGGGGCTACTAAAATTAAAACTAGCCATATTCTTTTAGCACTTGTCTTTAATGAACAAGTTTTAGCGTCAGTAATTTTACGCAATCTAAATGTAGATGTTGATGGCTTAAAAAATGATATTTTACATAGTTTGGGTGAAGACGACCAACTGCTTGATTTGAATGAAAATGATGACAGGGGCTGGTCAAATTATGGTAATGTAGAGGCTAATGATAAAACTAACAGTACTACTCCAACCTTAGATCAAGTATCAGTAAATCTAAATGAGCGTGCAAAAAATGGTCAAATTGATCCAGTGATTGGGCGTGATCGGGAAGTTGCTCGCGTAATCGAAATCTTATCCCGGCGTAATAAAAATAATCCAGTCTTGATTGGTGAACCAGGAGTGGGGAAAACGGCTGTGGCAGAAGCAATCGCAACTGCAATTGTAAGTAAGCAAGTACCGCATGACTTATTGGATAAACAAGTGATTTCTTTAGATTTGGGTGGCTTAGTTGCTGGAACGAAATATCGGGGTGAATTTGAAGACCGCCTCAAAAGAATTATTAAGGAAATTACTAATGATGGTACAATCATTCTTTTTGTGGATGAGATGCATACCTTAATTGGTGCAGGTGGTGCTGAAGGTTCAATTGATGCTGCTAATATTTTAAAGCCATCGTTGGCCCGCGGTGATTTACAAATGATTGGTGCTACAACTTTTGACGAATATCAAAAATACGTTGAAAAAGATCAAGCATTGGCTCGGCGCTTTCAGATTGTACGTTTAACTGAACCATCACGCCAAGAAACTTTTGCTATTTTATCCGGGTTAAAACCTAAATATGAAAAATTTCATCATGTTAAAATTGATAAGGCAGCGTTAGAAAATGCAATTGACTTGTCTAGTCGATACATTTCTAATCGTTATCTGCCTGATAAAGCAATTGATCTAATTGATGAAGCTAGTGCATCTGTTAAAATCAAAGCTGGTACAGGTACAAATAATCAATTAGTTCAAGTTAGTGATCAACTTAAAAAAGTAATTGAACAAAAGAACCAGGCTGCAGTTAATCAAAACTTTGTGAAGGCAGCGCAATTACAAGAACGACAAAATAGCCTGCAAGTAAGGCAAGATCAAATTTATAGTCGTATGAAAAAATCAGAGAAAAATGGGGCAATTGTTCATCCCGAAGACATTGCCAAGGTGGTATCTAATTGGACCGGTGTTCCAGTAACACAAATGAGTCGAAATGAAACCAAACAATTAGCTAATCTTGAAAATAATTTACACCAACGAATTATTGGTCAAGATAAGGCTGTTTCGGCAATTAGTAAGGCAGTTCGCCGTAGCCGTAGTGGTATTAAAGATGAGAATCGTCCAATTGGTTCATTTCTTTTCTTAGGTCCAACTGGAGTAGGCAAAACCGAACTTGCTAAAGCTATTGCTGCTACAGTTTTTGGCTCAGAAAACAATTTAATCCGAATCGATATGTCAGAATATATGGATCAAATTGCTAGTAGCAAATTAATTGGTTCAGCTCCTGGATATGTCGGTTATGATGAAGGTGGGCAGTTATCTGAACAAGTTCGGCGTCATCCTTATTCTGTAGTTTTATTAGATGAAGTTGAAAAGGCGCACCCTGATGTATTTAATTTGCTATTGCAAGTCCTTGATGATGGCTTTTTAACCGATTCAAAGGGACGTAAAGTTGATTTTAAAAATACTATTATTATTATGACCTCCAATCTAGGTTCACGCTCAATCTTTGAAACCAAGGCTGTTGGCTTCAGTGCTGATAATTCTAACCAGGTAAAATTACGTCAAGATCGGGTAAAAGAGGCACTAAAACAATTTTTTAGACCAGAATTTTTGAATCGAATTGATGAAAGCATCATCTTTGATGAACTTGATCAAAAGCAATTAAGGCAAGTGGTAACTTTACTTACGCGTAAATTAATTGAACGTTTGAATAAACAGGGGATTCAACTTAAAATATCGCCTGCAGCTCTTGATAAAATTGCTCAAGATGGTTATGATCCAGAAATGGGTGCTAGACCATTGCGACGAGCAATTCAAAAAGATATTGAAGATCAAGTTGCTTCAATGATAATTGAGGGAGACTTGCAAAGTGGTGATACTTTGAAAATAGGATGTAATCGGAAAAAATTAAAGTTTGATTTAATTAGGGCAACAAAAGATAATTTGGCCAATGTTAAGTAATAACATTGACATTTAATTATTTGTTCGCTATACTTAGTCGTGATTAAAAAGCTGATTTTCAGAATTTTGCTGATATATTGTCCAGCAAAATAATAAGGACAAAAATGACAGTAGTCGTTTTTGTCTTTTTTATGCTTAAAATTCTAGCTTTTTGAAATTGTAATCAAAATGTAATACTAGCTTTCTCTGACAGAAAGGATGTTTTTTCCTTGTTAAATGGACACGTAGTGAATTTTGGTAAACATCGAACAAGACGTAGTTTTTCACGCATTAAAGAAGTGCTAAAACTACCTAACTTGACTGATGTCCAAACTGAATCATATAAATGGTTTTTGGATGAAGGTATTAAAGAAGTTTTTGACGACATTATGCCAATTAGTGACTTTTCAGGCAAGCTTTCTTTGGAATATTTGGGTTATAAACTCCAAAATTCAAAGTACACTGTTGATGAAGCACGAGATCATGATGCGACTTACGCTGCACCAATGCATGTTACCTTAAAGTTAACTAATCAAAAAACTGGTGAAATTAAGACTCAAGATGTATTTTTTGGCGATCTACCATTAATGACTGAATCTGGCTCTTTTATTATTAATGGAGCTGAGCGGGTTATTGTTGCCCAATTAGTTAGATCACCTAGTGTTTATTATTCTGGTGATTATGATAAAAATGGGCGTCAGATTTTTGGTACAACAGTTATTCCTAACCGTGGGGCCTGGCTTGAGTATGAAACTGATGCTAAGAATATATCATATGTTCGCGTTGATCGGACACGTAAATTGCCATTGACGGTAATTATTAGAGCTTTAGGTATTGGTTCAGATGATGAAATTATTGATCTTTTTGGCCAAAGTGATACTTTACAGTTTACTTTAGAAAAAGATGTTCATAAGAATCCAGCTGATTCACGGGTTGCCGAGGCTTTGAAAGATGTTTACGAACGTTTACGTCCTGGTGAGCCTAAGACAACTGATTCTTCACGCTCCTTGTTATATGCGCGCTTTTTTGATCCACGCCGATATGATTTAGCAGCCGTTGGTCGCTATAAGGTTAATAAAAAATTATCTTTGAAGAGTCGGTTATATGGGCAAACTTTAGCTGAAACTTTAGCTGATCCTGATACGGGCGAAATTGTTGCTAAAAAAGGTACCATAGTTACCCACGAAGTAATGGATACTTTAGAAAATTATCTTGATCGTGATGATTTCAAGATGGTTACTTATCAACCTTCAAAAGAGGGTGTTTTACCAGATCCGATTACTGTTCAAGAAGTCAAAGTATACTCAAAAGTTAATCCTGAACGCATAGTTAAAATCATTTCTAATGGTCATATTGATAAAGATGTTAAATATTTAACTCCAGCAGATGTATTGGCATCAATTAATTATTTCTTCTTGTTACAAGATGAAATCGGTAATGTTGATGATATTGATCACTTGGGCAACCGGCGAATTCGCCGAGTTGGTGAGCTTTTACAAAATCAATTTAGAATAGGTTTAGCTCGAATGGAACGTGTTGTGCGTGAAAGAATGTCAATTCAAGATCCGTCAACCGTTACACCACAACAGTTAATCAATATACGGCCAATTGTAGCTAGTTTGAAAGAATTTTTTGGTTCATCGCAATTATCACAATTTATGGATCAACACAATCCATTGGGTGAATTAACTCATAAGCGGCGCATGTCTGCTTTAGGACCTGGTGGACTGACTCGTGATCGTGCTGGATATGAAGTTCGCGATGTGCACTATACGCAATATGGTCGTCTATGCCCAATTGAAACCCCAGAAGGTCCTAACATTGGTTTGATTAACTCCTTAGCAAGTTATGCTGTTATCAACAAATATGGGTTCATTGAAACACCTTACCGACGGGTTTCTTGGAAGACCCATAAAGTTACGGATAAAATTGATTATTTAACTGCTGATGTTGAAGATAATTACATTATAGCTGGTGCTAATACTCACTTAAATCCAGATGGTTCGTTTAAAGACGATTTGATTTTGGCTCGTCATAAGGAAGACAATGTTGAAGTTAGTCCAGATAAAATTGATTATATGGATGTTATTCCAAAGCAAGTCGTTTCTGTGGCATCAGCATGTATTCCATTTTTAGAAAATGATGACTCTAACCGAGCTTTAATGGGTGCTAACCAGCAGCGCCAAGCTGCACCACTGATTAATCCGCACAGTTCTTTAGTTGGAACCGGTATGGAATATCGTGCTGCGCATGATTCTGGTGCTGCTATTGTAGCCAAAGCAGCAGGAACAGTTGAATATGTTGACGCTAACACAGTTAGAATAAGACGTAATGATAATACTTTAGATAAATATACACTTGAAAAATATCGTCGTTCAAATAATTCTAAGTCCTATAATCAAACACCTAATGTTAATTTAGGTGACAAAGTTGAAGCAGGGGAAGTAATTGTAAATGGTCCAACTATGGATCATGGTGAGCTAGCTTTAGGTCAAAATCCAGTGATTGCTTTCATGACTTGGAATATGTATAACTATGAAGACGCAATTATGCTCTCAGAACGTTTAGTTAAAGAAGATGTCTATACTTCAATTAGTATAGAAGATTATGAATCTGAAGCTCGGGATACTAAACTAGGACCTGAGGAAATTACGCGAGAATTGCCTAATGTTGGTGAAGATGCCCTTAAAGATCTTGATAAACAAGGTATTGTTCGGATTGGCGCTGAAGTTCATGATGGTGATATCTTGGTTGGTAAGGTAACGCCTAAGGGTGTGACTGAATTATCTGCTGAAGAAAGATTACTTCATGCAATCTTTGGAGAAAAGGCGCGTGAAGTCCGCGATACTTCTTTGCGTGTACCACATGGTGGTGGCGGAATTGTGCGTGATGTTAAAGTTTATACAAGAGAAAATGGTGATGAGCTTTCGCCAGGCGTAAATACTTTGGTTCGTGTTTATATTGCGCAAAAGAGGAAAATCCAAGTTGGGGACAAAATGTCTGGTCGTCATGGTAATAAAGGTACGGTTGCCGCTGTTGTTCCAGAGGAAGATATGCCATACTTGCCAGACGGTACACCAGTAGATATATGTTTGAATCCAATGGGTGTTCCTTCACGTATGAATATCGGTCAGCTATTAGAGCTACACTTAGGTTGGGCTGCTAATAAGTTAGGTATACATGTTGCTACACCTGTATTTGATGGTGCAAGTGAAGACGATGTTTGGGATACTCTGCATGAAGCTGGTATTGATAAAGACGGTAAGACTGTGCTTTATGATGGACGTACAGGTGAGCCATTCCACAACCGTGTATCTGTGGGTATTATGCACTACTTGAAATTAACGCATATGGTTGATGATAAAATTCACGCTCGTTCGATTGGACCCTACTCTTTAGTTACTCAACAGCCACTTGGTGGTAAAGCACAGTTTGGTGGACAGCGTTTTGGTGAAATGGAAGTTTGGGCACTTGAAGCCTATGGTGCGGCATACACACTTCAAGAAATTTTGACTTATAAGTCAGATGACGTTGTGGGGCGTGTAAAAGCCTATGAAGCGATAGTTAAGGGTGAAAGAATTCCTAAGCCAGGTGTTCCTGAATCTTTCCGTGTTCTTGTCAAAGAACTGCAATCATTAGGATTGGATATCCGTGTGCTTGATATGGATCATAGTGAAATTGAGTTGCGCGACATGGATGATGATTCAAGTGAGCATTTAAATATTGATACTTTATCAAAGATGGCAGAAGAACAGCAAAAGAAAAAACTAGCTGAGGAAGCGGTGAAGTCTGGAGAAGAAACAGCTGAAATACCAACTAAGAGTGAAACTCTGGTTGATGAGTCCGATGATGATCACAAGATTTCTAAATAGTAGGAGGTCAAACTTTTGATTGACGTTAATAAATTTGAAAGTATGCAGATTGGTCTTGCATCCCCGAATAAAATTCGGAGTTGGTCATACGGCGAAGTTAAAAAACCTGAAACGATTAATTATCGTACTTTAAAACCCGAAAAAGATGGTTTATTTGATGAAAGAATTTTTGGACCAACTAAGGATTGGGCCTGTGCATGTGGCAAGTACAAAGGCGTAAGATATCGTGGTATCGTTTGTGATCGGTGTGGGGTTGAAGTTACTTCATCTAAAGTAAGAAGAGAACGGATGGGTCATATTGAATTGGCTGCTCCAGTTACTCATATTTGGTACTTTAAGGGAATACCATCAAGAATGGGATTGATTCTTGATATGTCACCAAGGTTATTAGAAGAAGTAATTTATTTTGCTGCTTATATTGTAATTGATCCGGGTGACACCGACCTTGAATTCAAGCAATTGCTAACAGAAGTTGAATATCGAGAACAAAAAGCTAAATATGGTAGTCGCTTTGAAGCTAAGATGGGGGCAGAAGCAATTCGTGATCTGCTACGTAAAGTTGATTTGGCCAAAGAAGTTACTGATTTAAAGAAAGAATTAGCGACTGCTACTGGTCAAAAACGTGTTCGTGCAATTAGAAGACTAGATATTTTAGATGCTTTTAAAGATTCTGGTAATAAACCAGAATGGATGGTTATTGATGCCGTACCAGTTATTCCACCGGACTTACGTCCAATGGTTCAACTAGAAGGTGGCCGCTTTGCTACTTCTGACTTAAACGATCTTTATCGTCGAGTAATTAATCGAAATAACCGGTTAAAGAGATTACTTGACCTTAATGCTCCTAACATTATCGTGCAAAATGAAAAGCGGATGTTGCAAGAAGCTGTTGATGCTTTGATTGATAATGGTCGTCGTGGTCGCTCAGTTGTCGGTCCAGGCAATCGACCATTGAAGTCTTTATCACACATGCTGAAAGGTAAACAAGGACGTTTTCGTCAAAACTTACTTGGTAAACGTGTTGATTATTCTGGTCGTTCAGTTATTGATGTTTCACCAAAATTGAAATTTTATCAGTGTGGTGTTCCGCGGCCAATGGCACTTGAATTATTTAAGCCATTTGTGATGCACGAACTAGTTAAACGCAAGATTGCATCCAATATTAAGAGTGCAAAACGCAAAATTGATCGTGAAGATGATGAGGTTTGGGATGTACTTGAGGACGTAATCAAGGAAAGAACAGTTCTACTGAACCGTGCTCCTACCTTGCACCGTTTAAGTATTCAGGCATTCGAACCTGTATTAGTGCCAGGCAAATCTATTCGCTTACATCCATTAACTTGTGAAGCTTATAATGCTGACTTTGATGGTGACCAGATGGCTATTCATGTTCCACTATCTGATGAAGCAGTTGCGGAATCAAGATTATTAATGCTAGCAGCGCATCATATCTTGGCACCTAAAGATGGTAAACCGATCGTTACACCTTCGCAGGATATAGTTTTAGGTAACTATTGGTTAACACAAGCTGAAAAAGGTCGTGAAGGCGAGGGAATGATTTTCAATTCCCCAGATGAAGCAACTATTGCTTACAATAATGGTGATATTCATTACCATACAATTATTGGTATGGCTGCTGATTCAATGTCGGAAAAAGCATGGCCGAAGGGCTGTGAACACGGTATTTTTATTACGACATATGGTCGGGTAATTTTTAACCAAATTTTTCCGAAGGATTACTTCTATATTAATGAACCAACTGAAGAGAATTTAAATAATCCTTTAGCAGAAAAGTATTTCTTACATTCAGGCGAAGACATCAATCAAAAAATCGATGATATTGCTGATGAATTAATTTCTACACCATTTAAGAAGTCATTTTTATCAGATTCGATTGCAACAATTTACAAGTATTATCGGGTTCAAAGAACTTCAGAATATCTTGATGACTTAAAGACTCTTGGTTATACAAGTTCAACCACTTCTGGTATTACTATTGGAATGACTGATGTTCCGGAAATTGATGATAAAGATGAAAAGGTAGCCAAAGCGCACAAGCAAGTTGATGTTGTTTCTAAGCAATTTAGACGTGGGTTAATTACTGAACAAGAACGACATGATCGTGTGATTAGTATCTGGAATGAATGTAAAGATCAAGTTCAAAATGAAATTGCCCAAATATATGATCCACGTAACCCAATTACAATCATGGCCGACTCAGGTGCTCGTGGTAATATTTCTAACTTTACACAGCTTGCTGGAATGCGTGGGTTAATGGCCACACCTAACGGTGGGCTATTTGAAATTCCAGTTACTTCAAACTTTAAAGAAGGGCTATCTGTACTAGAACTATTCATGTCAACTCACGGTGCACGTAAAGGAATGACCGATACAGCGTTGAAGACGGCTCAGTCAGGTTATTTGACTAGACGTTTAGTAGATGTTGCGCAAGATGTGATTATTCGTGAAGAAGATTGTGGTACTGATCGTGGAATTGATGTTCATGCTATTATGGAAGGCGATGAATTAATAGAACCACTCTATGATCGTTTACTTGGTCGATTCACTGCCGAAACGGTTAAAGATCCACAAACTGGTGAAGCAATTGTAGGGCCAAATGTAATGATGGATGAAAATCTGGCGCACCAAATTTGTGCTGCAGGAGTTACTAATGTTAAAATTCGTTCAATTTTAACTTGTGATACATCACATGGTGTTTGCCGCAGATGCTATGGTATGAATTTGGCAACTGGTGAAGCGGTTGAAGTTGGTGAAGCAGTTGGTACTGTTGCGGCGCAATCAATTGGGGAACCGGGTACTCAGCTAACTCTACGTACTTTCCACAATGGTGGTGTTGCTGGTGCCGAAGATATTACACAGGGTCTTCCTCGTGTGCAAGAATTGTTTGAAGCGCGTAATCCTAAAGGTCGGGCTGTTATTTCTGAAGTTGATGGAATAATTGATTCAATTCAAGAAAATCCAGCAGAACACACTCGTGAAATCACAGTTAAAGGTAAGATTGATACCAGAAGTTACAGCGTACCGTACACAGCATCTGTTGCAGTTGCTGAAGGTGATGAAGTGAAACGCGGAGCCAAGTTGACCCTTGGTTCAATTGATCCGAAAGAATTAATCCAAGTTACAGATACTTTAACAACTGAAGAATATATTTTAGTTGAAGTTCAAAAAGCTTATAGAATGCAGGGGGTTGATATTTCCGATAAGCACGTTGAAGTTTTAACTAGACAAATGCTTCAAAAAGTTAGGGTTCTTGATCCTGGTGAAACTAACTTGTTACCAGGTGAAATTATGGATATTGGCCAATTTAAGGAACGTAACACGTCAGTAATTATTTCTGGTGGCATCCCTGCAACCGCTCAAAGTGTGATTTTGGGAATTACTAAGGCAGCGTTAGAAACTAATAGTTTCTTGTCGGCTGCATCATTCCAAGAAACCACTCGTGTTCTTACTGATGCTTCAATCAGGGGTAAAAATGACCCACTTCTTGGTTTGAAAGAAAACGTTATTATTGGTAAAATCATTCCTGCTGGTACTGGTTTACCAGTTTATCGTAATATGGAACCTGAAGCAGATGTAGCTAAGCCAAAGTCTGTTTATTCAATTGCTGATATTGAAAAACAAATGAAGGAAGCTGACAAGCTAAAGGATCCACAATAATAAATTTTAAAAGAGCTTAATTTCTTAATTATAAGAAATTAAGCTCTTTTTAGTTAAGCATCAACTGTATAATTAAACCTAAAAAAAGATAGGGAATAAAAGGTATAGCTTGTTTTTTTGAAAAATTTTTCTTTTCAAGGATGAATTGTGAAAGTAAAAAAATAGAGGCAAATAAAAAAACTTGATTAGCAAAATGCGCATTAAAATATAGTATTAAAATTAAATAGATAATTAAATCGCCGCTACCAAGTTTTTTCTGAAAAATATAGATAACAAGTAAAATTAAAATTGGGAATGCCTCGATATAATCTAATAATTCAGCTTTAAATAAATTGCTAATATGATAGCTTATAGAAAAAAAGGCTGGTAAAAGCATGACGAGGTGAAACTCAGAATGTGTCGCATCATAAATCGCAACAAGCAATAAGCTAAAAATCAAAATAGCTGTTAGCTGTCCTTCAATCTTACTAAAGTCGATCTGAATATAGGCAAAACCACCAATAACTTCAATCAAAAAAAGATGGGCAGAAATTTGTCCATGACAATATCGACATCTGCCACGTAAAAAAATGTAAGAAATAATAGGAAGTTCATCTAGTAAGCTTAATTCACTGTGGCAAATTGTGCAGTGTGATCTAGTAAAGATAAAGTCACTTTGATTGTAATGCTCACAAATTACCGCTGCATGAGAAGCTAAGCAACTTCCAATTATAAAATTGGTTAATAAATAAATCATTTTATAAATTCACCTCAATTAATAATACGTAAAAATAAGTGAAATTTCTTAATAGAATGGATTGATTTTTAATTAGAAGCGTGTAAAATAATCTATGTACATTTTGAGGTATTGTTCAGGATAAAAAAGAAACTCCTGGATGTGTGAACAAAATAAACGATTTATAGGAGGAAAAATTTAATGCCAACCATTAATCAATTGGTAAGAAAAGGTCGTCGGACTAAGACGACTAAGTCAAAGTCCCCAGCTTTAAGCTATGGCTATAACAGTATGAAAAAAGAATTAGTATCTAACCCAGCACCACAAATGCGTGGAGTTGCTACTCGTGTGGGTACTATGACGCCAAAGAAACCAAACTCAGCTTTACGAAAGTATGCTCGTGTACGTCTTTCTAACTTAATTGAAGTAACTGCTTATATTCCCGGTGAAGGTCACAACTTACAAGAACACTCGGTTGTTTTAATTCGTGGTGGTCGTGTAAAGGACCTTCCTGGTGTGCGTTACCATATCATTCGTGGTGCTCTTGATACTGCTGGTGTTGATGGCAGAAAACAAGGTCGCTCTAAGTATGGTGCCAAGAAAGATTAAGGAGGAGTTAAATAATGCCTAGAAAAGGACATGTAGCTAAAAGAGATATCTTAGCAGATCCAGTATACAACTCAAAGCTTGTTACTAAGTTAATTAATCACTTGATGATTGATGGTAAAAGAGCTAAGGCATCTGCAATCCTTTATGACGCTTTTAATATCGTTAAAGAAAAGACTGACAAAGAGCCACTTGATGTTTTTGAAGAAGCAATGAATAACATTATGCCAGTTTTGGAAGTTAGAGCTCGTCGTATTGGTGGATCAAATTATCAAATTCCAGTTGAAGTTCGTCCAGAAAGAAGAACAACTTTAGGCTTAAGATGGTTGGTTTCATATGCCCGTTTGCGTAATGAGCATACAATGGATGAGCGTTTAGCTAATGAAATTATTGATGCTTCAAATAACACTGGCTCAGCAGTTAAGAAGCGTGAAGATGTTCATCGCATGGCAGAAGCTAACCGTGCCTTTGCTCATTATCGTTTCTAATTTTTTAAGGAGAGAGAATTTATGGCTAATAAACGTGAATTTCCATTAGAAAAAACACGTAATATTGGTATTATGGCCCACATTGATGCGGGTAAAACCACCACTACCGAGCGTATACTTTACTACACTGGTAAAATCCATAAAATTGGTGAAACACATGAAGGTGATTCCCAAATGGACTGGATGGAAGAAGAAAAAGAACGTGGTATTACCATTACGTCAGCGGCCACAACTGCTCAATGGAATGACTACAGAATTAACATTATTGATACCCCAGGACACGTTGACTTTACAATTGAAGTTGAGCGTTCCCTTCGGGTGCTTGATGGTGCGGTAACTGTTCTTGATGCTCAAGCTGGTGTTGAGCCACAAACTGAAAATGTTTGGCGCCAAGCTGAAACTTACGGTGTTCCTCGAATTGTTTTCATTAACAAGATGGACAAGATTGGTGCAGACTTTGATAAGTCTGTAAAATCTTTACATGAACGTTTAAACGCCAATGCTTTAGCTGTCCAGATGCCGATTGGCTCTGCTGAAACATTTGAAGGCGTCATTGATTTAATCAATATGGTAGCTGATGTTTATGATGAAGATAAGCTTGGGGCTAAATGGGAAACAATTCCAGTTCCAGATGAATACAAAGAAGAAGCAGAAAAGCGTCGTGCTGAATTAATTGAACAAGTAGCTGATGTTGATGACGACATCATGGATAAATACCTTAATGGTGAAGAAATTTCCATTGAAGAATTAAAAGCTGCTATTCGTAAGGCAACTCTAGATTTGAAAGCTTTCCCAGTATTTGCTGGTTCAGCATTTAAGAACAAGGGTGTACAAATGATGCTTGATGGTGTTGTTGATTACTTGCCATCACCACTAGATGTAAAACCTTATGTTGCTCATGATCCTAAATCTGGCGAAGAAGTCGAATTAATTGCTGGTGACGACAAGCCGTTTTCAGCATTAGCTTTCAAGATTGCAACTGATCCATTTGTTGGTCGTTTAACTTATATTCGTGTCTATACTGGTTCACTTGAATCTGGATCTTATGTTTTAAATGCTTCTAAGAACGGTCGCGAGCGTGTTGGTCGTTTATTACAAATGCATGCTAATTCAAGAAGTGAAATTTCTGAAGTCTTCTCTGGAGATATTGCGGGAGCAATTGGTTTAAAGAATACTACTACCGGTGATTCTCTGACTGATCCAGATCACCCATTGATTTTGGAAAGTCTAGAAGTTCCAGATCCAGTTATTCAAGTTTCAATCGAACCAGAATCAAAAGCAGACCGTGATAAGCTTGACGTTGCTTTGCAGAAGTTAACTGAAGAGGATCCAACCTTTAGAGCAGAAACTAATGCAGAAACTGGACAAACTTTAATTTCTGGGATGGGTGAATTGCACCTTCAAATTATGGTAGAACGAATGAAACGTGAATTTCACGTTGAAGCCAAAATTGGTGAGCCACAAGTTGCTTATCGCGAAACCTTTACTAAGGAAGCACAAGCACAAGGTAAATTTGTTCGTCAATCTGGTGGTAAAGGTCAATATGGTGACGTTTGGATTGAATTTACACCAAATGAAAGAGGTAAAGGATATGAGTTTGAAGATGCCATTGTCGGTGGTGTTGTTCCTCGTGAATTTATCCCTTCAGTTGATGCCGGGTTACAAGAATCAATGAAGAATGGTATTTTAGCAGGATATCCATTAATTGATGTCAAGGCTAAACTTTATGATGGTAGTTACCATGAAGTTGACTCTTCAGAAGCAGCCTTCAAAGTTGCCGCTTCAATTGCTTTGAAGAATGCGGCACCTAAGGCTGGTGCGGTAATTCTTGAGCCAATTATGAAAGTTCAAGTGATTACACCCGAAGAATACTTAGGAGATGTAATGGGTTCGATTACTGCTCGTCGTGGTACAATGGATAATATGGTAGACCGCTCGGGTGCTAAAGTATTGAATTCAATGGTTCCACTTGCTGAAATGTTTGGCTACGCAACTACTTTGCGGTCATCAACTCAAGGCCGTGGTACTTTCACAATGGTCTTTGATCACTATGCAGCTACTCCTAAGTCAATCCAGGAAGAAATTATTAAAAATCGTGGCGGTAACGCTGAATAGTAATTTTGTCCTAATATAAAGATCGAGTTGTTGATAAATTTAATAATTCTTTATTTTAATTAGGCTTAAAAGCATCAAACTACATGAGTAGTTTGATGCTTTTGCTTTGAACCCAATAAAATTCAATCAGCTTAAAAATTGATTTTTACTTTTATTAATAGATTTTTATAATAATAGCTATTTTTTATCAAATAAATTTCGTCTAAATTAATGCTTTAATTTAAATAAAACTAACCCTAACCCTTGATATTTAAGCGTAAAGTAGGTACAATAGTCTTTGTGCATTTAGGGCTTATTCTGCTTTAAAGCATATCTTTGTTGTAGAGCGTTGATGCAAAAGGTTGCGGCACACCAGGCTGCATTGCCACAGAAGTGTGCTGGGAATTTTTGCGGAAGCCAGTCATCTTTTAAAGAGGACGTTAAGGAGGTAATTTAATGGCAAGTCAATCAATTCGTATTCGACTAAAGTCATACGAACATGGTATTCTCGATGAATCAGCTGCTAAAATCGTAGCTACTGCAAAGAGAACTGGCGCTGAAATTTCAGGTCCAGTTCCTTTGCCAACAGAAAGGGTTTTATTCACAGTTTTACGTTCACCGCATAAGAACAAAGATTCTCGTGAACAGTTTGAAATGCGGACGCATAAACGTTTAATTGATATTTTAAATCCAACACCTAAAACTGTTGATTCTTTAATGAAGCTTGATTTACCAAGCGGTGTTGACATCGAAATCAAACTATAAATTTTAAAAAGAAAGAGGTGTAAACATGACCAAAGGAATCTTAGGAAGAAAAGTTGGTATGACTCAAATATTCACTAAAGATGGTATCCTTGTTCCTGTAACTGTTGTTGAAGCAACACCTAATGTTGTTATGCAAGTTAAGACTGTTGAATCAGACGGTTACGAAGCAGTTCAATTGGGCTATCAAGATAAGCGTGAAGTTTTGAGCAACAAACCAGAAAAAGGTCATGCTGCAAAAGCAAAGACGTCGCCTAAGCGCTTCATTCGTGAAATCCGCGGAGTAGAGCTTAAGGACTACGAAGTCGGCTCAGAAATTACTGTGGACACATTTAAGGAAGGCGACGTTGTTGACGTTACCGGAATTACAAGAGGTCATGGATACCAAGGTAACATTAAACGTTGGGGTCAATCACGTGGACCTGAAACTCATGGTTCAAGATACCATCGAATTCCTGGTTCAATGGGTTCCATCATTAACCGTGTACCTAAAGGCAAGCGCTTGCCAGGTCACATGGGTGTGAAAAAAGTTACCATTGAAAACCTAGTAATTGAAAAAGTTGTGGCAGATAAGAATGTTTTATTAATTAAAGGCAACGTGCCTGGTGCTAAAAATTCATTAATTACTGTCAAATCTGCTGTTAAAAATAACGATTAGGAAGGAGGACTAGAATGGCTAATTTAAAAGTTATCGATCAAAAAGGTAAAGATGCTGGTGAAGTTTCTTTAAAAGATGAAGTTTTTGGTATTGAACCAAATGAAAGCGTAGTTTTTGATGCAATCATCAGACAAAGAGCTGGCAAGCGTCAAGGCACTTCAAAAGTGAAGAATAGATCTGCTGTTCGTGGTGGTGGTAAGAAGCCATGGAAGCAAAAGGGTACTGGTCGTGCTCGTCAAGGTTCTATTAGATCACCTCAATGGCGTGGTGGTGGTGTAGTCTTTGGACCTACTCCACGTTCTTATGCATATTCAATGCCAAGAAAGCAACGTCGTTTGGCTATTAAGTCAGTTCTTTCCCAAAAATTAATTGATAATAATTTGATTGTTTTAGATCAGTTGACTATGTCAGCACCTAAGACAAAAGAATTCAAAGCAATACTGGACAGCTTAAATGTTGCAGGTAAAGTGTTGGTTGTTTCAGAAGATAGAAACGTGCAACTTTCAGCTAAGAATTTGCCAAACGTTAAGGTAATCACTATTAATGGTGTTAATGTTGAAGATGTTGTCAATTATGACAAATTAATCTTGACTAAGGATGCTATTGAGAAGATTGAAAAGAATGTTGAGGGGGCTGCAAAAGAATGAGTGCACACGATATCATTTTAAGACCTGTCATTACTGAAAAGTCTACGAATTTAATGGATGATAAGAAGTACACTTTCAATGTGCTTTTAACTGCAACCAAGACTCAAGTTCGTAACGCTGTTGAAGAAATTTTTGACGTTAAAGTTAAAAAAGTTAACATTATGAATGTTCGTGGTAAGGATAAACGAGTTGGGCGCTATACTGGTAAAACTGCTCGCACACGTAAAGCAATTGTTACTTTAACTAACGATTCAAACGGCATCAAAATTTTTAAAGACGAAAATACAGAAGAGAATAAGTAATAGGAGGTCAGTCAATTGGCTATTAAGATTTATAAGCCAACCACAAATGGTCGCCGTAATATGACTTCTTCCGACTTCGCTGAGATTACTACAAGCAAGCCAGAGCGTACTTTGCTTGAGTCACAATCACATACTGCGGGTCGTAACTCATATGGTCATATTACTAGTAGACACCGTGGCGGTGGACATAAACAAAAGTATCGTATCATTGATTTCAAACGTAACAAGGACAACACAAAGGCCGTTGTTAAAACTATTGAATATGATCCAAATAGAACTGCTAATATCGCACTTCTTCACTATACTGATGGTATTAAAACTTACATTTTAGCACCTAAAGGATTAAAAGTTGGTGATATAGTTGAATCAGGTTCTAATGCAGACATTAAGCCAGGTAACGCATTACCATTAAAAGATATCCCTACTGGTACTTCAATTCATAACATTGAGTTGAGACCTGGTAGAGGTGGTCAATTAGTAAGAAGTGCGGGTACTAGTGCTCAAGTTTTGGGTAGTGACGGTAAGTATACGTTAGTTAGATTACAAAGTGGCGAAGTTCGTAAGATTTTGTCAGCTTGTCGTGCAACTATTGGTGTTGTTGGCAATGAACAACATTCATTAATTCAAATAGGTAAAGCTGGTCGTAGCCGTTGGCTAGGCAGACGTCCACAATCCCGTGGTTCTGTAATGAACCCTAACGATCACCCACATGGTGGTGGTGAAGGTAAGGCCCCAGTTGGTCGTCCACAACCTATGACTCCTTGGGGTAAGAAAGCTCGTGGTATTAAGACTAGAAATAGTAAGAGAGCCAGCGAGAAGTTAATTATTCGTCACCGTAAAGGTAGCAAGTAATAGAAGGAGGGTTAATTAATGAGCCGTAGTATTAAAAAAGGGCCTTTTGCAGATGCATCGTTGTTAAAGAAAGTTGATGCACAAGCTGATTCAGAAAAAAAACAGGTTATTAAGACTTGGTCACGTCGTTCAACTATTTTCCCTTCCTTTGTTGGGTTGACTATAGCTGTTTACGATGGTAGAAAACATGTTCCAGTTTATATTACTGAAGACATGGTTGGCCACAAATTAGGTGAATTTGTTCCAACGAGAACGTTCCATGGACACAAAGCATCTGACGACAAGGCTACAAGATAAAGAAAGGAGAAACACTTAAATGGCAGAACAAATTAGTTCAGCTAGGGCTGAAGCAAGAACTGTTCGGATTACTGCAAGAAAAGCACGTTTAGTCGTTGATTTGATTCGCGGTAAAGATGTTGCTGAAGCATTGGCAATCTTGCAATTTACGCCTAGAGCTGCTTCCCCAATCGTTGAAAAAGTTTTACGTTCAGCAATTGCAAACGCAGAACACAATTACGATCTCGAAAGTGCAAATTTATATGTATCTGAAGCATACGTTAATGAAGGAGCAACTTTAAAGAGATTTAGACCACGTGCCAAAGGTATGGCTTCTCCTATTAACAAGAGAACTAGTCATGTAGTTGTAGTAGTTTCAGAAAAGAACGATTAAGGGAGGTATATTAATGGGTCAAAAGATTAACCCAAATGGTTTTCGTCTCGGCGTGATTCGTGATTGGGAATCTAAATGGTATGCTGACAGAGGATACAAGGAAACCTTAAATGAAGACCTGCGCATCAGACAATTCATTTCTAAGAAATTAAAAGATGCCTCTGTTTCTACTATTGAAATTGAACGTGCAGCAAATAGAATCAATGTATCGATTAATACTGCTAAGCCAGGAATGGTAATCGGTAAAGGTGGTTCTGAAGTTGAAGCTTTAAGAAAAGAGTTAAATGCTTTAACTAAGAAGCAAGTTCAAGTAAATATTGTTGAAATTAAGAAGCCAGATTTAGATGCTAAATTAGTAGCTGAAAGTATCGCTAGTCAATTAGAAGCGCGTATAGCATTTAGACGTGCAATGCGCCAAGCTACTCAAAGATCTATGCGTGCAGGAGCCAAAGGAATCAGAGTTCAAACTTCTGGTCGTTTAAATGGTGCTGACATGGCAAGAAGAGAGTGGCATACTGAAGGTCGTGTTCCATTACAGACATTGAGAGCTGACATTGACTATGCTTGGGTAAACGCATTTACCACTTATGGTGAAATTGGTGTTCAAGTATGGATTAACCGTGGTGAAATCTTACCTTCAAAGAGTAAGACACCTCGAAAAGCTGTGAAAGGAGGAAACAAATAATGCCTCTAGTACCAAAGCGAGTAAAACACCGTCGTGAATTCCGTGGAAAAATGCGCGGTGCTGCTAAAGGTGGAAAAACCATTGCTTTTGGTGAGTATGGTTTGGAAGCTCTTGAATCACATTGGATTACTAATCAACAAATCGAAGCTGCTCGTGTTGCGATGACTCGTTACATGAAGCGTGGTGGTAAAGTTTGGATTAGAATTTTCCCTCAAAAGTCATACACTGCTAAAGGTGTTGGTGTACGTATGGGTTCTGGTAAAGGTGCACCTGCCGGTTGGGTAGCTGTTGTTAAGAGAGAAAAAATAATGTTTGAAATTGGTGGTGTTAGTGAAGCAACCGCTCGTGAAGCTTTAAGACTTGCAGCAACTAAATTACCAATTAAGTGTAAATTTGTGACTAAAAGTTCGGAAGTAGGTGGCAATTCTAATGAAGGCTAAGGATATCAGAGCACTAACCAATGATCAGATGTTAGATAAGGAAAAGCAATATAAAGAAGAACTTTTTAATTTGCGTTTTCAACAAGCAACGGGTCAATTAGAAAATACCGCTCGCCTAAGTAAAGTCCGCAAAAATATCGCTAGAATTAAAACAATTCTTAGCGAAGAAGCATTAAAAAACGATTAGTGGAAGGGAGTTATTAACTTGAGCGAATCAATCGAAAGAAATCGTCGTCACGTATATCAAGGTCGAGTAATTTCTGATAAGAATGATAAAACTATTACTGTAGTAGTTGATACTTACAAGAATCACCCTGTATACAAAAAGCGTACAAGATATTCAAAGAAATATTACGCACAAGATGAAAATAATGAAGCTAAAGTTGGCGATACTGTTCGTATCATGGAAACTCGTCCATTATCTCGTACAAAACGCTTTCGTTTAGTTGAAATTGTTAAGAAATCTGTTTAACTTGCGGATTTAGTGAGGGGAGGATTATATAGTGATTCAAAATGAATCCCGTTTGAAGGTTGCTGATAACTCAGGTGCCAGAGAACTTTTAGTTATTAGAGTCTTAGGTGGTTCAAAGCGTAAGACTGGTAACATTGGCGATATCGTGGTAGCAACAGTTAAACAAGCAACACCAGGTGGCGTTGTCAAAAAAGGCGACGTTGTTAAAGCTGTTATTGTTAGAACAAAATCAGGCGCACGTCGTGAAGATGGTTCATACATCAAGTTTGATGAAAATGCCGGCGTTGTAATTAATGCAGATAAGAGCCCACGTGGTACTCGTATCTTTGGGCCTGTTGCACGTGAGTTACGTGAGCACGACTTTATGAAGATCGTCTCTCTTGCTCCAGAAGTCTTATAATTAAGTGAGGTGCACTGATGTTTGTTAAAACTGGTGACAAAGTAAAAGTTATTGCCGGAAAAGATAAGGGTAAAGAAGGTATTGTTCTTTCAGTTAACGTTAAAAAGAACCGTGTAGTTGTTAAGGGCGTTAATACAATAAAGAAACACCAAAAGCCTTCGCAAACCAATGCAAATGGTGGTGTAGTTGAATCAGAAGGTTCAATTCATGCATCTAATGTTAAGGTTATTGCTAAATCTGAAAGCAAAAAAGAAACTAAAAAGTAGAAGGGAGGACACAAATGGCAAATTATTTAGCTAAAGAATATAAAGAAAAGATTGTTCCTGCATTGCAAGAAAAGTTTGATTACAGTTCAGTTATGCAAGTACCTAAGATTGAAAAAATCGTTTTAAACATGGGTGTTGGTGATGCTGTTTCCAATGCTAAAACTTTGGATGAGGCTGTTGATGAGTTAACTTTGATTTCTGGTCAAAAACCATTAGTTACCAAAGCTAAGAAATCAATTGCGAACTTCCGCTTGCGTGAAGGTATGTCTATTGGTGCTAAAGTAACACTTAGAGGGGATAGAATGTATGACTTCTTATACAAGTTGATTAGTGTTTCACTTCCTCGTGTTCGTGACTTCCGCGGTGTTTCAAGTCGTTCATTTGATGGTCGAGGCAACTATACTTTAGGTATTAAGGAACAATTGATTTTCCCAGAAATTGACTTTGATAAAGTTAATCGGACTAGGGGTTTGGATGTTGTTATCGTAACTACTGCCAACACTGATGAAGAAGCGCGTGAGCTTTTAAGTCAATTTGGTATGCCGTTTGCAAAATAATGGAGGACACTAATGGCTAAAACGTCACAAAAAATTAGAAATCATCGTCCTGCTAAGTTTTCTTCACGTGAATATACTCGTTGCGAGAGATGTGGTCGCCCACACTCTGTGTATCGTAAATTTGGCTTATGCCGTATTTGCTTGAAGGATTTAGCTCACAAGGGTCAGATCCCAGGTCTTAAAAAGGCTAGTTGGTAATACGGTTAGGAGGATAGCATAAATGGTCATGACAGATCCGATCGCAGATTACTTGACAAGAATTAGAAATGCTAATATGGCAAAGCATAGTTCTGTTGAAATTCCTGCATCAAACATAAAAAAATCTATTTCAGAAATTTTGAAACGCGAAGGCTTCATCCGTGATTACGAAGTTACTGATGACAATAAGCAAGGTACTATCAAGATTTTCTTGAAATATGGTCCAGACGGAGAACGTGTCATTTCAGGCTTAAAGCGTATTTCTAAGCCAGGTCTTAGAAACTATGTTAGTGCTGAAAATTTACCTAAGGTTCTTAATGGATTAGGTATCGCCATCGTTTCAACTTCTGCTGGTGTAATTACCGATAAAGAAGCAAGACAAAAAGATGTTGGTGGCGAAGTTATCGCTTACGTTTGGTAATTCTGACAGAAAGGAGAACAATCAATGAGCCGGATAGGTTTAAAAATAATTGAAGTCCCAGATAGTGTCACTGTTACCAAAGAAGGTGACAATATCACTGTCAAAGGTCCTAAGGGTGAATTAACTAGATATTTTGATCCAAAAATTACCTTTAACCAAGAAGATGGCAAAATCACTTTTTCACGTTCAAGTGAAAGTGATAAGGCACTTCATGGTACTGAAAGAGCTAACTTAGCTTCAATGGTTGAAGGTGTAGTTAATGGTTACAAGAAGACTTTGAAGTTAATCGGTGTTGGTTATCGAGCAACTACTCAAGGTGATAAATTAACTTTAAACGTTGGTTATTCACACCCAGTTGAAATGACTGCACCAGAAGGTGTTTCTGTAAAAGCTACTTCAGCAACTGAAATTGAAGTAGAAGGAATTTCAAAGCAAAATGTTGGACAATTTGCGGCTGAAATTCGTGATGTACGTCCACCAGAGCCTTATAAGGGTAAAGGTATTCGTTATGTTGATGAATATGTACGTCGCAAAGAAGGTAAAACAGGTAAATAATAGATAAATTTTGAGGTGAAATTGTGATTTCTAAACCAGATAAGAATAAATTGCGCTTAAAGCGTCATAAACGTATTCGTAGCAAGATTTCTGGTACTGCTGAGCGCCCACGCTTAAGTGTTTTCCGTTCAAACAAAAACATCTACGCTCAATTAATTGATGACGTAGCGGGTGTCACGCTAGCAAGTGCCTCAACTTTAGATGCTTCCATTGCCAAGGATTCAACTAAAGTAGAACAGGCTCAAGCTGTTGGTAAAGCAATTGCTGAAGCAGCTAAAAGTAAAAATATTTCAAATATTGTATTTGATAGAAGTGGTTACTTATACCACGGCCGTATTTCTGCTTTGGCAGATGCCGCTCGTGAAAATGGATTAGATTTCTAAGGAAGGAGAATAATACATGGCAAACCGCAACGATTCTCGTAATAATCGCAGAAATAAAGACGACATCGAAGATCAGTTAGTAGCAATTAATCGTGTTACCAAGGTTGTCAAAGGTGGACAACGAATGAGATTTGCCGCCTTGGTAATCGTTGGCGACAAAAAAGGTCGTGTCGGCTTTGGTACTGGTAAGGCTCAAGAAGTCCCAGAAGCAATCCGTAAGGCCGTTGAAGCTGGTAAGAAGAATATGATTACTGTTCCAACAGTTGGAACAACTATTCCCCATGAAGTAATTGGCCACTATGGCTCAGGAAGCATTTTATTTAAACCTGCTCCAGCCGGATCTGGGGTTGCTGCTGGTGGTGCTGTTCGTATCGTTATGGATATGGCTGGTATTGCAGACGTTACTTCTAAGTCATTAGGTTCAAATACTCCAATTAATGTTGTGCGTGCAGCAATTGATGGATTAAAGAAACTTAGAACTAGTGAAGATGTTGAAAAGCTTCGTCACGCAGATTTAGATTAGGGAGACTTATAAATGACTGAATTAAAAGTTACTTTAATTAGAAGTGCTGCGCACCGTCTACCTGACCAAAGAAAAATCGTTAAAGCTCTTGGCTTGGGTAGAATCAATAGTACAGTAACTTTACCAGATAACGCTACTACACGTGGTGCGTTAATAAAAATTGCTCATTTGATCTCTGTTGAAGAGACAACTAAATAATTAAATAAGGAGGTGCCGAATTAATGAAGCTTCATGAATTACATGCTGCTGAAGGTTCACGTAATACTAGAAAACGTGTTGGACGTGGTACTTCAAGTGGTTACGGAAAAACTTCTGGCCGTGGACAAAAGGGACAATTATCCCGTCAAGGTGGTCATACACGTTTAGGTTTTGAAGGTGGGCAAATGCCACTTTTCAGAACCATGCCTAAACGTGGTTTTAAGAATGTTAACCGTAAAGAATACGCAATTATTAATTTAGACGACTTAAACAAATTTAAAGATAATAGTGAAGTAACTGTTGCTAGTCTTAAAGAAGTTGGCTTGGTAAAGAAAGAATTATCAGGTGTCAAGTTACTTGCTAAAGGTGAGTTAAAAGTCAAGTTAAATGTAAAGGTTAATAAAGTTTCCGCAGCTGCGAAAAAGGCAGTTGAAGCTGCCGGCGGATCTGTTGAGGTGATCTAATGTTTTCGACTTTGAAGAACGCCTTTAAGGATAAAGAAATAAGGAATAAAATTTATTTTACACTCTTTATTCTTTTGCTATATCGCATTGGAGCTAACATTACTGTTCCAGGTGTTAATGCAAAAGCGATCACTCAGGTTGCACAAACTGGCCTAGTTCCAATGCTAGATACTGTTTCAGGTGGTGGATTAGATACTTACTCTATTTTTTCTCTAGGAGTTTCCCCGTATATTACAGCACAAATTGTTATTCAATTATTACAAATGGATATTATTCCAACTTTAGTTGAATGGGGAAAACAAGGTGAAGTTGGACGGCGTAAGACTAATCAAGTCACTCGATGGCTTTCATTATTTGTGGCACTCGTTCAAAGTGTTGGAATTACTCTTGGCTTTAACGCTTTGACACAAATGGGGCTTGTCAAGTCACAAACGCCACAAACTTATGCTGAAATTGCAATAATCATGACAGCAGGAACAATGCTGTTAACTTGGCTTGGTGATGAAATTACTGATAAAGGTCTGGGAAATGGTGTTTCAGTTATAATTTTTGCTGGTATTATAGCTCGACTTCCACGTGGTCTTTGGCAGTTATATAAAGATGAAATTATCAATAATAGTGCAGCTGATCGTTGGCAAGGTGTTGTGTTCTTCATTGCGATTATCATTGCAGTACTTGTCGTAACACAAATAGTTACGTGGGTTGAACAAGCAGATCGTCGTATTCCAATACAATACACTAAACGTGCGACTGTAAGTGGCTCTGAAAGTTTCTTGCCATTAAAAGTTAATGTTTCAGGTGTTATCCCTGTAATTTTTGCTAGTTCATTCATCATCACTCCAGCAACAATTTTAATGGCCTTTCAAAGATCTCAAGGTGACCAGCAATGGTACAAAATAATGACTAATATTTTTAGTATGCAAACTACGACTGGCGTAATAATTTATACACTCTTAATAGTATTGTTTACATTCTTCTATGCTTTTGTTCAGGTTAATCCTGAAAAGCTATCAAAGAATTTACAAAAACAAGGAGCTTATATCCCAAGCGTTTGGCCAGGTAAAGATACACAGGATTATGTTTCTAAGCTTTTAATAAAGTTGTCAACAGTTGGTTCTGTTTTCTTGGGCTTAGTTGCCTTACTACCCCAGCTTGCTACTAACTTTTGGGACTTACCAAGTTCAATAGGTCTAGGAGGTACTAGTCTTTTAATTGTAATTGGGGTTGTTTTGGAATTATCTCGCCAAATTAACGGATTGTTAATGAAGAGAGAGTACGTTGGATTCATTAGATAGGAACAAATAAATGATTAACTTATTTCTTTTAGGATTACCAGGTGCTGGCAAGGGTACAGTATCAGAACAAATTGTCGATAAATATCATCTAACTCATATTTCAACTGGGGATATGTTTAGAGAAGCAATGGCTAATGAGACCAAAGTTGGTCTTGAAGCTAAAAGTTATATTGATAAAGGTGATCTAGTACCTGATGAAGTTACTGCTAGGTTAGTAGAGGAACGTTTAAATCAGCCTGACATCAAAGAAGGCTATATTTTAGATGGTTTCCCAAGGACAATTGTTCAGGCAGAAGCTTTAGAAGGCATAACTAAGCGACTTAACAAGCCTTTGACTAAAGTTATTTCATTAGAAGTTAAAGAAGAAACCTTGGTTAGTCGGTTATCAGCACGCTTTATGTGTAAAAAATGTGGCGCAACTTATAATAAAATTACTAAGATGCCTAAAGTTGAAGGTAGTTGTGATCGTTGTGGTAGCCATGAATTTTATCAACGTGAAGATGATAAGCCTGAAGTAGTAAAGAATCGTTTACAAGTTAATGAAAAAATGAATACACCTTTGAAAGACTATTATCAAAAGAATGGTTTGCTGACTATTGTTAATGGTGAACAAACTCCAGAAAAAGTCTTTGAACAAGTTGACACGGTATTAAGTAAAAAGGAATAATTTGTATATTTATTTATCCGTGTTATAATTTCAAAGAATGACTGTTTAAATGCGGAGGAACAGCTTTGGCAAAAGATGATGTCATTGAAGTAAAGGGTAAAGTGGTTGATACTTTACCTAATGCTATGTTTAAAGTTGAATTGGAAAATGGGGCTGAAATTTTAGCACACGTTTCCGGTAAGATTAGAATGCATTATATTCGTATCTTACCAGGAGATCGTGTGACTGTAGAACTTTCTCCTTACGATTTAACAAAAGGTAGAATTACTTATCGGTTTATAAAATAATAACGGAGGGAAACATGAAGGTTAGACCATCTGTTAAACCAATGTGTGAACATTGTAAGATTATTAAAAGACATGGTCGTGTAATGGTTATTTGCCCTGCAAATCCAAAACACAAGCAGCGTCAAGGTTAAAAATAAAATAGGAGGTGCAATTTATGGCACGTATTGCTGGTGTTGACTTACCAAGAGATAAAAGAATAGTTGTTGCATTAACATATATTTATGGCATTGGTGAACCAACAGCTCAGAAAATTTGTGCGGATGCTGGTGTTTCTGAAGACATACGTTCAAAAGATTTGACTCCAGATGATCAAGAAAAGCTTCGCGCAGAAGTTGATAAATACCGTGTTGAAGGTGACTTACGTAGAGAAGTCAGTATGAATATCAAACGGTTAATTGATATCGGTTCTTACCGTGGTATGCGTCACCGCCGTGGACTCCCAGTTCGTGGTCAAAATACCAAGAATAACGCACGTACTCGTAAGGGTAGTAAGAAGAATAAATAAAATAAGGAGGTTTATTGATGCCTAAAACAGCACGTAAGCGTCGTGTGAAGAAGCACGTTGAAAAAGGCGTTGCTCACATTCATTCTACGTTTAATAATACTTTAGTCATGATTACCGATGTTCAAGGTAATGCAATTGCTTGGTCATCAGCCGGAGCTTTGGGCTTTAAAGGTAGTCGTAAGTCTACACCATTTGCAGCACAAATGGCTGGCGAAGCAGCTGCTAAGAGTGCCATGGATCAAGGTATGAAGCATGTAGAAGTTTCAGTTAAAGGTCCTGGTGCTGGTCGTGAATCTGCTATTAGATCACTGCAAGCTGCTGGGTTGGAGATTACTGCAATTCGTGATGTTACCCCAGTTCCTCACAATGGTTCTAGACCACCAAAACGTCGTCGTGTTTAATTTTTTTCTTAATAAAAGACGTTGCGTTTTGAAAGGGGTCTAGTAATGATTGAATTTGAAAAGCCAAATATTACCGTCGTGGACCAAGAGAAGTCTTATGGTAAATTTGTTATTGAACCACTTGAACGAGGCTTTGGTACTACTTTAGGTAACTCATTACGTAGAGTTTTACTAACATCTATTCCAGGTACAGGATTAGTATATGTTCAAATTGATGATGTCCTGCACGAATTTTCAACCGTTCCTGGTGTAAAAGAAGACGTTACCAAAATAATTCTGAACCTGAAGAAGCTTGAATTAAAGTCTTTTTCAGATGAACAAAAAATTATTGAAATTGACGTTGAAGGTCCAGCAGTTGTAACTGCTGATGACTTTAAGATTGACGCTGATATTCAAATATTAAATCCTGGCCAATATATCTGTACCATTGCAGACGGCGGACATTTACATATGCAAGTTGCCGTTAAGAATGGTCGTGGTTATGTTGCAGCAAGCGACAATAAGAGTGAAGACATGCCAATTGGTGTTATTCCGGTTGATTCTCTTTTTTCACCAATCGAAAAAGTTAATTACCAAGTTGAATCAACTCGTGTTGGTAAGAGAGACGATTTTGACAAGCTCACTTTAGAGATTTGGACTGATGGTTCAATCAAGCCTAATGACGCCCTAAGTTTTGCTGCCAAAATTTTGGCAGAGCACTTTAAAGTGTTTGAAAATGCTGATACAAGTACTAAATTTAACGATGTAATGGTTGAAAAAGAAGACGATACAGCAGAGAAAAAGCTTGAAATGACGATTGAAGAGCTTGATCTTTCTGTTCGTTCTTATAACTGTCTTAAGCGAGCAGGCATTAATACTCTGCAAGAATTAACCGACAAAACAGAAGCAGACATGATGCGTGTACGTAACTTAGGTCGAAAATCATTAGAAGAAGTTAAAAATAAATTAGTTGACCTAGGACTTTCACTTCGTCAAGAAGATTAATTGAAAAATAAAAGGAGGTAAACTGAATGGCATACCGTAAATTAGGTTGGGATAGTGCACATAGAAAAGCAATGCTTAGAGAGATGACCACCCAATTAATTATGAATGAACGCATTGTTACTACTGAAACTCGTGCTAAAGAAGTACGCAGAACTGCCGAAAAGATGATTACTTTAGGTAAGCGTGGTGACTTAGCAGCTAGAAGAAAAGCTGCTGCCTTTGTTCGTAATGAAGTTGCTGACATCCATGAAGAAAAAGATGCAGTTGTTGTTAAATCAGCTTTGCAAAAACTTTTCAGTGATATCGCACCTCGTTACAAAGATCGTAATGGTGGTTATACCAGAATTATGAAGTTAGCCACTGCTCGTAAGGGTGATGGTGCTCCAATGGTTATTTTGGAATTAGTTTAATTTGAGAGTAACCAAAACTTAATAGCTATTAAGAATTATCCATGAGAGTGAGAATAAGCGTTAGGATGATGACGAAAGTTTAGTCTAGCTTAGATAATGCATATTATCCCTCCTCATGGGTGATTTTTTTTGCCTTTTTTTGGTACAATTAATTCATACCTTAGGAGGCCAAAAGCATGACGATAGATAATATTATTAAAATTAGAAATGTGAGTTTTACTTATCCTGATGCGAAAGAGCCCGCAATTAATAATGTGACTTTTGATATTGAAAGAGGTTCATGGACTTCTATAATTGGACATAATGGAAGTGGTAAGTCGACTATTATTCGTTTAATAAATGGTTTACTTGATGCGGGCGAAAATGCTAATTCTAAAATTGAAGTTGATGGAATCAGGCTCACCCAAAAAACCGTTTGGGATATACGGAATCGTGTTGGGGTTGTTTTTCAAAATCCTGATAATCAATTCGTTGGTGCTACAGTAGCAGATGATGTGGCCTTTGGATTAGAAAATCGAGGAGTTTCTCGCCTAGAAATGATGAAAATTGTTCCTAAAGCAATTGCAGCTGTTGGAATGAGTGAATATGCAGATTCAGAACCAGGTTCTCTTTCCGGCGGGCAAAAGCAAAGAGTGGCGATTGCAGGTATTATTGCTATTAAGCCTAAAATTATTATTTTAGATGAGGCCACATCTATGTTAGATCCCGATGGAAGAAGTCAGGTGTTGCAAATTGTACAGCAAATGAAAGACAAATATGGACTAACTGTGATTGCAATTACACATGATATTGATGAAACAGCTTTAGCCGATCAAGTACTGGTAATGAATGATGGTCAGATAGTAACTCAGGGAAAACCTGAGTCTGTTTTTAAAAAAACTAAGTTATTAAATGAACTAGGACTGACTGTACCATTTGTTCAACAAGTAAAGAAAGATTTGCAGAGTAATGCGATAAATATACCGGATACTATAAATTCAGAAAAAGAGTTGATTAATTACTTATGTCAATTAAATTCCAAAAAGTGAGTTATGTTTATTCACAAGGTTCTCCACTTGAAAAAAAAGGACTAGATAATGTTAGTTTTGAGTTAAAAGATAATTCTTTTACAGCAATTATTGGTCATACTGGCAGTGGTAAGTCGACTTTAATGCAACATTTTAATGCACTATTAAAGCCCACTAGTGGACAAATCGAAATTGCGGGTAGTCTTATAACACCAGAAACTACTGATAAGCATTTAAAAAAATTACGGCGGCATGTCAGTTTAGTTTTTCAATTTCCAGAAACACAGTTATTTGAAAATACAGTTCTTGATGATATTGCTTTTGGACCCAAAAACTTTGGCTATGATTCAGAAAAAGCAAAAGCTAGTGCGCAAAGGTGGTTAGACCGAGTTGGATTACCAAAAGATATTGCTAATAGGTCACCCTTTGAATTATCAGGTGGGCAAATGAGACGGGTAGCAATTGCAGGAGTATTGGCCTATGAACCAGAAATTCTTTGCTTGGATGAACCAGGGGTTGGTCTTGATCCACGTGCCAGAGCAAAAATGATGCAACTTTTCTTTGAATATCAAAAAGCTGGCCATACTATTATTTTAGTTACGCACAATATGGATGATGTTGCAGAGTATGCCGATGATGTCCTAGTGATGGAAAAGGGACGCTTGATTAAGCATGATGTACCGCAGAAAATATTTAACGATCGTAGCTGGTTAAAAAAGCATTACTTGGATGAACCCAGGGCATCATTGTTTGCTTCGCAACTAACGAATTACACATTTACTGATTTACCGCTAACAAAAAAAGAATTGATAGCAGGAATCAAGTATAATTTAAGGAAGTGAGCTTGTGAATAAAATTTTGATTGGCCGCTACATTGCTGGTGACTCGATAGTTTACAAAATGGATCCACGCGGAAAGTTAGTTGCGACTATTCTTTTTATTTTTGTAATTTTTTTAGCTAATAATCCAGCTACTTATGCAATCCTGACAATTTTTAGTTTAGTAGCAGTTGCTGCTACTAAACTAAATGGTAAAGTATTTTGGGATGGGGTAAAACCAATTATTTGGCTAATCCTCTTCACGTCATTGTTACAATTATTCTTTACCGTAGGTGGCAAAGTATATTGGCAATGGATGATGCTAGCAGTTTCAAGTTATGGTATTATCAATGCAATTTATATTTTTATCCGTTTTACGCTTATTGTCTTAATTTCAACAGTTATGACGGTGACAACTATGCCCTTAGAAATTGCTGATGCGATTGAATGGCTCTTAACACCGCTGAAATTGTTTAAGGTTCCAGTTGATAAAATTGCTTTGGTAATGTCAATTGCCTTAAGATTCGTGCCAACTTTATTTGACCAAACTTTTAAAATTATGAATGCCCAACGTGCACGGGGTGCAGATTTTAATAATGGCGGTTTGATAACTCGGGCTAAGGCAATTACGCCTCTTTTGGTTCCTCTTTTTATTAGTTCTCTTGAAACGGCAATTGATTTAGCAACTGCAATGGAATCGCGCGGCTATCGCGGTGATCAAGGGCGCACTAGATATCGAATATTGCAGTGGTCATTATATGATTTAATTAATTTGGTTTATTTTATAATTTTAGTTATTTTATTATTAATATTTAGGACACATTAATGAAAACAAGATATAAGATGACTTTAGCCTATGATGGGCATTTATTTCATGGCTTTCAATCCCAGCCACACCAGCGCACTATTCAAAAGACAATTGAAGCAGCGCTTATTAAAATGACTAAGGGAGAAATAGTTCCAATTGAAGGATCTGGTAGAACTGATGCTGGCGTCCATGCTTATGACCAAGTTATTCATTTTGATTATCCTGGCAATAAAATTGCAACCGAGCGAATGATTTATGCCCTCAATTCAATGATGCCATTAGACATTATTTTTAAAAAATGTGAAATTGTTGATCCAAGTTTTCACGTTCGCTATAGCGCTAAAGGTAAGTGGTATCGCTATCGAATGAGTTTAGATCGCTTTGTTGATCCATTTAAGCGCTTTTATACGGGTCACTATCCTTATCCCATTGACGTAGAAAAAATAAAAATTGCTGCTCAAGATTTAGTTGGAACACATGATTTTACGAGTTTTGCTGCTAGTGGTGGTCAAATTAAGAATAAAGTTCGTACAATGTATTATACTGATGTGAATTTTGACCAGGAGGCCAATGAGTTAATATTTGATTTTATTTGTTCTGGATTTCTATATAATATGGTTCGGATTTTAGTAGCAACATTATTAGAAATAGGTAATGGCAAGCGACCAGTTAATGATATACCACGGATAATAAAGGCTAAAGATCGTAATCAGGTTAGAGAAACGGCACAAGCAAACGGTCTCTATCT
Source organism: Lactobacillus sp. ESL0233 (assembly GCF_003692995.1). Classification (NCBI taxonomy): domain Bacteria; kingdom Bacillati; phylum Bacillota; class Bacilli; order Lactobacillales; family Lactobacillaceae; genus Lactobacillus; species Lactobacillus sp. ESL0233. Next base: position 40,157 of record NZ_REHH01000009.1, on the reverse strand, counting down.
ATACCACGTTTTCTATGAGGATATTCCAATAAAATATCGGCAAGACAGTAAATAATATTGACTTTTTTTATAAAAGGACGTATTCTAATATGGTATGTTTGTCCACGATAGGCCCCGGAATCTTATTGTTTTCAAACAACGTATAAACGGAGGAAATTAAATTGCGTACTACACAATTAGCAAAACCTAATGAAATTGAACGTAAGTGGTATGTTATTGACGCAACAGATGTCTCTCTAGGACGTCTGTCTACAGCAGTAGCAACTATTTTGAGAGGCAAAAATAAGCCTCAATATACACCTAATGTCGACACTGGTGATAACGTTATTATTATTAACGCTGCCAAGATTAAGTTGACAGGTAAGAAAGCTACTGACAAAATTTACTACCACCACTCTGGTTATCTTGGTGGCATTAAGGCCACTCCAGCTGGTGAATTACTTGCTAATAACCCAGTTAGATTAGTTGAATTGTCAGTTAAGGGGATGCTTCCAAAGAATACTCTTGGTCATCAAGAATTTATGAAGATGCATGTTTATGCTGATGCTGAACACAAGCATGAAGCACAAAAACCTGAAGCATTAGACATTAACAAGTTAATCTAGGAGGTTACATAAATGGCACAACAAGTTGCATATGCAGGTACTGGTCGCCGTAAAAATTCAGTTGCGCGTGTACGCTTAGTACCAGGCACTGGTAAGATCACTGTTAATAATAAAGATATTGATCAATATATTCCATTCCCTAACTTAGTTAAGGATTTGAAGCAACCATTGACTTTGACTGAAACTGAAAATCAATATGATATTAAAGTTAACGTTAATGGTGGGGGTTTTTCAGGTCAAGCTGGTGCAATTCGTTTGGGAATTGCACGTGCTTTACTTGAAGTTGATCCAGATTTCCGTAGCCCATTAAAGAAGGCTGGCTTCTTAACTCGTGATCCGAGAATGGTTGAAAGAAAGAAACCAGGTTTGAAGAAAGCCCGTAAAGCTTCACAATTTAGTAAGCGTTAATTCTTTATTGAATTTATACTGGTTAATTACTAGTAATTTTAAAAGCATCAATCTCTGATTGATGCTTTTTATACGAGGAAATATAAATTGATCAATGTTCAGATAGAGCTCACAAGATTTAGAATAAAAAAGGGTAAAGAAAAAAAAGCACAAGAGTGGATGGATTTTCTTAATCAGCATCATAAAGATACCGTTGCAACTATGGCTGGGGAAAAAATGTACATTGAAACTGTATTTAAAGAAGATAATCAAGATGGCTATACATATTTCTACTGGTATTCAATCCAAGGTATTGGGGGGAATGCAGTGGAAGAGTCTGGGAGCTATATTGATAAAAAACATTTAGAATACTGGGATGAATGTATTGATGAAAAATATCATCCAGTTGACATGATATTAGAACAAAGCCTATTAGCTCCTAGACTTGAGCAAATAATAAAAAAAGCAGAAAACTAAAAAGTAAAAAAAGACGAAAGTTTACTTTCGTCTTTTTTTTTATTCATATCTTAAAGCGGTAATCGGATCAAGCTTAGCTGCTCGTCTAGCTGGCAGTGTTCCCGCTAAAAATGTAATTAAGCAAATAATTCCAATAATTAATAAACTATTAGGCCAATTAAATTGAATTAGGGTAAAGCCATCGATTCCCTTTAAGAAAGTCTTCCTGGCAACTGAATTTAAGGCCTGACCTATCCCCACAGCTCCAAGTAACCCTAGAAGTGATCCAAATAAACCAATTAAAATTGCTTCACAACTAAAAATAGAAAAAACTTTACCTTGGCTTAATCCTAAAGCCTTCATTAGGCCAATTTCCCGTGTTCGATCACGAACTGACATGTAAAGGGTATTGATAACGCCAAAACTGGCAGCGATTAGAGCAATTGCTCCAAAAATAATCAATACACCTGTTGCAATATTAAAGGTTTGAAAAAGTTGCTTAACCGCATCCTTTAAAGTTTGGGCAGTGTAACCTTTTTTAGCTAATTTCTTTTCGATTGTTGCGATTTTATCAGGATTCTTACTAGTTGGTGTTGCGACAATTTCAACATAGCGATCTTTAAGTGCCGTAGGCATGCCATCTTGATTGGCTTTGATTATTTTTTGACTTAAGCCATGACTATAAACATTTTGACCGCTACTAATCATACTATCATTACGAATACCAACAATTTTAGCTGAAATTTTTTGTTTCTTTTTGGTAACGGGTGAATTAGTCACAAGTGTAATTGATTTTCCTAAAGCTTGCTGAGCATTGTGATAACCAAAGGCTTTCATCATTTGTTTAGTTAAAAGAATTTCTGATGAATTACCTGAAATTGCAACTTGTCGCCCGGCTTTTAAGTCATAAGCAATTCCCAAGGTTGGCTGAGCATCGATAACATATTTGACTTTATTAAGTCCTTGGACATAAGTAACGTTGCTATCCTTTAATGCTTTAATATCTTTTATACCTTTAACTGTTTTGATTTTCTTGAGGTCATTTTTAGTCAACATTCCGTCAGCATTATTGCTACTTTTGTTGGTATTGTATCTTTCTGGTGCACCATTACTATTGCCACTGGAAAAACTAGGAGCGATAATCATTTGCTCAGTATTACCAACGTTTCCAATTTGTTTGGTTAAGTAATTATTGACACCAGAATTAATCCCCATTGTAATGCTCAGGGTTAAGGCCCCGATTAGCACAGCGATAATTGTTAAAAATGTTCGCCCTTTGTTGTGCCATAAATTACTGGCAGCCGAGTTTAAAATATCGCGATACTTCATTATGCTCCCCCTTCAACTACTAGACCATCTTTAATTTGAATTTGTCTTTGACATTTTTGAGCCAGATCAGGATCGTGAGTAACGATGATTAAGGTAATTCCTTTTTCACGATGTAATTTAAACAAAATATTTTCTACCATTTCTCCGGTAGTTGAGTCTAAGTTACCAGTTGGCTCATCAGCAAAAATAATTTGTGGCTCATTAACTAGTGCGCGAGCAATACAAACACGTTGTTTTTGACCACCAGAAAGGTTACTAGCTTTATTTTGAGCTTTACTTTCAAGGTCAACCGCCCTGATTGCCGCTAAAGCCAATTCCTTGCGCCTTTTTCCCGTTACACCAGCAATTTTTAATGGCAACATTACATTTTCAAGAACGGTATCTTGAGCATTTAAGAAAAATTGTTGAAAGACAAAGCCAAAAGTTTGATTACGTAATTTATTTAAAGCTCGCCCTTTAATTTTGTTTGTTGGTTGGTTATCTAATAAAATACTCCCGGAAGTTGGTTGATCAAGAAGCGCCATAATATGCATTAAAGTTGATTTCCCAGATCCACTTTTACCAATAATGGCAACTGATTCACCTTTATCTATTGCTAAACTAACTCCGCGTAATGCATCAAACTTGGTTGTGCCTTTACCATAAGTTCTGACCACATTCTGAGTTTCTAATAAGCTCATTGTTCTCTCTCCTTTAGTGTTATATATAAATAATACACTATAATTAGTAAAATTCAAGCTTTTATTAAATAAATATAAAATAATTTATGCTAAATGATAGAATGTTTTGCTTTATTCATATTATTTGCTAGTTTGCAAAGAGAAAAATACTTGCTAACATGCGATGAACCATTTCAGGGACGGAAGCAATGCTATTATAAAATAACAAAGGTAGGTAAAGTGGAATTACAAGTTATTAAAAATGAATGGAATCAGTTTAAAATTAAGGTGGCTCAGATATATAGAAGAAAGGTTAATTATTAAAAAGGTAGTAATTTTAAAAAGCGTTATTCAATGTTTTGGATAACGCTTTTTAGTTAAGAAAAATATGGTTCTAAAATTTTTAAAGAAGACTGATCAAGGTTAATTTGCGCAAGAGCGCCGTAAGGAAGCGCGGTGTGGGGGTAGGCATGACCAATATTAACGTTTGCCAAAATGGGTGTTTGATACTTTGCAGTGGCTGCTAAAAGCTTGGTCTGATATTCGTTAACATAGCAATTGTTCTGTGGCTTTCCCATTAAGATTCCTCGAACAGATTTTAAAAGACCTGCTTGATCTAGTTGATTAAGCATTTGGGCATATAAATCTGGAGAGGGACATTCTTCACTAGTTTCAATGAATAAAATGATGTTTTGAGCTTCTTGGGGAGATAAAATTAATCGGTAATGCCGAATAATTTCGGCTTGATCAGGATAACGATATTGGGTCAAGTCACCATAGAGACTGTCTAAGCAGCCACCCCAAAGTCGCCCTTGAATAATTCCATTTCCTCGAAGCACTTGATAACCAGTATCGCGATGGCTAATTCGAGGATGATTGATCGCTTTAGGCGAAAAATCGGTTCGTTCTTCATACCAAGTTTGACTTGCAGGAATATTAGTTGTAGGTGGGTTAATAAAGAAATGATTCCAAGTATTTAGGGTGTATTCTAGCATACTAACATCTAATTCTGCGAGATCATTTAAAAAATTAGGTCCATAAAAGCTCTGCATCCCTAATCGATAAAACATTAGGTGATTATTTGTCGTGTCCGAAAATCCTGTAAATAGTTTGGGGCTTGTTTGTACTGCTTTAATAAAATCTGAATCTTCCATTAAATATGGTAACAAGCGATAAGTATCATCACCGCCAATGGCCGCAATAATTGCTTTAATTTCAGGATTCATAAAAGCTTCTTTTAAATCATTAGCCCGTTCATTGGGATGCTTTTTTAGGTAAGTAGTTCCTTTTAAGGAATTAGGCATATAAATAAATTTAAGACCTAGTTCTTTTAAGCGCTTTTCCCCTAATTTTCGTTCATGAAGAACCTGCTTTTCGCCTAAGACACCACTAGACAAACTAATTAGTGCTACTTGATCACCTTTTTGTAATTGATGTGGTTTTACTAACAAAATTTAGCCTCCTTTTTATTATAAAATAATTAAACATCAGTATATCATAGGTTAAGTAAATACAATAGATGTTGAAAAATCAAAAACAATTTAATAATTTCTGTTTTCTTGACCTAAAATAGTAATAATAATAAAGTAAATATAAAAGAATTAGATATCCATGAATGGAATAAGATAAGGAGGAAACTAATAATGAGTCATAGATCTTTTTCTGACTTAGCCCAAGATGACTATTTTACTTCAGGAAATTGGCATTTAAAGATAAGGCAAACAATAATTGCCATAATTGGCTGGCTGGGTGTTATTTCACCGTTTATTGGCGTTTATATAATTTTACATTTTCCGCAAATTGCTCAAAAAGCGCATATTAAATATTATTCGGATATTATTTTACCTATGAAATTTTTAATTGAATTTTTTATAATTATCTTCATTATCATTATAATAACCTATTTATTTTTGACCGTTCATAATAACCGTCATTTTGCTTTTGTTTGGACCAAGCATAGAGTAGTTGATCAAAAGCGCCGTATGAGACATGAAAAATTAATTGAGCAAGGTTGGACCGAAAAATTTGGTGATTTAAAACAGCGCCAGCAATATAATTTCTATAGTGTTAAACCAGAACAAAATCTTGAAAATGATTTTGCGCAACGTTTGTTTAAGAAATGAGGTTAATTGATGGATATAACTTGGTCAACAATTAAACCGTTACTAAATGGATTATTCTTAATCTTAATTTCTTATCCTATTCTAGGTGGATTGGGTTGGTTTGTCGGAGGATTATGTTATAGATATGTATTTCGCAATAAGAAGAAATTTTTTACTACTATTGCTGAAAATAAGGAACCCTTTATTACGATTATGATTCCAGCGCATAATGAACAAGCAAGTTTAAAAGAAACTGTTACTTATTTACTTAATGAATTAAATTATAATAATTATGAAGTTTTAGTAATTGATGATTGTTCCACAGATCGAACGCCACAAATTTTACAATCCCTTCAAAAACATTATTCCAATTTGCGTGTTATTCGAGTTGAAAAAAATAAGGGTAAAGCCCATGCTTTTAACGTTGGGGTAGCTTTTGCTAAGGGAGAACTTGTACTTAGCAACGATGCTGACACCATCCCAGAACCGGATGCGTTAAACCGATATGTTAATTACTTTAATAGTCCAGAAGGACAAAATATTGCAGCCGTAACTTCTAATGTTGAAGTTAGGAATCGGACTAAACTGATTACCAAATCAATCACTGTTGAATTTTCTAGTATTGTTGGAATCATCAAGCGGGCTGAAATGGGTGTTTTTGGTAGTATCTTTGCTTACAGTGGTGCAAATACGATGTATCGTAAAAGCGCCTTAATGGATGTAGGCTTATTTCGTCAAGATCGTGCTACTGAAGATATTAGTATTGCGTGGGACCATCAATTAAATAATTGGCTGTCAGTTTTTGCCCCTAATATTATTTCTTATACATTAGTGCCGGAAACACTAAAAGATTTATACCATCAGCGTAAACGTTGGGCTAAGGGTGGTACGGAAGTTTGGTTGACTAACTTATTAAAAGTTTTACGCCATCCCATTAAAAATTTAGGCGAATCGTTATTATTATTTGACCAAACATTTAGTATTCTGTGGTCGTTCTTTTTTGCTATCTCGTCAATAATTTTTGTTTTTTTAGTAATCAATTATTGTGCTACGCAAAATTGGTCACAGTTGTTATATTTAATATTTTCAACTTTATTACTTATTTGCTTTGAAATGATTGCCGGAACTTTACAGCTGACTACGGCTTTATTGATTGATACTCGTGGAAATAAATTAAGTTATATTTTATTTGCCCCTATTTATTTATTATGTTTATGGGTAATTAATACTATTACAATAATCACTACTTTTATTCCTGCAGTAAAAACGATCTTGGGCTATGGATCCGGTACTTGGGTCAGTCCGACAAGATAGTCTTTAGGTGATTTTGTTTTAATTAATTTAAAAGCGCTTTTCTAATTAGAAGAACGCTTTTTATGTTTCTTAAAAAAGCAAAATAAAGTAAAAATATTTAAATTATATTTTTTCCAACTTAAATGGAAATTGTTACTAATTACAAAATAATCAATTTAAGTTAGGCTTAATTTCAGTAAAGCCTTTTAGGAATTGGAAGTGATAATAAAAATGAATTTTTCACAGGAAAACGTTTTTCTAAATGTAAGTGAGTCAAGCATTAATTCTTTGTTAAAGTATATTTCTGAAATCGCTGCTATAACAGGTTACACCACGGATGCTAAAGCTTTAAATAAGAGCTTTATTGATAGGGAAAAGGAATTTTCTACTGGTTTAGAAGATGGTTTTGCTATTCCACATGCTAAAACTGCTGCTGTTAAAAAGGCTGGCTTTTTATACTTTAGATTGGCAAATCCTTTAAAGTGGCAAACATATGATGATCAACCAGTAACGGATGTTTTTGCTTTGATGGTTCCACCTCAAAATGTAGGCAATGAGCATTTAAAAATGTTGGCTAATTTATCGACAGCCTTATTGGAACACGATTTTAAAAAAGAATTACGGCGAATGACTAATAGAAATGAAATAGCAAATTTTATTAATGAAAGAATAGGAGAGTAACAATTATGAATGTAGTCGGAGTATCAGCTTGTCCAGCAGGTTTAGCACATACACCAATGGCAGCTAAAGCCTTAGAGAAGGCAGGTAGAGAATTAGGTTGGAATGTTAAGATTGAACAACAGGGAATGATGGGGCCAGTTAATGCAATTACTCAAGAAGAAGCAAAAATAGCAGATTTTGTACTTATTGCTTCTGACCAAAAAATTACCAGTATGGAAAGATTTGAAGGCAAACCTATAATTAGGGTAGATATTAATACTTGTATTAAAGCACCAAAAGCTGTTTTGAAGAAGTGTGCTGCCGCGATTAAAAAGGAGGACTAAAAAATGAAACGGTTGCTAAGAGAATGGGAAGGAGCCGTTATGAGTGGGATTTCGTATATGATTCCTACTGTAATTGGTGGTGCCTTAGTAGTCGGAGTGCCACAGTTGATTGGCATGTGCTTTGGCTATGGTGACTTATCAAAATTCGCAAAATCTAGTGGATTTTTTCATATGTTGTATCAAATCAATCAGGTTGGTTGGATTGGAATTGGGCTAGTTAATTTAGTTATTGGCGGTTACATTGCTTATGCACTAGGAGATAAACCTGCATTAGGTGCAGGATTTATTGGTGGGCAGCTTGCTACTAACAATCAATTAGGATTTATCGGAGCAATTGTTGCGGGACTGATTGCTGGGTATGTTGCACGGTGGTGCCGAAAGATTAACGTTCCAGATAAATGGAATTCAGCAATTGAACTAATTATTATGCCGCTTTTAACAGTGGGCTCAGTTGCCTTATTTGTAGGTGTGGTGCTTACACCACCATTAGCTTGGATTAATAATGGTTTAACTTCATGGGTAAAATTCATGGTTGAACAAAAGACGAATGCAATTTTACTCGCAGCTATTATGGGAGGCATGATTGGTGTTGATCTTGGTGGCCCCGTTAATAAAGCAGCCTGGGGAGTTGGAAATTTCTTCTTTATCGAGGGAATTTATCAACCATGTCTATATACTAATATTGCTATTTGTGCAATTCCCATGGGTTACGCCATTATGAGTTTTATTTGGCCTAGAAATCGTTTTTCTTCTGAACTTTTAGAAATGGGTCATAATAATTTGATTATGGGTACATTTGGAATTACAGAAGGTGCAATTCCGTTTATGATGAAGGCTCCACAACTGATTATTGTGAATATCATTGGTGGTGCTTTAGGCTCAGCTACTGGAGCTTTTTTAGGAGTAAAATCACATATTCCCCCTTTAGGAGGACTGCCAGGTATTTTAACGGCTGATAATATTATTGCATATCTGGCTGGAATTTTAGTTTGTGCTATATTTATTGCAATTGTAGCACCATTAATTGCAGACTTTACTGATCAAAACTCAACTGGTAAAGAATCGATGAGCGATGATGATATAGAATTAAACATTCAATAATAATTACGGTAAAAACTATAGTTGAAAATTAAATCATCGTTATTTTCAAACTATAGTTTTTAACTTTAGGAGAAATAATGGTTAAAAAAGTTTTTATTGTTCCGCATACGCATTGGGATAGAGAATGGTTTTTTACTTCTTCTACTGCAAAAATTTATCTTTTAAAAGATTTAAAAGATGTAATCGATTGTTTAGCAAATGATATAAAATATCACTCTTTTTTATTAGATGGACAAGCTTCACTTATAGAAGATTATTTAAAATGGCGACCACAAGATATGGATCGGGTAAAAAAGTTAGTAAAGAATAAAAGGTTAATTTTAGGTCCATGGTACACGCAAACCGACCAATTCATGGTTTCAGCAGAAAGTATTGTTAATAATTTACGCATTGGAATGCAAGAATGCGATAAATTGGGTGGCTACATGAATATTGCTTATGTTCCTGATTCCTTTGGTCAGGAATCAAGTATGCCACAGATATACCGAGAATTTGACATTCATGATGCTGTTTTATATCGAGGATTCTCATTAAGTAGCGCTTCTAAATCTGAATTTATTTGGCAGGGCGAAGATGGCTCAGAAGTTACAGTTTACCGGATGGCTTGTGGCTATTTTATTGGTGGTGTAATTGATGAAACTAAATTAGCAGAATTAATGACAGAAGAACCATTTAAAACGGTTACTCTGACAGCAACCACTAATAATTTACTTTTTCCTAACGGCTCTGATATGGCTCCAATTAGATTTGATTTGCCAAAGTTTACTAGTAAATTAAATCATGCTAATGCTGGCAAATTTACTTTTAAAGTTGCTTCGCTTGAAGAATATATCAAGGCAGTTCGTCAACAAAATCCACTATTGAAACGGATAAGTGGTGAGCAAGATTGTGGAAAAGACATGCGTGTGCATAAATCAATTTATTCCTCTAGGGCGGATATTAAACAGCTCAATACAAAGTTACAATTTTATTTGAGTAATATTATGGAACCTATACTTACATTAGGTAATCACTTTGGTTTTGAATATCCAGAGCAAGCAGTTAATGATATTTGGAAAAAAATGTTTAAAAATGCTGCTCATGATTCAATGGGAAATTGTGTTTCTGATCGTGTAAACGAAGATATTGAAATGCGGTATAAAGAAGTTCAAGATCTTGCAACCGGTCTAGTTGAACTTACCATGCGAGAAATTTCTACTAGGATAGAAAATGCTAATCATCCAATAACTCTTACAGTATTTAATTCAATGCCAGTTATTCGTAATGAGGTCTTACATTATACCCTATATTCACCAAGCCGAGCCTTTTCAATTCGAGATATGCAGGGTAGCAATATTCAATTCGAAATTACAAATATTAAAGATGTAACAAAAAAAATAACTGATGCAACTATTCAATTAGATCCAGGTAAGCAAATTTATCACCCACAGAAAGTTTATCAAATTGATTTAGATATCGAATGTACACAAATTCCATCATTTGGATATAAGCAACTATACTTGTCAGTTTTACCTGATCAAGAGTGCCGCCTTAAGCGAATTGTAGAAGGTAAGATGATTGAAAATGAATTTTACCGTATTGAAGTTAACGACGATGGTAGTTTAAATATTTTGGATAAAAGTAATCAATATCTTTATCAAAATCAAGCTATTCTAGAAGAAAATGGAGACGATGGGGACTCCTATAATTATTCACCACCACGAAAAGATATGCATATCTTTTCAACTCAGCAATCTTATAAAGTTTATCAATATTTAGGAAAGTTAAAAAATCAGTTAATCATTAATTTTAATTTTAAAATACCAAGTAATTTAACTAAACGTGCGCAAAAAGTTGTTGATACTACCATGCCAGTTAGTTTGGAGGTTACTTTAACTAAAAATAGCAAAATTATTGCTTTTAAAATTAATGTTGATAATAGAAAGTCTAAAAGTCATCGATTGTGTATTAATTTTGATAGTGAAATAGTGACTAAGACAAGTATTGCAGATATGCAATTTGGAACGGTTAAAAGACAAGTAGTTAAAGAAAAAGAACTGACTTTATGGCGGCAAGAAACTGATAAATGGCAGGAAATGCCTATTTCAATCAATACGATGCAAAGTTTTGTTGCCATATCTAATAATACAAGATGTATGGCTGTAATACCTCAAGGTGTAAGAGAGTATGAATGTATTGGGAAAAACCATTCTATTATGAGGTTAACAATTTTTCGTACTTATGGGATGTTGGGCAAAAAAAATTTGTTATATCGACCTGGTAGAGCTTCTGGTGATGAGACCGTGGTTACACCACAGGCTCAATTGCAAAAAAAGTTATCTTTTGAATTTGCTTTAAAAACATTGGCTACAACTTATGATCAAAGTAGCTTGGCAAATGAAGTAAAGCAGTGGGATACTCCTTTACAAATTTATGAGTACGCAGAGTTCTTAAATGGCCGATTAACTTTTCCATTTAACCCAGTGAAAAGAAAATACAAAGAGGAATTGAGCTTATTTAAACTTGAAAGTAATTTGGTAACAAGCACAATTAAAACAGTTCCAGGTACTAAGTCCTATGAAATCCGATTATATAATCCACTATTCCATGAAGTAGGCGGGAAAATTGTATTCACCCAGACTCCTAAGCTTGTTAAATTGGTTAATTTAAAAGGAGTCGGTCAATCAGAATTATTAATTGAAAATAATCAAGTAGTTTTACCCAAATTAAAACATGCAAAATTTATAACAGTTTATTGTCAATTTTAGGAGGGATTATGGTTAAAGCATATTTTGTCAATCATACTCATTGGGATCGAGAATGGTATTTTACATCACAAGATGCACAAGTACTGAGTGATCAATTATTTACAGAAGTTTTAGATGAATTAGAGAATCATCCAGAAGCAAATTTTACTTTAGATGGTCAGATGTCTATCATTGATGAATATGTTGAAATTCATCCTGAGGGCAAGAAAAGAATTCATCGTTTAGTAGAGCGTAAACAGCTCTTTATTGGCCCGTGGTACACACAAACGGATGCGATGGTTCCAAGCGCTGAATCGCTACTTAGAAATTTAATTATTGGCATTATTGATGCTAAAGAAAACTATGGTAATCCAATGATGTTAGGCTATTTGCCTGATACATTTGGTTTTAATGCCAATTTGCCAATGATCCTACATCAAGTTGATATTCATGATTTTTTATCTTGGCGTGGTACAAACTTTCAAAGGCAAACTAATTCAGTTTATTTCAAGTGGAAAGCACTGGGCGGGAAGGCAGTTTTTGCAGCAAATTTTCCTTTGGGTTACTATACCGGTCAAATTGATTTAGTCTCAAAACAAAATTTGCAAAAATTTGTTAAAGAGCGTTTAGATAAAGGAATAGAATTTGAAGTCGCAAATGGTCATCATGATGAAGTTTTAATACCATCCGGTATCGATCAAATGAATATTATTCATAATATTTCAGCAACATTGAAGGAGGTGAACAAATATTCGCGTTATGAAGTTATCAACAGTACTTATCCCAAGTTTATGGCTAAATTACATAGTAAAAAATTACCTACATATCAGGGAGAATTGCGCTACCCTACCTACTCGCGCGTTCACCGTACAATTACTTCAGTTAGGTCAAGAAATAAAAGACAAAATTTCAACTTAGAGCAAGTAATTACTCGAAGATTGGAACCATTAATGGTTATTGCACGTTACGCGAATATTCCAATTTCTAACGGAATTGTTATTAAACTCTGGAAATTATTATTTGAATTACAGCCCCACGATACTCTTGGTGGTAGTGTGACTGATAATGTAGCCATTGATATAGACCACCGTTTTAAGCAGGCTTTTGAAATCGCGGCAGGAGTTGAAAATTATATCAAAAAAAGATTGGCTCAACGGTTATCTTTAACTGATCATGATGTTATTGTATTTAATACCGATCCTTATAATTTTGATGGACGTAAGACAATTGAAATTATTAGTTCAAGTAAAAAAATTAAATTTCCTAATCAAAATCAGGCGGTTATTTTAGCCAGTGAGAAGATACTATCGCGTCCTAATATTATGCAATTAACTCCTAATGGTTATGAATTTAAAGATGAACCTGGATATTACAAAATAAAGGTAAGCTTAAAAATTAAGATGCAAGGATTAGGCTATCAAGTAGTTCATTTTGAAGATTGCGAAACACCGTGTGAAGAATTAAGGCAAGATGTGGGGACGAAAATCACTAATCAAGATATTGATTTATCTTTTTTAGATGGCAAATTCACAATGAAAACGGCTAATAAAATTTTTCCTGATGTGATTCGTATTTATGATCAAGGAAATGATGGTGATACTTATGACTTTTCACCACTAAAAGGTGATCAAGAAATTCATCTTCCATGGAATGGTAATGTTAAAAAATATAGTGCTTCAGGCATTGAACGTATGACTTTAACAGGAACTTGGGAGCTGCCAAGAACTTTAAAAGATCGTTTAAAGGAAAAACAAACTGCTGAAATAAAATACAAATTAATCCTAGAATTAAGAAAAGATTCACCTGTGTTAGGTGCTAAATTGGAGATTGATAATCAAGCTCTATCTCATCGTTTGCGGCTAAAGATAAAAACAGGAATTACCACTAATTTTGCACATGCTCAGATTCAAGGTGGCTTTAGCAAGACCATTAATGAAAGAATTGCAGATAATTGGAATGATGAATTTGTTGAAAAACCGGTAAATATTTATGTATTCGATCGCTGTGTTGGCCTGTGCGATAAAATTAATGGCTTATACTTCTTTGGTACGGGTCAAAAAGAGTATGAGAAAGTTGCAGATTTCCTTTTAATTACGTTAATGGCAACTACAGGGCAATTGGGTAAATCTGATTTACTATGGCGTCCTGGCCGAGCTTCTGGTGATACTACTTCAGTGGGGCATGTAATGATGCCCACCCCATTAGCGCAAGAATTAGGACAAAATGAATTCGTTTTTGGGTTATGTGCTTATAATGGTTCAAAATTAAATGAAAAACAGATAGCTCAGGACTTAACTAAGTGGTATACCCCATCTGTTAGTTATCAAATGCAAACACATAATCTATTTGTGAATCGTTTAGATAATAAATTATGGGATATAGAATATCCTACTGGGCTTCATGAACTTAAAAAAGAGCAATCTTGGTTGACAATTGAACCAGGAGTTGAGGTTTCAGCATTATATCTTGCCTATACGGTAGAAAATAGTTTGATTTTGCGATTATCTAATCTTACTAATGAGACACAGGATGTGTCATATCTTGAAAAATTGGGTTATAAAGTTATTAATGGCCTTGAAGAAATTGGAAAACAAAGTTTTCAAATTGCTCCCTATGACATGATTACTTTAATCAAACAGATATAGGAATATGTAAGTAAAAGTGGATTACAAAAAGGGGAACGGTATGAAACTATCCTATAAACGATTAGGCAATATTTTGGCAGATTTATTAAATAACTCTGCCAATTGTTATGTTTCCTCCGCTTTTCTAGCTAAAAAATATAATGTTAGTACGAGAACGATTAGGTCCGATATTCAGGAATTAAATAAGGAATTGGATTATTACAAAGTAAAAATAAAAAATAAAAGAGGAAGTGGCTTTTATCTTGCTTATTTAGATCAAAATTTACGTAAACAATTAATGAAGATTGCGCAAAGTAATTTACCAGCTTCAAGTTCTAGTGAACGAATTATTGAAATTGAGCAATACTTGTTAGTTAATAATCAAATTAAACTGTCTGAACTAACTGATCGCTTTTTTATTAGTGACAATACTTTTTTTACTTATTTAGTAACAATAAAAAAAGATTTTAATGAAGTTGGACTAAAAATTATTAAATCAAAAGATTGTTATTACTTAAAAGGAACAGAAACTGTTAAAAGAAAATTCATTATTACCAAATTAATTAATAAAAGTTCAAATGCTTATATTGTGGGGTTTACTGAACAGGAAAAAATTATTTTTGCTAATATTAGACTTGATAGATTAAAACAGATAGTCCATAGTTTTTTACATCAATATAATTATTCTTTATCAGATATTAATACAAAAAATATAATCTTGCATATTGCCCTAGCAATCTCACGGGTAAAGCTAGGTTATTCACTAGAGAAATCTCATAAGCTAAAAATCAAAGGTAATGTTTCAGCTGCTATTAGCAAGTTATTTACTAATTTAGAAAAAGAATTTTGCATTAAGCTAAATGAATGTGAACGTAATGATTTAATTTATCATTTTGCCATGAATTATCCTGAATGTGTTACTGATAAAATTAGGGCTAAAACTAATAAAGATATTAATAAGGCGGTCAGGATTTTTTTAAAAAATATAAAAAAAGAGTTTGCATTAGACTTAGTAAATGATCCAGAATTATGTATTAACTTAACTCAACATTTAAATAATTTAGTCAAAATAAAAAAAGTTAATGGCAATAGAAAAAATCCACTATTGAGTGTGATTTTATCTACATTTCCTTATGCCTATGAAATTACAGCTTATTCGGCACCATATTTGGAACATATGCTTAATTTAAAACTTGATGATGATGAATTGTCCTTCATCACATTACATGTGGGTGCTGCAATTGAACGGCAGGGGATGAAATCAACCAAAAAAAATACAGCTTTAATTTGTGGCAATGGTATATCAACTGCTGCTTTAGTTAGAGCAAAATTGCAGTCACAGTTTACAGCTTTTTTAAATATTACTGGAACTTATACCTACGAGGAATATTTAGCAGGAAAAGCTACTGATAATGATTTTTTAATTACAATGGTTCCGATTACTGATGCACCTATTCCAGTCATTCAAATTGATTTGGTGAATTTAAATAATGATATTATTCAGCTTTCGGAATATTTGAAGTCACTTAATAATCCATACCAAAAAATTGATAAATTGTTTGATACGGAAAATATTTACTTAGTCAAGCAAAATATGACTAAAAAGCAATTATTAAATATGTTAATAAAAAATTTGGAGAGCAAAGCAATTGTAAATAAGGACTTTATGCAAAAAGTGAATGAAAGAGAACAGATGTATTCAACGGCTATTGGTGGGAAAATTGCTATTCCGCATTCTTTAGGCTATGCAACTAAAAAATCTAAAGTTTCATTTGCACGTTTAAGTAAAGCAATTAAGTGGGATGAAAAGAACGAAGTAAAGTATGTCTTTCTCCTGGCGATTTCCCGTGATGATTATTTAAGTATCCAAAAATTATTTGATTTTATTGTGGACTTGCAAACCAATCCCACCTTTAGGAAAATAATAGATAAGAGTTCTAATGCACAGGAAGTGAAGAACGCTATTAGTATGTTAATTAAAAAAAGTTATTAGGGAGATAGAAATGCTAGGTTCAATTGAAGCAGGTGGAACAAAGTTTGTTTGTGCAATAGGTAATGAAAATTATCAAATCCAAGATCAAATTACTATACCAACAACTACACCACAAGAAACAATAAAAAAAGTTATAGACTATTTTAAGGGGTATCCAGTTGATGCAATCAGCATTGCATCTTTTGGACCAATCGAAATTCGAAAAACGGCTCATAATTATGGTTATATCACGACGACGCCCAAAAAAGGCTGGCAAGATACTAACATTGTGGGTATGCTAAAACAGGAAATCAATGTACCCATTTTTTTTACTACTGATGTGAATGGTTCAGCCTATGGTGAATATGTAATGACTTTACTTGCTAACGAAGACATTAATTCTCTTCTATATTACACAATTGGAACTGGAGTTGGTGGCGGTGCAATTATTGCGGGTAAGCTGGTGGGCAGTTTAGGGCATCCAGAAATGGGCCATGTTAAGGTTAAACGCCACCCAGATGACTTGAAATTTAAAGGTATTTGTCCTTTTCATGCCGATTGTTTAGAAGGACTTGTTGCAGGGCCAACGTTTGAAGCACGTCTTGGTAAAAAAGGAGCCGAAGTTCCAATTTCACATCCAGTTTGGGATATAATGAGCTATTATGTTGCTCAGGCTGCATTGCAGGCAACTTTATTATTCCGTCCTGATAAAATTGTTTTCGGTGGCGGTGTAACTAGTGAAGCGTTTTTACAAAAAGTGCGCCGTGATTTTGCGCAAATGTTAAACGGCTATCTTCAAGTACCAGATCTAAACAGATATATCACAATGCCAGAAATTCTTGATAATGGTTCAGCGACAGTAGGAAATTTTGCTTTGGCCAAAAGAATCCTTAAGGCCATTGATTAGTTAAAAAAATAAAAAGACAAAATGAGTTTATTATCATTTTGTCTTTTTTTATACATGATTTAAAGTTACTTCGCCTTGATCATAGCGATTTCTAGTTTGGGAATATTCAAAAGGTAGCCCATTGGTTAAAAAACAGACTTGTTCAATTTCAAAAATTGGATCATTTTTTTGACAGTTTAGGTATAACTGATCATAAGCATCGGCTTTATCTGCCCGAAAAGTGCGATTTGCCTTGCCAATTTTCAAATTAAGATCGTGCTCAATATAATGATAAATAGATTTTTTTAATATTTTAGGCGTAACATGGGGGATCAGTTTGACGGGCATAATTGTATATTCTAGTCTAACTGGACTATTGTGTAAAAGACGTGAGCGGATAATATCATAAACTAATTCCTGTTTATTCAGCTTTAATAAAGAAATTTCTTGGTGAGTAGGTTTTCGCACATCAAAAGAAATTACATGGCTTGTTAAAAATTGGCTATTTTTTATTCGTTCAGTAAAACCTACGTGTTCAATGGCATTATCCTTTTTGGAGATTTCTTGTTCTTCTGCTGTCAGAATCATAGTTCCATGACCACGGATTGGCTCTACGATACTTTTATATTGTAAAAAATGTAGGGCATTAATAATTGTTACCTTACTAGTATGATAAGTTTTTGCCAATTGATCAATATGGGGCAGTTGACATTGGTATTTGTGCAAAAGAATATCTTGTTCAATTTGATTGGCAATTAAAACATATTTGGGTTGCTTATGCATAATAGTTATTCCTTTCATCTTTCATAAGTAGACAATTTACTTTACTTACATTTTGGCAAATATTTACTTGGAAAGTAAAGTGCAATAATATTATTTTTGAAAGCGCTTTTAAAATTTGAGAAAGAAGAAATATGATGGCTAAATTTTTTTGGGGAAATTCAACTTCAAGTATGCAAACAGAAGGTGGCTGGAATGAAGGGGGAAAAACTTTATCTGTTTATGATATTAGAAAGGCCGGGAATCACATAAGTGATTGGCATTTTGCTAACGATAACTACCACCACTTAACTGAAGATTTAGATTATATGCAAGATTTAGGAATGAATATGTATCGTTTTCAAGTATCCTGGTCGCGCATAATTAAGAATGGAGATGGTACTATCAATAAGGAGGGCTTTGACTACTACGATAAGTTGGTTGATGAACTAAGCAAACGCAATATTGAACCGATGATATGTCTTTATCACTTTGATATGCCGTTACATTTAGCTCAGGACTACAATGGCTTTATTAGTAAAAAAGTTTGTCGTGATTTTATTCGCTATAGCAAAATCGTGATTGACCATTTTGCAGGTAAAGTTAAATATTGGATTACTTTTAACGAACAAAATTTGTACCATACGATGGAAGTTTTTAAAATTTCAGGTTATTTAAAAGGCAAGAAAACAATTTCAGAACTATATCAAATTGCGCATAATGTAATGTTTTGTCATGCGACAATTGCAAATTATTTACACAATAAAACTAAGGCAAAAATTGGTGGCATGTTAGCTTATAGTCAGGTCTATCCAGCAACAGCCAATCCGCAAGATGTATTTATGGCTAATCAAATCGATGAGTTTTTAAATTTTAATTTACTCGATGCTTTTGCTTTGGGACAATATTCGACTGCTGTTACGCAATATATTAAAAAGCAGAGTATTAATATTCAGGTCAATCAAGCTGAATTGGCAGAAATTGCAAAATTAAAAAGTGATTTTTTAAGTTTTAGTTATTATGCTTCTAGTACAATTGATGCTAGTAAAATTCCTGAAAATACGTCTCCTAACCAGTATTTGAATTTTGGTAAAAAGGATAATCCTTATTTAAAGTCAACTGAGTGGGGTTGGCAAATAGATCCCCTAGGATTTAGAGACGTTTTAAATAAAATATATCAACGTTATCATTTGCCCGTTTTCCCTATTGAAAATGGAATTGGGGTACGAGAAAGGTGGGATGGTAAGCATCAAATTGCTGATGATTATCGTATTAGTTACCATCGCGATCATATTAAAGCAATGCAACAAGCCATAAATGAAGATGGAGTAAATGTAATGGGGTACCTTGGTTGGGGCCTAATTGATATTATGAGTTCACAAGGTGATATGGAAAAAAGATATGGTGTCGTCTATGTTAATCGTACAAATCATGATTTGCGTGATATGAAACGCGTTCCTAAAAAAAGTTATGCATGGTTGAAAAAAGTTATTCATTCAAATGGTCAAGATTTAACTTAAGTTTAGAGGTGATTAAAATGAATAATTCAGCTAAGAATCAGGCTCATCCACAATTACAAAAATTTTTAGATAAATTTACAGAAGTTTCAGTCCAAATTGGTAACCAGGTTCATTTAAGATCATTGCGGGATGCTTTTGCCACATTAATGCCAATGTTTATTTTAGCTGGTGTTGCTGTTTTGTTTAATAATGTCATTTTTACTTGGTTAATGAAGGGAGCAATTTTAGCAAGATTTCAAGTTTTTGGCACAGCCTTAACAAATGGCACATTAAATATAGCTAGTATCTTAATTGCACCCATGATTGGGTATTATTTAGCTAAAAATAAGGTTTACGAAAATCCAATTTCTGCCGCTGCAGTTTCTTTGGCAGCAGTTTTTATTATGTTAGCGATTAAAGTCAATGTTGTGCCGCTTTCAGGGAAAAAACCAGTTGAAATAACTGGTGCAGCTTTATATTCACAAATTGGCACGACAGGCATGTTTGCCGGTATCATTATTGGTTTACTGGCGACCGAAATTTATACTAGATTGACTAAAGTTAAGGTGCTGAAAATCAATTTAGGAGATCAGGTACCGCCTGCCGTAGGACAAAGCTTTAGCTCTTTAATCCCATCACTTTTAACTTTAAGTGTATTTGGCATTTTGGCAGCTATTTTTGCTTATTTTAAAACAGATTTGGTAACTTTAATTTCGCGCTTAATTCAAAATCCCTTACGGTCAGTTAATACTTCTCTTCCAGGCTTTTTATTAATTTACTCTACAGGTAATTTTCTTTATACTCTTGGGATTCATCAAACTGTTATTAACGGCTCACTTCTTGACCCATTGAATCTGGTTAACATGAACGAAAATATGGCAGCTGTTGCAGCTGGTAAACAGCCAATTCATATTATCAACACAGACTTTGTAACAGTATATTCACAAATGGGTGGAACCGGCCTGACCTTATCCTTGATTATTGCTGTTTTATTGGTTTCGCGCTATAAGCCTTATAAAGATGTAGTTAGATTGGCAACTGTTCCGGGAATAT
This sequence comes from Lactobacillus sp. ESL0233, assembly GCF_003692995.1. NCBI lineage: Bacteria > Bacillati > Bacillota > Bacilli > Lactobacillales > Lactobacillaceae > Lactobacillus > Lactobacillus sp. ESL0233. Next base: position 19,702 of record NZ_REHH01000009.1, on the reverse strand, counting down.
TTGAAATTAATGAACCAATCATTTTTGGTTTTCCCATAGTTTTTAATATTCCAATGATTATTCCTTTTGTATTAAGTCCAGTAATTGGGTCATTAATTGGATATTTTGCAACGGCAATTGGTTTTGTTAAGCCACTTAGTGTACTAATTCCTTGGACAACTCCCCCACTTTTAAGTGGACTTTTGGCCAGCGCTGGAGATTGGAAGGTTGTATTAGTTCAACTTATCATTTTAATAATTTGTACGTTATTCTATATTCCGTTCATTAAAATTTCTGAGCGAGTAGCTTTAAAGCAAGCAGAACGACTATAATTTAAATGATAATTTCAATAAACCTGGTTAAAAAGGCCATATTAGTCTGCATTATAATTTGAATTGAATAAAAACCATATTAAGGAGCTAATCCCACTATTTAAGTGGGAATTAGCTTTTTTGCTTAGATTTATTGTTGAAAAAGAACGACTAAATTTTAATGTGGTTAGTCTTTATGATTTTAAACAAATTAAACGCTTAATTGCTAAGCATAATGTTGAAATAAAAGTTATTAAATATTATCTTCAGTTAAATAACTTATTAAACAGATAATTAGCAATTACTTTAATTAAATTCAGCAAATAATACTAAATAAAACTAGTAATATTGTTATGTAAATATATAATTTAAAAAGCTATTATTTTTAAAATTATATAGATATAGATAATAAAAATAAAGCAAAAATCTAATTATTTTGGCAAAAAATATCAGTTTGATATATTTTGTTAATAAAATGTTAATTGTGTATACTTTTATATTTTAGCAAAAACTATTTTTCTCAAAAAAATCTAAAAACATCTTTTGCTAAAACGTTATTTTATATCGCTAAAAATATTATATATTAAATAGTACAAATAAATTATAAAATATATTTTAATGGAATCAAATAACTAATATTGATAATTTTAATTATAAATGCAATGCCTTAATAGCGAATTAATACCAAGGTTTAGCTAAAAATAAACTAGATTAACAAATTGAAGTAAATAATATTAAAATTATATATAGCTTAAAATAAATTATAAATAGTATTTTTAAAGAATGCGAATAGTAAGCTTTACTTTTGGAAAAAACAATTTGTTATTTATTTAAATTGATTAGTAATTTTTCGTAATTTTATTGTATATAAATATAAGAAAATAATATGCAAAAAAATTGCATAACTATGGAAACACTATAATAACTATGATAAAATTTTATCTATATTGAATTACAACTGTATATATTCATGCATAAAAAGGAGAGTATATTTTGAACAGATTTGAATTAATCGAAGAAATAAAAAATACGAACTATAAAATGCATAAAAGTAAAAAAGGATGGGTAGTTAGCTATTCATTATTAACTTTTATGCTAGGGGGAGTATTTTATGGCACAACAAATGTGCAGGAGGTAAAGGCTGCTGACATTGAAAGCCAAACTAGTCAATCTGGAGGTAGCAAGGCTGCTCTAGAAGAGGCCAGTGCGAAAGCACTCAGCGATGCAATCGAAGATGCAACAAACACTTTAGAAACTAAAGCGGCAGAAGTTAAACAAAAAATCAATGCAGATCAAAGCATGACTGCTAACGAAAAAGAAGCACAACTTAATAGTATTGATGATTTGTTTAATAAAGCTAAAGCTGAAGTGACAGTAGCAACTGATTTAGATTCTATTAAAAACATTGTGGATGATACTGTCTTAAAGATAGATGCAAGTTATAAAATTGATAATACAAAAAATAGCATTGTAACAAATGATCAAAATAAGGATATTGATACTAAAAAGGTAAGTAAAAATTCTACAGGTAATAAAAAGAATTTAAAAACTTATTCGGGTCTTAATTCATTCTTAGATTCAAAGCCAAGTGTTAAAAAATCAAAGACGGTGAGTTCAAAACCTAATAAAATAAATGGTGCTGATAAAAACATTGCTGATTCAAATTCAATTCCAAATGATGCTAAGTCAACAATTAATAATACGAAATCGTCCACGGGAAAATCTATAGAACTAGTTCAAGCGCCTGCTAATAGTTCTGAAAATATTCCCAAAAGTGATGTTGCAACAAAAGTAACAGCGAGTGATGTACCAAATGACAAGGTCTCGGATAAAAAAGATTTGAGTGAATATACAGCACAAGCTGAGGCAACACCTAGAATTGAAACTGCGGCAGATACTGATGCTAGTAAAGATGTAACTGTTTCATCTGATGCTGATGTAAATCGTGATGATTTTATTAATGGAATCGGTAAGACTGCAAGTAAGGCACCGACTGCTGTAAATATTGCTAATCCTGACCAAGTTACTAATCCAGATAAATATAAGCAAAAAGTAGTAAATATTGCTGATTTGCAAGGTTTAGCGAATGCTTGGGCCGACGCATCGGTTACATACATAAATATAACTGATGATATTTTTTATACTGGTGGAATTATTGGTAACCGTGCGGCAGGAGCTAGTGTGGTCATTAATGGTAACGGTCATAAGATTGATTTAGGAACACAGACACTAAGTTATGTTAATGTTCCTTTTAATAATCTCACGACGTTAACTTTAACGAATGCGAATTTTCTTCAAGGTTTTAATGCTAATGACGGTAATGCATCTTCATTAGTATATTGTGCAAATGGTAGTGGTTTAAGTATTAATTTTGATAATATTACTTTATCAAGTAGTAACTTTAATGGTTTGAATCCTATTCATGCTGCTACTGCATATTTCTCAAAAGTTAAGTTTTCTGGAAAAAACACCTTTAATATTTCAAATGAGGTAACTCGTGGCGTGGGAAATATTGAATTTGCCAATAATGGTGGTGTTATAATGCAAAGAACAAGTAATGATATTGGATTCTCCGAATTCTACTTTTCTAATGCTGCTCCAGTAAATAGTGTTGGTTATGGTAATACTTTAACTATGGGGGATGGCTCCTACAATGAGGCCTATACTTATAACGATAGTTCAGCTAACTATCCAGCTATGTACCGTTTCATCTATAATGTAAAAGTTGGTGATAATGTTAAATGGACACAAACTGGATTTCAGTACTTCTTAAATGGTAGTCAGGCTAATAATAATAATCTTGATGGTCAATTCAAGTTTGGTCAAAATTTCAACTTGAAGGCGCCAATTACCACGCAGCCAGGTGCAATAACACTCGTTGGTAGACAGAGAGCTGAATTTAATGCAGGAACTACTTTTGATATTAGTCAAAGGGCCAATGCTGCTGTTATCCAAGTTAATGCTACTTCTAGTGTAGTCTTTATTTCACCTAAAAAATTACATTTAGCAATTCAAGGTGCTAATGGTGAACCAATAGCAACCGGTGCAGGTATTATTGCAGGAACAGGGTCAGTAACTCTTAATAATTCAAATATTAAGACTTGGACTGGCAGTAATTCCGAGACTAACACTGCTAATGGAGATAATACTGCAAAATTTGCTAGAATGGTTGTTACAAATGGTCAAGCTGTAATTACTGATGTTAATGGCGTCACTTCTAATTCCAATATTGTTACACCGACAACTCGTGAATTACAGACCATTGCCATTCCAGTAGGAAAAATCAAGATTCAATATGTTGATCAAAATGGTAAAAATCTTGGTTCACCAGTAGAGATGACTTTGCCACCTGATCCGTATATTGGTGAATATATATCACTGATTAATAATGAAACTGCTATTAAAAATATACCTAAAGGGTATATGTGGGCTTTAGGTAAGCAAGTCTATGCTGGTGCCGTAAAAGATGCTCAAAGTGGTGGTGACTTAACTACAACTGACGATAATGGTGATGAATTTGGACAAGCCTCTATTGGTATCGCACCAATGGAAGGTGATAATTATATATATAAAGTTTATGTATACGGGTTGAAGAAGAACGTGACATATAGATATGTTGATGTTAACCATCCTGAACGTATTTTGACTTCACCAATGTCAGGTAAAACAGGTACTGAATCTGTTGAAAACTTAGTGCCAGCTAACTATGGTAATACTATTGATTGGACTAATAAATACTATACTCAAGACAATGTTCCAGCAGGTTATCATTATGCCGCAAAGGCACAAAATCAAGCTACAACAACTTTGGTATCTGATGATAATCCAGTAGTTAATATCTACGTTGAAGGAAATAAGCAGATTGTAAATCCAACTTATGTAGATACCAACGGTAACAAGATTACTCCAAATAACAAAGTAGTAATTGAAGGCATTACAGGTGAAACTGTAAAATTACCACCAGCCCCTGATGCAAATAATTGGGCCCCAGATCACGTTATTGTAAATGGACAAAAAGTTGCATTTGATGCATCGTTTGAATTAGCTAACGGAACAGATTCGGTAACTTATGTATATCATTCACTAGATATTGAAAAGCAATCCGCTAATAAATCTATCGATGATGAAGCAACTAAGATTAAGGGAGAAATCGATAATGATCCTACCCTTGACGATCTTGCTAAGAAAACACAAAAAGATGCGGTTGATAAAGCTGCTAGTGATGCCAAAAGTAAAATAGATCAAGCTATCATCCCTAGCGAAGTAAGTAAGGCAGAGAAAAATGGTAAAGCTGCAATTGATGCAGCACATCAATCTGGTACGGCTTTAAATGAACAAAAGCAGGCTTCTACTGATGCAATTGATCGAGAAGCAACTAAAATCAAGGCCGAAATTGATGCCGATGTAACTTTAGACAATGCAGAAAAAGATACTCAAAAAGCTAATGTTGATGCTGATGCTACAGCTGCTAAAAACAAAATTAACGCTGCGCCTAACGCACAAGCAGTTAAAAATGCTCAAGCAGAAGGTATAGCTAAGATTGACGCCGATCATATTCCTAACAAAACTTCATTGCCTGATCAAAAACGAGTTGCACAAAATGCAATTGATCAAGAAGCAACTAAGATTAAGGCTGAAATTGATGCCGATGTAACTTTAGATAATACAGAAAAAGCCAAGCAAAAGGCCAATGTTGATACAGATGCTACAGCAGCTAAAAATAAGATTAATGCGGCTACCAATGCACAAGCAGTTAAAGATGAACAGGCAGCAGGGATTGCGAAGATTGATTCAGATCATATTCCAAATAAAATGTCATTGATTGATCAAAAACAAGCTGCTAAAGCTGCTATCGATCAAGAAGCTACTAAAATCAAAGCAGAAATTGATGCCGATGTAACTTTGGATGATGTAACTAAAGCCAAACAAAAATCTAATGTTGATACTGATGCTACAGCAGCTAAAGATAAGATTGATCAAGCCCTTGATGCCCAAGGTGTGAAGGACGCTCAAACTGCAGGAATAGCTAAAATTGATTCAGATCATATTCCAGGCACCACTTCTTTGGCGGACCAAAAACAAGCTGCTAAAGGGATAATTGATCAAGAAGCAGTAAAAATAAAAGCTGAAATTGATGCTGACGATACTTTAGATGATGCAACTAAAGCGAAGCAAAAGTCTAATGTTGATATTGATGCTGCAGCTGCTAAAGTTAAAATAGACCAAGCAACTAATGCTCAGGGCGTTAAGGATGCAAAAGATGCAGGCATTATTAAGATTGACAGTGATCATGTTAGAAATAATATTTCTTTAGATGAAATTAAGCAAAATGATAAAAGTGCTATTGATCGTGAAGCAACTAAGATTAAAGCCGAAATTGATGCTGATGAGACCTTAGATAATGCCGAAAAAGCCACTCAAAAAGCGAATGTTGATGCTGATGCCGATGCTGCTAAGAGAAAGATTGATCAAGCAACTAATGCTCAAGGTGTGAAAGAAGCAACTGAAGCTGGAATTGCAAAAATTGACGCGGATCACATTCCAAACAAGGTTTCTTTAACTGATCAAAAGAAGGCAGCTCAGGATGCAATTGATCAAGAAGCAAAGAAGATTAAGGCTGAAATTGATGCGGATACTAGTTTAGACAGTGCTGAAAAAGCAGTTCAAAAGGGTAATGTTGATGCTGATGTGACAAATGCTAAGAAAAAGATAGATCAAGCAACAAGCTCACAAGGAGTCAAGGACGCTAAAGCAGAAGGAATTGCCAAAATTGATGCTGATTATATTCCTAATTCAACCTCACTAACTGGTCAAAAGAAAATTGCTAAAGATGCCATTGATGCGGAAGCAGCTAAGGTTAAAGCCGAAATTGATGCTGATGTAACTTTAGATGATGCGGCTAAGGCTAAGCAAAAAGCTAATGTGGATACTGATGCTGATGCAGCTAAAGCAAAAATTGATCAAGCAACAGGTTCACAGGGAGTTAAGGATGCTAAAGCAGAAGGAATTGCCAAGATTGATAGTGATCATATTCCAGGTTCTACTTCATTAGCTGATCAGAAGAAGGCAGCTAAAGATGCAATTGATCAAGAAGCAACTAAGATTAAGGCTGAAATCGATGCCGATCCAACTTTGGATGATGCTACTAAGGCAAAACAAAAAACAAATGTAGACAGTGATGCGGCAGCAGCTAAGACTCAAATAGATCAAGCAGCAAATGCTCAAGGTGTTAAAAACGCTAAAAATCAGGGAATAATTAATATTGACAGTGATCATATTCCAGGTTCTACTTCACTAGCTGATCAAAAGAAAAATGCTAAGGCAATAATTGATGCAGAAGCAACTAAGATTAAGGCTGAAATCGATGCTGATAATAGTTTAGATAATAATGAGAAAGTAGCGCAGAAAAATAATGTTGATATTGATGCTGCTGCTGCCAAAGTGAAGATTGACCAAGCAACTAATGCTCAAGGTGTGAAGGATGCGCAAAATGCTGGAATTATTAAAATCGATAGCGATCATGTTCCAAATAACATCTCATTAGCTGATCAAAAGAAGACAGCCAAAGATGCCATTGATCAAGAAGCAACTAAGATTAAGTCCGAGATTGATGCCGATGCGACCTTAGATGACGTTGAAAAGGCAAAACAAAAGGCCAACGTTGACAAAGATGCTTTAGCTGCTAAATCTAATATTGATCAGGCAGCAACGGCTCAAGCTGTTAAGGATGCGCAAGCAGCTGGAATTATTAAAATTGATGCTGATTACATTCCAAACACTGTGTCATTGGCCGATCAAAAGAAAAACGCCCAAGATGCCATTGATCAAGAAGCAACTAAGGTTAAAGCTGAAATAGATGCTGATGCGACTTTAGATAGTGCCGAAAAGGCTACGCAAAAGAGTAACGTTAATAAAGATGCTCAAGCAGCCAAGAATAAGATTGATCAAGCAACAAGTGCTCAAGGTATCAAAGATGCTAAAAATGAAGGTATCAGAAAGATAGATAGCGATCATATTCCAAATAGTATTTCATTAGCTGATCAAAAGAAGGCAGCTCAAGATGCAATTGACCGAGAAGCAGAGAAGATTAAGGGTGAAATTGATGCTGACAAGAGCTTAGATGATGCTACTAAAACCAAGCAAAAAGCTAATGTGGATGTTGATGCAGTCGCAGCTAAGAGTAAGATTAGTCAAGCTACTGATGCACAGAGCATTAAAGATGCCAAAAATGATGGAATTGTGAAAATAGATGCAGATCACATCCCTAATACATTGTCTTTAGACGATCAAAAACAATCAGCTAAATTAACAATTGATTCTGAAGCAAGAAGAGTCAAGAGTATGATTGATGCTGATGTAACTTTAGATGACGCAACTAAGACAAAACAAAAGGCCAATGTTGATACTGAAGCAACTAAAGCTAAAGTAGCTATCGATAACTCAAAGAATGCTCAAGAGGTTAAAACTTCACTACACGATGGAATAGTAGCTATCGATGCTCAATATGTACCAGGTGAAAATGGAAGTTTGGACAGTCAAAAAGCAAAGGCAAAATCAGCAATTGATGCGGAAGCAACTAAGATTAAGGCCGAAATTGATGCTGATGTAACTTTAGATGACGCAACTAAGACAAAACAAAAAGCTGATGTTGATACTGATGCAACTAATGCTAAAACTAAGATTGACCAAGCAACTAATGCCCAAATAGTTAAAGATGAGCAAATAGCTGGAATCGCCAAAATAGATGCTGATCATATTTCAGGTTCTACTTCATTAGCTGATCAAAAGAAGGCGGCTAAAGATGCTATTGATCAAGAAGCTGCCAAAGTAAAGGGTGAAATAGATGCTGATGTAACTTTAGATGACGCAGCTAAGACAAAACAAAAGGCCAATGTTGATACTGATGCAACTAATGCTAAAACTAAAATAGATCAAGCAACTGGAGCTCAAGCTGTGAAAGATGCACGTGATAATGGGATTTCTAAGATTGATAGTGACCATGTACCAAATAGTACATCACTAGCTGATCAAAAGAAAAATGCTCAGAGTATAATTGATCAAGAGGCGGCTAAAGTAAAAGCCGAAATTGAAGCTGATGTAACTTTAGATGCGGCTGCTAAAGCAGCTCAAAAAGGCAATGTCGATATTGATGCTGCTGCAGCTAAGGTAAAAATAGATCAGGCAGTTAGTGCTCAAGGTGTTAAGGATGCAACTAATGCGGGAATTGCTAAAATTGATAGCGATCATATTCCAAATAAAATTTCATTAGCCGATCAAAAGAAAGCAGCCCAAGATGCAATCGATGCCGAAGCTACTAAAATTAAGGCTGAAATTGAAGCTGATGATAGCCTAGATAGAGCTCAAAAAGCAACACAAAAAGGCAATGTCGATAAAGATGCTGCTGACGCCAAGAGTAAAATAGATCAAGCAATTAATGCCCAGGGTGTAAAAGATGCCCAAGCAGTTGGTATTACTAAGATTGATGCTGATCATATTTCTAATAGCACTTCACTTGAAGATCAAAAGAAGAATGCCGCCCTATTAATCGACCAAGAAGCCGCTAAGATTAAGGCTGAAATTGAAGCTGATTCAACTTTGGATAGTGCTACTAAGGCTATACAAAAAGGAAACGTTGATAAGGATGCTGCTGATGCCAAAAACAAGATAAATCAAGCAACTAACTCTCAAACTGTCAAAGATGCCCAAGCAGCTGGTATTATCAAAATTGATGGTGACCACATTACTAATAGTGTTTCTTTAGCAGAACAAAAGCGAAGTGCTCAAAGTGCAATTGATCAAGAAGCCGCTAAAGTAAAAGCTGAAATTGATAACGATCCAACGTTAGATAATGCTACTAAAGCAACACAAAAGGGTAATGTTGATATTGATGCTGCTGCTGCTAAGAGTAAAATAGATCAAGCAACTAATGCTCAAGAAGTTAAAGATGCCCAAGCAGCTGGTATTATCAAAATTGATAGTGATCATGTTCCTAACAGTACGTCACTTGCCGATCAAAAGAAGAGTGCTCAAAATGCTATTGACCAAGAAGCAGTTAAGATTAAAGCTGAAATCGATGCTGATCCAACTTTGGATAGTGAACAAAAAGCTTCACAAAAGAATAATGTTGATGCTGATGCCGCGGCTGCTAAAACTCAAATAGATCAAGCAACTAATGCACAAGGCGTTAAGGATGCTCAAATAGCTGGAATTAATAAGATTGATGGCGATCACATTCCAAATAATGTTACTCTGACTGATCAAAAGAAGAGTGCTCAAAATGCAATTGATCAAGAAGCCGCTAAAATTAAAGCTGAGATAGATAAAGATGTGACATTAGATGCTGCAACTAAAGCTAAGCAAAAAGCTGATGTCGATGTCGATGCAGCCAATGCTAAAAAGAATATTGATGCTGCAACTAATGCTCAAGGTGTAAAAGATGCGCAAGCAGCTGGAATTGCCAAAATTGATAGCGACCATATTCCAAATAATGTATCTTTAGACAATCAAAAGAAAAATGCCCAAAGTGCGATTGATCAAGAAGCCGCTAAGATTAAAGCTGAAATAGACAATGATTCGACTTTAGACAATGCGACTAAACTTAAGCAAAAAGCAAATGTCGATAGTGATGCGGTTGCAGCCAAAAATAAGATTGATCAAGCACTTGATGCTCAAGGTGTGAAAGATGCGCAAGCAGCCGGAATTATTAAGATTGACAGTGATCATGTACCAAACAACTTATCATTAGCCGATCAAAAGAAAAATGCTCAAGACGCAATTGACCAAGAAGCCGCTAAAATCAAATTTGATATTGATAATGATTCAACTTTAGATAATGCGGCTAAGGCCAAGCAAAAAGCGAATGTTGATAATGATGCAACTGTTGCTAAGAATAAGATTAATCAAGCTCCTGATGCTCAGGGTATCAAAGATGCGCAAGCAGCCGGAATTACTAAGATTGATGGTGATCATATTCCAAGTATTACAACATTAGCCGATCAGAAGAAGAATGCGCAATCTGCAATTGATCAAGAAGCGGCTAAGATTAAAGCTGAAATTGACAATGATTCTACTTTAGATAACGCAGCTAAGACTAAACAAAAAGCCAATGTCGATACTGATGCAGCTGTTGCTAAAAATAAGATTGATCAAGCAGTTAATGCGCAGGAAGTAAAGGATGCCCAAGCCGCTGGAATTATTAAGATTGATAGTGATCATATTCCAAGCAGTACGTCACTTGCTGATCAAAAGAAGAATGCCCAAGATGCAATTGATCAAGAAGCAACTAAGATTAAGGCAAATATTGATGCTGATACTAGTTTAGATAATACTGAAAAGGCAGCGCAAAAGGGTAATGTTGATAAAGATGCAGTTGTAGCTAAAAATAAGATTAATCAAGCTCTTGACGCGCAAGGTGTCAAAGATGCGCAAGCTGCTGGAATTATTAAAATTGATAATGACCATGTGCCAAATAACTCATCATTAGCTGATCAAAAGAAGAACGCTCAATCAGAGATTGATCAAGAAGCGGCTAAAATTAAAGCTGAAATTGACAATGATCCAAGTTTAGATAATGCTGAAAAAGCAGCACAAAAGAGTAATGTTGATAAAGATGCGCAAGCCGCTAAAAATAAGATTGATCAAGCTTCTGATGCTCAGAGTGTTAAAGATGCTAAGATAGCTGGAATTAGTAAGATTGACTCTGATCATGTACCAAACAACTTATCATTAGCCGATCAGAAGAAGAATGCACAATCTGCAATTGATCAAGAAGCGGCTAAGATTAAAGCTGAAATTGACAATGATCCAAGTTTAGATAATGCAACTAAGACAGCGCAAAAGAGTAATGTTGACAAGGATGCGCAGGCAGCCAAGAATAATATTGATCAGGCTACTAGTGCCCAAGGTGTAAAAGATGCTAAAACGTCCGGAATTAGTAAGATTGACTCTGATCATGTACCAAACAACTTATCATTAGCCGATCAGAAGAAGAATGCACAATCTGCAATTGATCAAGAAGCGGCTAAGATTAAAGCTGAGATTGATGCTGATGTAACTCTAGACGATGCTACCAAGATTAGTCAAAAAGGTAACGTAGATACTGATGCGCAAGCAGCTAAGAATAAGATTGATGCTGCAACTAATGCCCAAGAGGTAAATGATGCGCAAAATGCTGGAATTAGTAAGATTGACTCAGATCATCAAAGTAATAATACCTCATTATCGGATCAAAAATTGGCAGCAAAAGCTGAAATTGATGCCGAAGCTAAAAAGGTTAAGGCAGAAATTGATGCTGATATAACATTAGATGATGCGACAAAAGATGTGCAAAAGAATAATGTTAATAATGAAGTAGCAAAAGCCAAGAAAGCAATTGATGGTGCAAATAATGCTCAAGAAATCAAATCTTCTCTACATGATGGAATTTCAGCAATTGATGCCCAGCATGTATCCGGTCAAAATGGAAGTTTAGACGCACAAAAAGCTAAAGCACAAGCAACAATTGATCAGGAAGCGGCTAAGATTAAGGCCGAAATTGAATCTGATCCAACCCTAGACAGTGCTACAAAGGCAAAGCAAAAAGCTAACGTAGATACTGACGCGCAAGATGCTAAGAGCAAGATTAATCAAGCAACAAACGCTCAAAGCGTAAAAGATGCGCAAAATGCTGGAATTATTAAGATTGATGCCGATCATGTACCAAATAGCTTGTCATTAGCAGATCAGAAAAAGAATGCACAATCTGCAATTGATCAGGAAGCGGCTAAGATTAAGGCCGAAATTGAATCTGATCCAACCCTAGACAGTGCTACAAAGGCAAAGCAAAAAGCTAACGTAGATACTGATGCGCAAGCGGCTAAGAATAAGATTGATGCTGCAACTAATGCTCAAGATGTTAAGGATGCGCAAAATGCTGGAATCATTAAAATTGATGCCGATCATATATCAAATAGTACTTCTTTAGACGATCAAAAGAAGAATGCACAAGGTTTAATTGATCAAGAAGCAATAAAAATTAAAGCTGAAATTGATAATGATTCAACCCTAGATGATGCGGCTAAGGCCAAGCAAAAAGCTAATGTTGATGCTGATGCACAAGCAGCTAAGAATAAGATTGATGTTGCAACTAATGCCCAGGATGTTAAGGATGCGCAAAATGCTGGAATCATTAAGATTGATGCCGATCATATACCAAATAGTACTTCTCTTGCTGATCAAAAGAAGAATGCTCAAGATGCAATTGATCAAGAAGCGGCTAAGATTAAGGCCGAAATTGATGCTGATGTAACTATAGATGCTGCAACTAAGGCCAAGCAAAAAACTAATGTGGACAATGATGCAGCAGTAGCTAAAAATAAGGTTGCTCAAGCACCTAACGCGCAAGGCGTCAAAGATGCACAAGCAGCTGGAATTAGTAAGATTGACTCTGATCATGTACCAAATAGTGCATCACTTACCGATCAGAAAAAGGCCGCTCAAGGTTTAATTGATCAAGAAGCCGCTAAAATTAAGGCCGAAATTGATAATGATCTAACTTTAGATGATGCAACTAAGGCAAAACAAAAAGCTAATGTTGATGCCGATGCAAATGCAGCTAAGAACAATATTGATCAAGCTACAGATGCCCAAGGTGTCAAAGACGCGCAAGCCGCTGGAATTAACAAGATTGATTCAGATCATATACCAAATAGTGTATCTTTAGAAAATCAAAAGAAGAATGCACAAAATATAATTGACCAAGAAGCCGCTAAAATTAAGGCTGAAATCGATGCCGATTCTACTTTAGATAGTGCAACTAAAGCAGTTCAAAAAGGCAACGTTGATAAAGATGCACAAACTGCAAAAGCTAACATTGATGCTGCAATTAATGCCCAAGGTATTAAAGATGCTCAAGTTGCAGGAATTAGTAAAATTGATTCAGATCATCAAAGTAGCAAGATGTCATTAGCTGATCAAAAGGCTGCTGCTCAAGCGATAATTGATCAAGAAGCTGCTAAGATTAAAGCTGAAATTGATGCCGATGTAACTTTAGATTGTGATGCTAAGGATGCACAAAAAGCAAATGTAGATAAGGATGCAACAGATGCGAAGGCTAAAATTAGTCAATCCGCTGATGCCCAAGGTGTCAAAGATGCGCAAGCTGCGGGAGTTACTAAGATTGATGCTGATCATGTACCAAGTGGCATTTCATTAAATGATCAGAAGAAGAATGCGCAAAGTACAATTGATCAAGAAGCCGCTAAGATTAAAGCGGAAATTGATGCCGATGTAACTTTAGATGATGCAACTAAGGCCGCGCAAAAGGCCAACGTAAATAAAGACGCACAAGCCGCTAAGGCTAAGATTGATCAGGCTGCAGATGCGCAAGCAGTTAAAGATGCTGCTAAAGCCGGCATTAACAAGATTGATAGCGATTATGTACCAAATAGTGCTTCATTAGCCGATCAAAAGTCATCAGCACAAGCTGCTATTGATCAAGAAGCCGCTAAGATTAAGGCTGAAATTGATGCTGACCCATCTCTGGATACCAACGAAAAGACAAAACAAAAGGCTAACGTTGATAAAGATGCGCAAGCCGCTAAGAATAGCATTGATCAAGCACCTAATGCGCAAAGTGTCAAAGATGCTAAAGCAGCTGGAATTAGTAAGATTGATAGTGACCATGTGCCAAGTGGTATCTCATTAGAAGATCAAAAGAAGGTTGCTCAAGGTGTAATTGACCAAGAAACCGCTAAGATTAAAGCGGAAATTGATACTGATCCAACTTTGGATGATGCAACTAAGGCTAAGCAAAAAGCTAATGTTGATGCTCATGCCAATGCGGCTAAGAACAATATTGATCAAGCTATAGATGCGCAAGGCGTCAAAGATGCCAAAGCAGCTGGAATTAGTAAGATTGATGGTGACCACGTACCAAATAGTATGTCACTGGAAGATCAGAAGAAGGCTGCTCAAGGTATAATTGATCAAGAAGCTGCCAAGATTAAGGCTGAAATTGATGCAGATGAAACCTTAGATGATGCAACTAAAGCTGCCCAAAAAGCTAACGTTAATAAAGATGCGCAAGCTGCTAAAAATAGTATTGATCAAGCACCTAATGCTCAAAGCGTGAAGGATGCTAAAGCAACTGGAATTGCCAAAATTGATGGTGATCACATTCCAAATAGTACTTCACTAGCGGATCAAAAAGTTGCTGCTCAAGCGACAATTGACCAAGAAGCCGCTAAAATTAAGGCTGATATTGATGCCGATCCAGCCTTAGACGATGCGACAAAGAATAAGCAAAAAGCTAATGTAGATAAGGATGCTGCTGCTGCTAAAGCTAAAATTGGTCAAGCAACGAATGCTCAAGGTGTCAAAGATGCCCAAGGTGCAGGAATTGCTAAAATTGATAGTGATTATGTACCAAGTAATACATCATTAGCTGAGCAAAAGACTAATGCTAAAGCCGCTATCGATCAAGAAGCTGCTAAAATTAAAGCTGATATTGATGCCGATCTAACACTAGACGATGCACTCAAGGCAGCGCAAAAGCTAACTGTAGATAGAGACGCGCAAGCCGCTAAGGCGAAAATTGATCAAGCACCTAATGCTCAAGGCATAAAAGATGCACAAGCAACTGGGACTGCTAAGATTGACAGTGATTATGTACCAAGTAATACATCATTAGCTGAGCAAAAAAATAATGCTAAAGCTGCTATTGATCAAGAAGCCGCTAAGATTAAGGCTGATATTGATGCAGATGAAACTTTAGATGATTCAGCTAAGAAATCACAAAAAGCTAATGTCGATAAAGATGTACAAGCTGCTAAAAGTAGTATTGATCAAGCACCTAATGCTCAAGGCGTAAAGAATGCACAAAGTGCAGGAATTGCTAAAATTGATAGTGATCACTTAGAAAACGGTGCTTCATTAGCCGATCAAAAGAGAAACGCGCAAGCAGAAATCACAAAAGAAGCTGCTAAGATTAAAGCCGAAATTGATGCCGATTCTACCTTAGATGATGCTACAAAATTGGCACAAAAGAATAGTGTTGATAGAGATGCACAAGCTGCTAAGGCAAAGATTTCTGAATCAACTAATGCTCAAGCAGTCAAAGATGCTAAAGCTGATGGAATTAGTAAGATTGATGATGATCATGTAACAAACAATATTCCATTAGCTGATCAAAAACGGAATGCGCAAAGTGCGATTGATCAAGAAGCCGCTAAAATTAAGGCTGAGATTGATGCTGATTCTACTTTAGATAATGCAATTAAAGCAGCTCAAAAAGCTAATGTTGATAAAGACGCACAAGTTGCTAAGAATAACATTGATCAAGCAACTAATGCTCAAGGTGTGAAGGATGCAAAATCTGCTGG
Source organism: Lactobacillus sp. ESL0233 (assembly GCF_003692995.1). Taxonomy (NCBI): domain Bacteria; kingdom Bacillati; phylum Bacillota; class Bacilli; order Lactobacillales; family Lactobacillaceae; genus Lactobacillus; species Lactobacillus sp. ESL0233. The sequence continues at coordinate 4,053 of NZ_REHH01000009.1, read as the reverse complement.
TATCAGTAAGATTGATAGCGATCATGTGCCAAATAGTGCCTCATTAGCTGATCAAAAATCATCAGCTCAAGCAGCAATTGATCAAGAAGCCGCTAAAATTAAGGCTGAGATTGATGCCGACGAAACTTTAGATGATACTGCAAAGGCAAAACAAAAAGCTAATGTAGATAACGATGCAGCGAGCGCTAAAGGTAAGATTGATCAAGCAACTAATGCTCAAGAAGTAAAAGATGCAAAATCTGCTGGAATTAGTAAGATTGATAGTGATCATTTAGTAAATGGTATGTCATTAGCCGATCAAAAGCGGAATGCGCAAAATACAATTGATCAAGAAGCGGCTAAGATTAAAGCTGAAATTGATGCTGATCCTTCTTTAGACGACGCAACCAAACTAGCACAAAAAGATAATGTGGATAAGGATGCACAAGCTGCTAAGAATAACATTGATCAGGCTCTAGATGCTCAAGGTGTTAAAGATGCTAAAGCAGTAGGAATTAGTAAGATTGATGCCGATCACTTAAGTAGTAAAGTTTCATTAGCCGATCAAAAGTTAGCTGCTAAGGATGCTATTGACCAAGAAGCTAAGAAAGTCAAAACCGAAATTGATGCTGATCCTTCTTTAGATGACGCAACCAAAGCTAAGCAAAAAGTCAATGTTGATGCTGAAGCAACTAAGGCTAAAGGTGCAATTGACAATGCAACCAACGCTCAAGGTATAAAAGGTGCAGTTCGTGATGGAATTGTAGCAGTAGATGGGCAACATATAACTAATGAAAATGGAAGTTTAGAAAGTCAAAAATCTCAAGCTAAGGCAACAATTGATCAAGAAGCCGCTAAGATTAAGGCCGAAATTGATGCTGATTCTACATTAGACAATGCAACCAAAGCAACTCAAAAAGCTAATGTAGATAAAGATGCACAAGCTGCTAAGATTAATGTTGATCAAGCTCCAAATGTTCAAGGTGTCAAAGACGCTAAAACAGCTGGAATTAGTAAGATTGACAGTGATCATATTCCAAGTAGTATGTCATTAGCCGATCAAAAGAGAAATGCACAAATAGCAATTGATCAAGAGGCTGCTAAAGTTAAAGCTGCAATTGATGCTGATCCTACAATTGACAATGCTGCCAAAGCAGCACAGAAGGCTAATGTAGATAAAGATGCTGCTGATGCAAAAGACAAAATAGATCAAGCAACTAATGCTCAAAGTGTTAAGGATGCTCAATCTACTGGAATTAGTAAAATTGATAGTGACTATGTAACCAATAGCACATCATTAGCAGATCAAAAATTAGCAGCTAAAGCAACAATTGATCAAGAAGCTAAGAAAATTAGGGATGCAATTGAAGCTGATGTAACTTTAGATAATGCTACAAAGGCTAAAGAAAAAGCTAATGTAGATGCAGAAGCAGTTAAAGCTAAAGAATCAATTGATAATGCGCCTAATGCTCAAGAACTTAAGAATACCGTTAATAAAGGAATTGCCGCAATTGATGCGCAATACATTCCTCAAGGAAACTTAGATAGTCAAAAGGCTAAGGCGAAGGCAGCAATTGATCAAGAAGCTTCTGTAATCAAGAATAAGATTGCAAATGATTTATCATTAGACGATAAAGCAAAGGCCGATCAGATGGCGGCAGTTGACCAAGAAGCGACTATAGCTAAGGAGAATATTCAAAAGGCTGAAAATTCCCAAAATATTAATGATGCTCTTAATCTTGGAATTACCAATATCGACGCTAAATATGTACCTTCAATTTCAATAGCAGATCAAAAATCTTATGCTAAGAAACTTATTATGGATGAGGCTGAAATTGTTAAGAACGCAATTAATAGTGATAATACCTTATCCCAAAAACTTAAGGCGCAACAAATTGAAGCTGTAGAAGCTCAGAAGCAAAAGGCTTTGGATAAGATTGACGAAGCTACGAATTCGCAAGCTATTAAAGATGAATATAAAAATGGTGTTCTTGCACTTCATGCTCAACATGAAGCATCTAATCAATTAGAAACTCAAAAGCAAGCAGCTAAAAATGCGCTTGTCAAAGAAGCAGATACAATTAAGAGTGCAATTAATGCCGATTCAACTTTGGACAGTATTGCTAAGAAAGCACAGATCGACAATGTTGAACTAGAATTGCAAAAAGCACAAAATTCAATTGATCGTGCAATAACTTCACAAGAAGTTGAAGATCAACAAGATAAAGGAATTGCAACAATTGATGCACAATACATTCCTGGGAAACCACTTAATGATCAAAAAGATATAGCAAATAAGGCAATTGAAGATGCTGTTGCTAAAGCTAAGGAAAAGATAAGCCAAGATTTAACCTTAACTAGTGCTGAAAAGGCAAAACAAAGTCAAGCAGTTGATGAAGCCCAAGCAAAGGCTAAGAGTGCAATCAGAAAAGCTAAGAATGCAGATGAAATTGCTCAGTTAGAAGAGGATGGAGTGGCTGAAATAAATGCTATTCCAAAATCAAATGGTACAGTAGAAGGTCAGAAGCAGGCTGCTAAGGATGCTATTGACAAGGCAGCATCAGCTGCTAAAGACAAGATAAGCCAAGATTTAACCTTAACTAGTGCTGAAAAGGCAAAACAAAGTCAAGCAGTTGATGATGCTCAGGCCAAGGCTAAGGAAGCAGTAGATCAGGCTAAGAATGCAGATGAAATTAATCAGGCACAAGCAGCTGGAATTACTGAAATAAATGCTATTCCAAAATCAAATGGTACAGTAGAAGGTCAGAAGCAGGCCGCTAAGGATGCCATTGACAAGGCAGCTTCAGATGCTAAAGACAAGATAAGCCAAGATTTAACCTTAACTAGTGCTGAAAAGGCAAAACAAAGTCAAGCAGTTGATGATGCTCAGGCCAAGGCTAAGGAAGCAGTAGATCAGGCTAAGAATGCAGATGAAATTAATCAGGCACAAGCAGCTGGAATTACTGAAATAAATGCTATTCCAAAATCAAATGGTACAGTAGAAGGTCAGAAGCAGGCTGCTAAGGATGCCATTGACAAGGCAGCTTCAGATGCTAAAGACAAGATAAGCCAAGATTTAACCTTAACTAGTGCTGAAAAGGCAAAACAAAGTCAAGCAGTTGATGATGCTCAGGCCAAGGCTAAGGAAGCAGTAGATCAGGCTAAGAATGCAGATGAAATTAATCAGGCACAAGCAGCTGGAATTACTGAAATAAATGCTATTCCAAAATCAAATGGTACAGTAGAAGGTCAGAAGCAGGGCGCTAAGGATGCTATTGACAAGGCAGCTTCAGCCGCTAAAGATGTCATTAATAAAGACAATAGTTTAACAGATGCTGAAAAAGCAACTGGTAATAAGGCAGTTGATGATGCCGCAGCGAATGCCAAGGATGAAATCGATAAGGCTGTTAACTCAGATGATATTAATAAGGCTAAAGAAAATGGTTTAACTGAAATTGGTAAGGCTGTGCCAAACGGTACTTTGGATAAGCAGAAGCAGGCCGCTAAGGATGCCATTGACAAGGCAGCTTCAGCTGCTAAGGATGCAATTAATAAGGATCCTAAGTTAACAGAAGAGCAGAAGCAGGCCGCTAAGGATGCCATTGACAAGGCAGCTTCAGCTGCTAAAGATGCAGTAGATAAGGCTAAGACGCCAGATGAAGTTAACCAAGCAAAAGAAAATGGTTTAGCTGAAATTGGTAAAGTTGTGCCAAACAGTACTTTAGACAAGCAAAAAGAAGATGCTAAGAAGGAAGTTGATGACGCCGCAGCCGCAGCTAAGGATAAGATCAATAAAGATCCAAACTTAACTGACAAGCAAAAAGAGGATGCCAAGAAGGAAGTTGATAATGCCGCAGCGAATGCCAAGGATGAAATCGACAAGGCTAAGACTCCAGACGAAGTTAACAAGGCAAAAGACAAGGGTACTGCAAATATTGATAAGCAAGTACCAGGTAATAACAAACCAGGTAACAGCTTAGAAGAGCAGAAGCAGGCCGCTAAGGATGCCATTGACAAGGCCGCTTCAGCTGCTAAGGATGCAATTAATAAGGATCCTAAGTTAACAGAAGAGCA
>NZ_REHH01000008.1:0-65034 GCF_003692995.1 Lactobacillus sp. ESL0233 | reverse complement strand
CAAACAGTACTTTAGACAAGCAAAAAGAAGATGCTAAGAAGGAAGTTGATGACGCCGCAGCCGCAGCTAAGGATAAGATTAATAAAGATCCAAACTTAACTGACAAGCAAAAAGAGGATGCCAAGAAGGAAGTTGATAATGCCGCAGCGAATGCCAAGGATGAAATCGACAAGGCTAAGACTCCAGACGAAGTTAACAAGGCAAAAGACAAGGGTACTGCAAATATTGATAAGCAAATACCAGGTAATAACACTTCTGGTGGCAATGGTAATAGTGGAAATAATAACTCTGGTGGTAATGGTGGCAACACTAACCCAGGTAACACTAATTCAAATCCTGATAAAACTCTAGAAGACCAAAAGAAAGCTGCAGACAAAGCAATCGATGATGCAGTATCTGCAGCTAAAGATAAAATTAATAAGGATCCAAACCTAACTGATAAGCAAAAAGCAGAAGCTAACAAAGCAATTGATGATGCGGCTGCTAAAGCTAAGGATGCAATCAGTAAGGCTAAAACTCCTGAAGAATTAAAGCAAATTCTTAACAATGCTATAGCTGAAATTAATAAGAATATTCCTAGTCAAGGGAATAATAAACCAAAGGCTATTGAAAAGCGGCTTAACCACAATGCTTACTTCTATAATAAACAAGGCAAGCGAGCTAATTTATTGGTAGCTAAGAGTGGCTCGATAATTTCAACTTACGGAACAGAAAAGATTAACGGTCGTGAATTCTACATAACAGATAATGGCTTATACGTAGCTGTTAATAATGTTATTAGTAACAAGCGTCGCTTGAAACGGAATGCATTTGTATATAATCGTTATGGCAAACGTGTAGGCATAACATTACTTAAGAAGAATTCAGAAATTGGCACATATGGTGATCCAGTGAAGATAAAGGGTATTGCATACTACATCATTGGACAAAACCGCTATGTCAAGGCAACCAATTTTGCATTTATAACTATAGAAGCAAATAACATCCTTGCTGATGGAGTAGCTTCAAATGCAGAAGTGCACCATAATGCATACATTTATGATGAAAATGGTAACCGTTTGAATAAGCTTATTCTAAAGGCAGGATCCAGAATTACTACTGGTGAAAGTAGAACGATTAGTGGACAGAAATACGTAGCAATAGCTGAAGGTCAATATGTAGTAAGTGATAATATTACAGGAACTGGCCGTAAGTTAAAGCATAAGTCATACGTATATAACCAATATGGGCAAAGAATAAGTCGAAAAGCATTAAAGAAGAATAGTGCAGTTCAAACTTATGGCAATGCAATAAGTATTCGAGGTAATGAATATTATGCAGTTGGTCAAAATAAATTCATTAAGCGTTCTAACTTCAAGTAAAATCAAGAAATTCTTGAACAAACTTGAGTAGTAAAAGAAGCTCCTATCTCAAAAGAGGTAGGGCTTCTTTTTTTATTATTAATAAATTCGATTTTATGTCAAACTAAGCTATTTTAAATTACTATTTAAATTCAAAACTATCGTTATATAATTTTTATTATTTTATATTTAAAACGTATTTATTACTAACAATTTTTAAAAAAATATTTTTAATTACAAGGAAAATTAAGAATATTAAAATTTATAAAACGTGTTTTTATTAATTTAGATTAAAATATAAATATTAGTATTAAATAGCAACATAATTTACTTTTATTTATAAATTTAAAATTGCAAAAGCCTACTCTATCAAAGCATTTCAGATAGAAATTTAAAAAATAAAAAAATTAACAAATGGCAATTGACTATTATTAACTTTCAGTTTATATTAAAAATAAATTAACAAGTTTAATGTTATGGAGGAAAGACACAATGAAAAAAAGTTCTAAATTAATGGTGATTTCAACTGCTGTATCATTATTTACACTAGCAACTGGAACAATTGCAACTGCACTCGTCAATGCCTCTACTAAAAATAATCAAGAGAATATAATGCAAATTGATCAAATTGCAACTAAGCAGTTAAGTCGAGCTGGTTATGTATTTAGGTTATCTTCAAATTCGCTGATGAACCCAATGTATAGACAAGCCGAGCAAGTAGAAAAATATAGTAAAACTTATGTTGAGCAACTGGTAGTCAATAAAATATTATTCAAAGTAACTGAAGTTAATTCTTTAAATAAGCATATAATGGTGCATATTATTGACCAGAGTGGGAAATATCAAGGTTGGGTTAGCTTGCTGACTGGTATTTATAATGTTAAGGCACTTAAGCGCAATTTAAAGCCTCTGGTTAAAGCTGAATTTGAGGTAATGAGGATTAAAGATAGTCAAGGGAAGAAAGCAGCTTTAAAAGAATTAATAAAGGTTGAACAAGAAATCAAGCGGTTACCTAAACGTAATAAGGAAATAGGAGAGAATTCTTTACTTGAACTACAACGTTGGCTTAATCATGGAAATTATCAATTTATACCAAGTTTAATGATTGGTCAATATTAATTATAGTAGTCTCCCAGCTTGGGGGACTATTTTTAGTTATTAAGAATAAGGTGTATTGGTAGAGTCAACTTCTAATATGATAAGCAATTTAATGAATTTAGCGGTTAAAGAATATCAGTCTGCCAATAAAAGTCAATTATTTTTTTCTAAAATAAAAATGTTATTAAAAGTAAAAATAATCAGTTAGTTATCTACTATGTGGAAAAAACAATAAGTATAAATTTTGTTGAATATATGAACCTTAAAATATATTATTTTATAAATAATAACTAAATAATTAATATTAAGTGATATGATTGTTTAATCACATCATTTCTATTAATACCACATTTTATCAAGGAGACTGTTATGCTTGAAGTTAATCATCTCACAATTAAAACCCGTCAACCAATCCTACATGATTTTAGTTATCAGTTTATGCCTGGTCAGTTTTATCAGATTGCTGCCGAAAATGGTTTAGGCAAAACTAGTTTTTTGCGGGCAATTACTAATTTGATCCCGATTGCCGCTGGAAGAATTCGCTTAGAAGGTAAACCGTATACCCAAAATAAGGACAAAGTTTTTTTCTTCGAAAGTAATGACTGGCTCAATCCCAATCTTAATAGCTTAGACTATTTAAAATTTATCAAAAACATGTGGCATTCACAGGTGAATTTAGCAGACGATTTAGCCTTCTTAGGGGTGCAAGATTACGCCAAAGTACCCATTAAAAAGTATTCACTAGGAATGAGACAGAAATTGCTGGTAGCCATGTATTTTGTAAGTGATGCCGAATATTATTTAATGGATGAAATAACCAATGGTTTGGATGAGGTAAGTCGCAAGCAACTTTATGACCGCTTAGCGCAAGAAGTTTCGCATAAAAACAAATGTATTATCATGACCTCACATTATAGCAGTGAACTAAGGATGATCAACGCTCATCGTTTAGTTTTAGAACAACAAATGATGCGTGAGGTGTAGGAATGATGTCGTACTTTGGTTTTCAATTTAAAAAAATTACCAAGCATAACTTAACCATAATTGCTTCGTGCATTTTAATAATTATTTCTTTTGGTGTTTTATTTCTTAATGCTAATCAAATTGACAGCGGAGAATCAATCAAGGGTCAGATACAAGGCAATATTGTAATCCAAAAAAATAATATTGCCCAAGATAAGCAAGCATTAAAAAAGTATTCGCCGACTGGTGAAGGTTACCGTCAAACTAAAATCGCACTGAAGCAAACAAAAAAACAATTACAAGCAAATCAAGCGTTGATTAAACATATTAATAAGGGGCAGTGGGGACCAGTTTATAAGGAAAAAATCAAAGAGAGTAATAAAATGAAAACTACTGGATTAAGTGAGCGAAACCTTGACTTTGTTAGTGGCATTAAAAAGCGCTATCAATATTTAGTTAAGCATCCGCTGCCTTATGAAAGTGATGCAGCCGTTACTGGTCTTCAGTTTTGGTCAGACTTAAACGGAACCTACTGGCCAATTTTATTTACTTTAGTGATAATTTTTATTTTAACGTATCTATATACTGACGCTTATAAAAATGGCTTAGATATCACCACTGTTTTACCAATAAATGTAATGCGTAAGCAACTATCTAATAGTTTGGTAGGATTAGCCATTAGTTGTTTATTATATTTATTGTTAAGTTTATTAGTTTTTACCGGAGCATCTTTAATCTTTGGCACGGGTAATTTACAATACCCAGCTATTATTCATCATCTAGTCAATGGACGGCAAACAGTTGCTGTAGCTCCGTTAGCTACTTTAATCCCCCAAATTTTAATCTTACAATTTTTGGAATTTATATTTTTAGTACTGTTTATTCAGTTACTGGCAAAACTATTGCATAATCAGTTGCCGACCCTGTTATTAGCGGTACTTTTAGTAGTAGGCATTGGATTAGCAACCACGGTAATTGAACCATTGGCTCAGATTGCCCAGTGGCTACCTAACACTTATCTTAATGCAATCAATGTGGTTTCAGGAGTAGTTGCTTATAACATCAATAATTACCACATTAATTTTGCTAGTGGGGTAGGTACCCTACTAATTGGTTCACTTGTTTTGTTTAGTTTGATTTGCTTATTAGAACGGACTAGAACTCATCATTTTAAAGAAGTGGAGGTACTGTAATGGCTTATCTCCTATTTCAATTAAAAAAAGTAGTTAAAAATAAGTTGACGCCAATTTGTCTTTCTATCCTGATTCTAATTTTGGGCTTTATTTTATTTTTGAATCTACGTACCGCGCCCCAATTTACCTTGCAGGCAGGAGCCCAAAAAGAAGGTACTTACTATCAAACAGAGATTGCTAAGTTAAAACAAAATCTGAAGCAGCAAAAGAAAAATAGTGACCTTTATCAAGAAACTGAACAAGATATTAACAGTAACCAAAAAATTGCCAACCAAGATTATCAAATACAAAAAGCTGCTCAAGCTGCTAAGTGGCAGTTAGCTTATACGCTTATGTGGCAAAAAAAGCAGCATGAAAAAAAACACTTAGCAAACATTGCTGACCAGGTTGATCCCGCCCAAGTGACAGAGACTAATAATAAACTAAAATTTTTTGCCTATCTTAAAGACAAACCACTTGCTTATGAAAGTCAAGATATGCCAGTAACGGGAATCCAATTTTGGTTGCACCTTAACCAGCAGTATTTACCGTATCTATTTACTTTGGTGGCTTTGTTTATCTTAACTTTATTATTAACAGAACCTTATCATCAACAACTTGATCTAACTCGGCTCAATCCCATTAGTAAATGGCGTCAAGCTTTAACGGAAATTAGTGCGGGTTTAATATTACTAGGGGGAAGTTTTTTGCTAATAAATTTGTTAATGATAATTGCCGCCGCGATTTTTGCTGGTGCTGGTAATTTAGCTTTTCCGTATTTGACCTATAAATTTGTTAACGGTCGAATGATGACTAACTTTGTGGCTAGTGGCAATTTAATTTTACCAATTATTGCTTTACAACTTTTAGGCTTGTTATTCTTAATAGTTTTGGTAAGATTTTTGGCCAAAATTTTTCGTGCGCAACTGCCCACATTGCTGCTTGCACTCTTGTTAGTATTAGGAGTGAATGTGGCGGTAATAGCTGTGCCAATGTTAAGAAAAGTTAGTGCTTGGTTACCGGTGACGTATCTAAATGCGGTTGATACTGTTTCGGGGAAACTAGGAATGTTATACCAAAATCCGCAATTAAATTTTAGTGCGGGAATCATTGTTTTGCTTGGTAGTATAGTGATTATTTTAGTTTTAACTGTTATTGTTGAGTATACATATCAAAATAGCAAAGCTTAGTAATAAAAAATTTACCAGTTTCATTATTAAGTATCAGGTAAAAACCGTTCCAACTCTTTTGAATTGGAACGGTTTTTTATTACAAGCTGGTCTGGATATTATCAGCTAGATAATTGTAAAGCATGCCTTGCTGTAGCTGTTTAGTTTCAACCCCTAAAGCCTCAGCAATTGCATAAGCATATGCCCAAGCAGTAGCTGGACCACGACTAGTAATAATCTTATTTTTGTGGTCAGTTACTGTAATTGTTTCTTTAAATTTGCCAGTTGGCGCAACTTGCTTAGTCTGTTCGTCAAAGCCAGGGTAACAAGTATAGTCAGCTCCGTTTAAGAGTCCATAATGAGCGAAGGCGATTGGAGCGGCACACATTGCTGCATTCCATTTGCCTGCTTCATAGCGCGTTACCATTAACTTCTCTAACCCTTTATGATCGCGTAAATTTTCGGCACCAATCTTTCCGCCTGGAAAAGCAACTAAGTCATAATCTAATAAACTATCATCTAATACTTTATCACATGTAAGTAAAATTTGGTGATCTCCCATAATCTGTTGGCTAGTTAAGCCAACCATTTCAGTTTTAATGTTCAAGCGCCTTAAGACATCAACAACACTCAGACCCTCAATTTCTTCACAACCATCGGCAAATACAACGGCAACTTTTTTCATGGTAATACCTCTTCTTTCTATTAATATTATAAACTAGCTGAGATCAAGATAAAATAATAAGTCACTTAACTTATTTAAATGTAATGTTGGGTGCGGACTAATTGGTAATTTGCTTTTTTTGGGTGCAAGCCATAGTGATTGCAAATTTGTGTTTACGGCTCCTTGAATTTCATCAGCTAAATCCGTTCCAATGACTAAACATGTATCAGGGTCTAATTGCTCTTGGCGGACAACTTGCGCTAAAACTGATTTAGCAGGCAATTCTTGGGTAAAATCATCAGCAAAATAGGTGGCAGAAAAATAAGTTAGCAGTGCGCTTTGCTCTAAGCGAGGAATGATAATCTGTTTTGACTCTTTAGCCAACATGATTAAATTAATCTGGTCAACAACTGCATCTAAAAACGAAATAGTTCCTTTGACTAATTGATGCTGTTTTTGTAAATTTATAGAAAAAATTTCTGGCTGAAGATTAAACGTATTTAAGATTAATGAAATTCGCTTGTTTAATCCTAGCAGTTTGGTTTTTTCTTGTAATTTGGTATATTTTAAACGTTCACTTGGACCAAATTGCTGCATCGATTTTAGCGTTTGACTTAGAGCATTTCTTTCAGCTACTTTTTCATTAAGTAAACTACCTTCTGGAATAAATATTAACGTTTCAAATTTTGTCACTTAAACTTACCTTCTTATAATTGCTTTATTAAGTATATTATAATCGATATGGTGATTAAGAAGGGAAAATACCTATGATGCTATAATTTGTTTGGATTTTGTAAGAGGAATTATGACAAAAATTTTATTAACGATAGAGTTGATAATCATTCAATTTGATATCTAAGTTTGATTACTATATATTTGCCAATAAAAAATTTACTGTAGGCCATTCAATTAAGAGTATTATTTATAACACTAATCTTATTGCAGGTAGGCTATTTATTTTATAAGGCATATATGTTATAGTTTAATCCACGTTATGCTATAGCTGAAAGGAGAATATAAGTTGGCAACGGAAATTTATTTAGTGCGTCATGGCGAGACCATGTTTAACCAGTTGAATAAAGTTCAGGGCTGGAGTGATTCGCCCTTAACAATAAAAGGAATCGACGACTTGAAAAAAACGGCTAATGCATTAAGTCAAGTTCATTTTGACAATATGTATTCTTCTGATCTTAAGCGAGCAATTGACACAGTTCATTTAATAAAAGATGCTAATCAAGTTTCTGAAATAGGTAAAATAAAGAAATTACCAGAATTTCGTGAGGTTTTCTTTGGCTCATTTGAAGGCGACGATATTGACAATACTTGGCAACAAGTTGCATTAGCTGCTGGTTTGAAAGCAGAAAAAGATATTACGAGTATTATTAATCAAGTTGGAATTGCTAGATTCCGGCAAGCAACGAAAAAAGCTGATTCACGGCATTTAGCAGAAAATAGCCAGGAATTAGATAAACGAATGGAACGGGCAATTTCTGTTTTACAGGAATTGACTAAAAATGAGCAACGGGTATTAATTGTTTCCCATGGTGATTTTATTAAAACTTTAGCAATTAAGTATTGGCAGCAAAGTGATGGTCAGCATGATATTATTTTTCCTAACAATGGCAGTATAAGTCGGGCACTTTTAGCTGATAATGGCAAGTTTGAAATTATTGATTACAATATTGATGCTGAAAATATTTAGAGCCCTACTAAAAGTAGGGCTTTTTGCTATTGAGAGGTAAAGTTAATGAATGATCATAGGACTAAGAGATATATTTATGTAACTGTTTTGAATGTAATTATAACGGTTAGTGAATTTTTAGGCGGTATAATCTCTGGCTCGCTATCATTATTGTCGGATGCAGTTCACAACTTAAGTGATGTTGGTGCAATTATCATTTCATTTATAGCTCATTTAATTAGTAAACGACGTAGTAATCAGTATAAGACATTTGGTTATGAGCGTGCAGAAACTTTAGCTGCATTCACTAACGGAATTATTTTAATTATTATTAGTATTGTCTTATTTATTGAAGCAATTGAGCGTTTTTGGCAGCCTAATGAAATTAGTGGGCCAATTATGTTAGTAATAGCGATAATTGGGCTAGTGGCGAATGTGATTTCAATGTTAGTCATGCATCAAGCTGAACAAAATAATTTAAATGCTCGTTCAACTTTTATTCATATGCTAAGCGATGCGCTCTCAAGCGTAGCAGTGGTAATTGGTGCAATATGTATTTATTTTTGGCATGTCAGTTGGCTTGATCCGGTAATGACTATCTTAGTGTCACTCTTTGTTTTACACGAGGCTTATAGCTTAACCAAGCAGGCAGCTAATATTTTGATGGAATCTAACCCAGATATTGACTTAGCTGAAATAAATAAAATTGTATTGTCTTTTCCTGAAATTAAAAATATGCATCATGTTCATGTTTGGCGTTATAGTGAGCGCTATATTATGTTAGATGCTCATGTTAATGTAGCTCCCGAATTGACAGTGGAAGAATTTGAACAATTGACACAGGTAATTAGTCAAAAGCTGATAACTTTGGGTATCAACCATATTAACTTTCAAGTTGAATGTGAACGGGGGAAGAATCATCGGCTGATTGAGACTAATCATGATTATTAAGAATAGGAGAAAAAATGAATTTTCAAGTTAATCTTTTTACAGCAATTATTGTTTTAATCGTTGGCTTATATGATATGGCCTATGCTTTTAATAGAAAACGCTACAAGCAAAATAAAGGTTATAATGCTTTTATGATTTTAGGGCTTATTTTTACAATTAGTGGCATTATTTTGTTAATTATGCATTGGGTGAAGTAAAATGGTGAAATTGGTACTATTGCGTCACGGAGAAAGCATTGCTAATTTTACCAATACTTATACTGGATGGAACGATGTCGCCTTAACTACGAAAGGAAGAGAGCAGGCCAAAGCAGCAGGTCAGTTACTTAAGGAAATTGCTGATTTCAATCCTACTCATATTCATACTTCTATTTTAGTTCGAGCTATTGAAACAGCCAATATTGTCGCAGAAGCGGCCAATATTTTATATTTACCGCTAACTAAGACATGGCGCCTAAATGAACGACATTATGGCATTTTACGTGGAGTCAACAAAGACCTGTCACGACAAATTTATGGTGATAAGCAGGTTTTGAAGTGGCGTCGAGGTTTTTATTCAATTCCACCTGCTGGAAAAACACTTTATGATCGGCGCTATATTAATTGTGATATAAGACGTTTACCGCAAGCTGAGAGCCTCTACCAAACGCAACAACGTCTATTGCCGTACTATCAAACAGCAATTGTAAGTAAAATGCTTAAAGGTGAAGATCAACTAGTAGTAGCTCATGGCTCTAGTTTACGAGCATTAATTAAAAAAATCGAACAAATAGATGATAATGAGATCGTAAAACTTGAAGTAGCTAATGCAGAACCCATTATTTATACTTTTGATGATTACTTACATATTTGTGATAAAAAAATTTTAAACTAAATTTTTAATTGCTTTTTACTTATAATTAAGAATTAGCCAAATTTATGTTAAAATTTACTACGATACTAAATAAATTTACATTCTTAGTTTGGAGTATAAGGTATGCGTAAAATATTTTTATTACGAGGCGCACCTGGCTCCGGTAAATCTTCTTTCATTTCACGCCATCATTTACAGCCATATGCGATCAGCCGCGACCAAATTCGCTTGTTGTTGGCTAATTTAACCTATTATTATGAAGAAGATACCGATTGCCTGCGTCAAGTTATTCCGCGCTCAGCAAATGAACAAACGGAAAAAGTGGTAGATTACCTCGTAGAAGAAAAAATGAAGCGTGGCGAAACCGTTATTGTTGATAGTACTCATATTTCTGTTGAAACTATTGAGCATTATCAGCCGTGGCTTGAACGCTATCGCTATGAATTATTTGTGGTTGATTTAATGTATCACAAGAATTTGCAAAATTTACTTAATCGTAATGAAATTCGTCGGCAATATGATTGGGTTAAGCCTGAGGTTGTGCGGGAAATGTATTTATCTTATCAAGATAATTTTGACTTACCAGAATGGGCGCATGTAATCAATCCTAATCAAATGGCTAAAGTTTTGTCACAAAGGGAAAGTAATTTGGATCATTTTGCCCATGTAGTTGCCATTCCTGATCAGATGGCTGAAGCAGACTTTCCCCATGTACATATTTCTAATTTTTATTTTTCATTTAATGATAAATTTACTGCAAAGTATGGTACATATCGTAACGTGGTAACAATTGGTAAAACAAAAGATGAAATTATTAATCAATTTCGTTTACCCTATTTTGTATTTAAGTTTCATCATAAGCACTTTTTAATTTCTGCTTATCCAATTAGAAATGAACTGCTAGATCCAATTAAAAAGGTCAAAGGTGTTTGGACTTATTCAACTGGTTTAGTAAATTTAGCTGACTTCGTTGCACCTTTCCCGTCAAGTAAGCCACAGCATGTTCATCAATTCAATTTAAGTAAATTGCAACCAGACCGACTATTGCATATTTGGTAAAATTACGACGCAAGTAGGTCATTGCTGATAAAGAATTAGGATCTGATCCGATATTTAATCGGCATCAGGTCTTTTTAGTTTCAATTAAGTTGATTTTGGCCACAAAAAAACTGTTAATAGAATTTTCCATTAGCAGTACTTAAACAGAAAGCTTAAAATAAATGTAGTAAAATTACTAGTTTAAATGTTAATTAATTTTTTTTGATCAATATAAAACATTACACCACAATAAATCATTAGTAGCAAAGTGACTATCATGGTTACTGGTAAACTAATATTGGTTGTAGGGGCGGTTTCATGTAAAAAGTCCGCTGGGGCATAGCTAACTAGGTTAGGTAATTTGAAAAGATTATTAAAGAGTAATAAGACTATTTGTAATACTAAACCAGAACAAGCAGCTGCAAATTTATTTTTAACCCACAGGGATGTGACTGTGACAAAAACCGCAAATAAGCCACTCCAAAAAGCTGCAAAAATGATTGAAAGAATTGCATGTATAAATGGATGAGTATAGTAAAGGGAAACAAATAATGTATTAAAGTTGATTACTAAAATATTTTTATTTAATAGATTATCAGGCTTGATATTTGGTAAAATCATAAACCAACTAAATAAATTAGCAGATAAAGCGAGTGCAGTTACAATGAAACCAGTAATAAAGGCAATTTTTATATAGTCGAATAGAACCTGTTTAACCGATTTTTGTAGTTTCCATTTATATAGTAAGCCGCTGTCATAGTCTTCTTTAAGCATAATGCTGGCTGGTAGGCTACTAAAAATTGGTAATAAGATAAAGAAGACAATTGGAGCAAAATTAAAAGAATCAATTGAAAGCCAGCGTGTATAAGGTGAATCTTCGATTGGAATTTTTGTTAAGGTGACAAATTGTAAAAAACTAATTATTAAAGCAATGATAATAGCTAAGATTAGCCAGCGTTTAGCTAAGCGTGACCATAAAACGTTCATTTTTTCTCCTTTTTATTCTAAAAGTAACGAATATTTGACATAATGCTTTTTTGTAGGCACTAAAAAGCTAATTCGCAGCTTTTTAGTGCGTTTATCATAGGAATTACGTGGAATTGAAAAATGTAGTGTAACTGGCTGCTTAGCATGAACAATTGCTGGATATGGTCCTACAAGATGGTTATTTCTGTCGTAGCACGTATCAACTGGGTTACTAAGGCCATATGGATTATTTAAATAAAAATTTTCAATGTAATTAGCATAATTCTTTTTCATACCATAATTCGGAGTACCGGTTTGATGAAGTGAGAGTTGAACTCGCGCGCTTACTTCATTTTTAGACTTAATTAATTTTATTTGGTGAATAATGAAGTTAACATGATAGGCATGAACTACCTTTTTTTGTTGAAAAAATTTTTCTTCTGTTACCCCAGATTGCGTAAGATTACTATTTACTTGCTGATAGCGTAAATAGCCGGCGATTATTAAGGCAAAAATTGCCAAAAATATTGACCATAGTATTTTTTTATTTTTCATAATTAATGGTCCCTTCTTGCACAGATAATTCTTTAGTTGCTACTTGTTCAACAAAGTTAGAGTCATGAGTAGCAATGAGAAACGTTAGTCCATCATGTTGGTATTTATGAATCAGCTTAACTAATTTAGCAATGCTTTCTTGATCCAAGGCATTAGTTGGCTCATCTAATACAATTAAGGGGTATTTTCCTAAAAGGGCCTGAGCGATTCCTAATTTTTGTTTCATTCCTAAAGAAAATTTTTTAACTTTTTGCTTAGGAAACCTTGATAAATCAAAATAGTCAAGCAGATAGTTGATTTCTTCGATTTGAATATTTGAATCTAATTTAGCTAAAAGGAGTAAGTTTTGATAAGCAGTGAATTCTTCAATCAAACTTGGATTTTCAATTAAGATACCTGCTTTGACAGGATAGGGCTCTTCTGGTTTAACCAATTTACCATTAACCGTGATACTACCAGTAACTTTAATTAGCCCTAAAATAGCTTTTAAAATTAGTGTTTTACCTGAACCATTGATTCCTTCTAATGTAGTAATACTATTTTGTTCAATGCAGGCATTAATATCATGTAAAAGTGCTCTTTTTTTAACGACTTTCCCTACTTGTTTCAATTCAATAAAACTCATTTGATTTCTCCTTTATTCAAAATTAGTATGGCGCTCAACCAATAAATAAATGAATGCTGTAATGATTGTAGTGATAACTAGTGAAATGATGTTGTTTTGATTAATTCTTAATAGCATTAAGCTATTTAAAGGGTTATTTTTCCATAAAGTGTAAACTGTAGCAATTAATAAAGTAATAGGAATAATTATGCCAAGTGGTGCGTTAAAATGATTAATAATTGCTTGAAGTAGCAATAACCATAAAATTCCTAGCCAATTAACTAGGCAATTTAATCCTAGAGTTTCTACTCCAGATAAATAATTAATTCGAAGCATTGGTAACTGTAATAAAAGCGTGCATAAAGTTTGAATGCTTTCAGTTATTAAGACATAAACGAGAGAAATTAATCCCAAGAGCTCGATATTGATCTTGGCGTAAGTTCTAGCGGAATATTGCAAACCTCTTAATTGAATTACTCTTACATGCCATAGCTGGCGAAAACTGTTTAGCATAATTAACATAGGAATTATAAAATAAATAAACCAGTTAATCGGTAAATGTATTGTTATAAAATCTACTCCAGCAAAAAAGGATGTAAAAACAGAATAATGAGGATTGGTACTAAAAGGAATATTGGACAAAACAATTGCTAAACTGATTAAAATTAACCAGAATAATAATCTTTGTTTAATTATTTGCCACAAGTATAGTAATTGATCCCAAAATAATTGCTTCATAAAAAATCCTTCTTTACGATAATCAGATTTAAAATAGCATCGGTTAAAAATAGTAAACCTAATAAAATTAAGCTTCTAGAAAAGATGATTGAACCAAAGTCGAGTGCTAAAAAATCATAGAATAATGATGCCTGATGATTTATATTTAAAATAAAACTTAGGCAGTTGATGGCAAATACTAGTAAAAATGTCAAAATTTTATTTTCAGTTAAATAAAAAAAGATTGCGCTGATAAAGCCAAAGACTAGTATTACAATTTCAAAATAAACTATTCGAAGTAACAATTCAGCCCAAATTTTTAGAAAAATAGGGAAATAGCCACTTAAGAAAATAACGATCATAATTGCTAAAAACCAAGTTGCTGTAATGATTATCGAATTGAAGATAATACGATAGACTATTTGTGCTAATAAAATATTTCTAGTCTGACATCGTAAAGTATCGCCTAGGCGTATTTTTAAAGTGGATAAGAGCACAAGGATAAATGTCGGAATTAAACCAAAAAAAATATTATATCGTAAGAAAATAAAGTTAATTAGGCTTAAAGCTGAATAATCACTTGCCTTTAAAAAAGACAGTGATGATAAAGCAAGTATCAAAGAGACAATTCCAGATAGAAAATAATTTTTTAGAAAAGCTCGATTAAGATAATTTTGTTGCTGGTAAACTGTATGGTACATTATAGCTTCCTTTGATTTTTAATAACTAGGTCATAATTATAATATTCTAAAATAGCGCTTACTTATGTTGTTAAACTATATACAAATATTGTCAATTGTGAATTTGACTAGGCGGCAAGTACTTACCATTTATAATTAGTTACCTATCTAATTAGAATTATAGGTAATATAAAAAGACTAACTTCAAATATTTGCAGAAGTTAGTCTTTTTATATTTTAAATTACTTTAAAGTTTTTATTTAAAAGCTAAAGCACCCATTGGATCCCATGGTAGGAGTTGAATAGGGTCTTTAGCACCATCGGCAAATTCAGCTTTCAAGTCATCTGACAAGAATTTCTTATTAATAACAGCTTGGTAAACAAAAGCATCAAACCAAGCATCGCTCATCACAAAATAACCTTTAAAGCCGGGTTTTTCACCCCAAGAGTTTTCAATCTTCCATTTAGTTGGCTTGCCTTCAACAAGATCAACGCCCGTAATAACCATTGCGTGATCCATCATGCTTTCACCAGAATCAAGTTTATCAGCTTTTGACATGGATAAATCAATGTCAAATAATTCATCGCGCTTGTAAATATTAGTATCGAGTAAGCCAAGTTGTCTTTCTGAATCCTTACCAACATTGGAACCAAACCAAACAACTTCGCCCGCCTGCAATTGCTTAATGATTAAATCTTTCATTTCAGCAATTTCTAAGTTTAAGTGACGTACTTGACGACCACCAACCACGTTACCTAAGTACTCAACTGAGAAGACTTTATGATAAGGTTTGTCAGCAGTTGGCGAATTGATAATTGAGACATGATCCTCAAGATTCATACCAACATACTTAGCGAAGAACTCTTTTGGAGTAATTCCAGCTTCGCGGTGGTAATTACCTTCATCATCTTTGTATTCAAAGTCAAATTTCTTTGGTGGCATTCCTAATGAAACTACCAGAACACGGAAGACATCGTTTAAGAATTCATTCTTACGTGCCTCAACTTCATCTTCTGACTTACCTTCATTAATCATAGTGCGCAAAACTAGTCCATCTTTGCGTAAGAGCGTATTCAAGGTGTCATTTAAAGCACTTGAATTGGTAGCATTGGCTGTTTCTGGATAAACTGATTTTGGTACGATACCATATTTTTCAATTAAACCGCATAGCATATCCCATTGACCACCATCTTGTTGTGGGGTAGCAAATAAAAAGCTAACTTTGCGATCACCCAATGGTTGCTTAGCACTGGCAATCACATTTTCAAAGAACCAGTTTGATTTTTCAAATTTGTCCCAAAAGTTAGTATAGTTTTGGGATAATTCGAAGTCTTTAACTTTGTATTCCTTTTGTAGGGGATGACGCATCGTATTTAAAGCTGAGAACATCCAGCAGCGACCTGATTGCTTTTGGTCAGATGGTTTTCCCGTGTCAATTTCAATTGAAAAAGTTGGGTCTAAGTCGATTTTAGATTGTAAATTTTGACTAGCCTTATAGATACCATTTTGTTGGGCAGCTCGGCTAGCAATGTTGATACCGGCATGCTTAGCTAAATCAGCTGTATAGTTGGCAATATTATCATTGGTAATTTCTTTTGTCATAAATATTATTCCTCCTTAAAATATTACTTCTATTTTAGCTTAATCAGCTTAAGTAGTCTATTATAGAAAGCTGGCTTGATTATATACTATCAGGCTTATGGTACCAAATTTTGGCAAATTTAGGGTGCTGCTTAAAATAAGCAATTACTTGTGGGTCAAGTGGCCAAACAGCTGTGGCAGTTGTGGTAGCAATTTCAAAAATATTATGCATTTCATTAATAAAAAAAGCTTGTTCTGCTACTGGATTAAAAAAGAAGTGCTCCATAATCCAAACGTCTCTATCTGACCGAGATACTTTATCCATGACCCAGTGACAGACAAGAATATCGTCATCATCATAAACTTTACAAAATTGGTGGGAATTATTTAAATTGAACATCGTATTCCTTTCAGTATTAATAATTTGACCATTCTCTGTTTTACAAAAGTTGCTAATACCTGCAAAGTTTATAAATAACTTAATTGAACAAGCATTTTTAAGAGCTTTTACATATATAATAGTAGAATATTTTAAGTAAAATAGCTAATCTATTGTAAAATAGAGCTTATTAATTTAGAGGAGACAAAATGACGAAACTACGGGGCTTTGAAATTGTATCTAAATATCAAGATAAAAATATTACTTTACCTAGACGCCAGACCATTGCCAGCGCGGGTTATGATTTAGAAGCAGCTGTTGATATCGAGATTCCTAGTATCTGGCGACTTAATTTTGTGCGAATTTTTCGTTTGCTGCGTAATGGTCATCAATTGTATGAACCGGATTATGCTTTAGCTGATAGTATTTTGAAGCCATTGCTTATCCCTACTGGCATTAAGGCATATATGCCTAAAGACGAAGTACTAATTTTGGCCAACCGCTCATCGAATACTTTTAAGCGCAGCTTAAGTCTACCTAATGGTATTGGAGTGATTGATGCAGATTATTATAATAATAAAACAAATGAAGGTGAAATTTTTATTCAGGTACTCAATTATGGTGTTAGACCAATTAAAATTAAAAAAGGACAACGAATTGGTCAGGGCATTTTTATTAAATATTATAAAACTGATGATGATTTACCAGTTGAACGCCAGAGACAATCAGGCTTTGGATCGACCAATTTAAAGGAGGATTAATGGCTAGAGTAAAAACCAAATACAAATGTCATTCTTGTGGCTATATTTCAGCGAGTTATTTGGGACGCTGCCCTAATTGTGGTGCTTGGAATCAGTTCGAAAAAGAAACTGAAACAAGTCCAACTTGTTCTAGTAAAGGTAGTCCCAGTCGGTTAATTAAACAAACTGGTGGCAGTGAACCTGTTAAGATGGCACAGGTTAAGGCAGAAAAAGAAGAACGAATTCAGACTAGTATGGCTGAATTAAACCGTGTTTTAGGTGGTGGTATTGTTCCGGGCTCGCTAGTTTTAATTGGGGGAGATCCAGGTATTGGTAAGTCAACCTTAATGTTACAGATTATGAGTGAATTAGCGCAACAGCATAAAGTGCTTTATGTTTCAGGAGAAGAATCTGCTAACCAAATCAAGTTGCGGGCAGAACGTTTGGGACTAGAGGCTGATAATATGCTACTTTATCCTGAAACAGATATGGAAGAGATTCGCCAGCAAATTGATACTATTCAGCCTGACTTTGTTGTTATTGATTCAATTCAAACAATGAATGAACCTAGTCTTGATTCAATGACTGGTTCGGCTTCACAGGTACGAGAAGTCACTAGTGAACTGATGAAAATTGCAAAAATAGATGCAATTACAGTTTTTGTGATTGGGCATGTAACTAAAGAAGGAACAATTGCTGGTCCCAAAATCCTGGAGCATATGGTAGATACCGTGTTATATTTTGAAGGCGATGAGCATCACGCTTATCGAATCCTGCATTCAGTTAAAAATCGCTTTGGAGCTGCTAATGAAATTGGCATGTTTGAAATGGCTCACAAAGGTCTTAAAGAAGTAACCAATCCATCAGCAATCTTTTTAGATGAGCGGTTGCCGCAATCGACCGGATCGGCAATTGTAGTTTCTTTAGAAGGGACGCGACCGCTACTAGCTGAAATTCAAGTTTTAGTTACTCCGACTGCTTTTGGCTATGCAAAAAGGACAACTTCAGGATTAGATTTTAATCGGGCAGCATTATTGTTAGCAGTTTTAGAAAAAAGGGGTAATTTAATGCTCCAAAATCAAGATGTTTATTTAACTGCAACAGGTGGGATTCGTTTAAATGAACCAGCTGTCGATTTAGCAATTATTATGGCGATTGCTTCTAGTTATAAAAATCAAGAAATTTCTCCAACTGATTGCTTTGTAGGTGAAGTAGGTCTAACGGGTGAAGTGCGGCGTGTTAATCAAATTGATGCGCGAATTAAAGAAGCAGCTAAAACTGGTTTTAAAAGAATTTTTATTCCTAAGCATAATATGCGTAGTAGTTTGCAAGAATTAGGAATTGATGTGATTCCTGTAGCTAGTATTTTACAAGTTTTAAAGTTGGTATTAGAATAGGAAAGATTGAACTTTTGTCATATTACGGGTAAACTAAAATTGTTTAATTAACTATTTGAAAGAGGCATAAATTTTGGCAAAACAAAAAATAAGGGTAAGGTATGCCCCGAGTCCAACGGGACACTTACATATAGGAAATGCAAGAACCGCGCTATTTAATTATTTATTTGCACGGCATAACAAAGGAACGTTTGTTTTAAGAATCGAAGATACAGACACTAAACGTAACGTTAAAGGCGGTTCCCAATCGCAAATGGAAAACCTGCATTGGTTAGGAATTGATTGGGACGAAGGACCTGATAAGGGCGGTAATTTTGGGCCATATCGGCAGTCTGAACGTAAAGACATATACAATCAGTATATTCAACAACTACTTGATGAAGGTAAAGCGTACTATTCATACAAGACACAAGAAGAACTTGAAGAACAACGTGAAGAGCAACGGGCAATGGGAATTGCTCCGCACTATACTTATGAATATGAAGGAATGACTGCAACTGAAATTGCGGCTAGCCAAGAAGAAGCCAGGGCCAAGGGTTTAATTCCAGTAGTCCGAATTCATATTCCAGAAATGAGAACATATGCTTGGGATGATATCGTTAAAGGCCATTTGAGTTTTGAATCTGATACTATCGGTGGCGATTTTATTATTCAAAAGCGCGATGGCATGCCAACGTATAACTTTGCAGTCGCCATAGATGATCATTTAATGGAAATTACGCATGTTTTGCGCGGCGATGACCATATTTCAAATACTCCAAAACAATTAGTCGTATATGAAGCATTAGGCTGGGAACCACCGCAGTTTGGGCATATGACGTTGATTAATAATCCAGAAACTGGTAAAAAGCTGTCTAAACGTGACGAATCAGTACTTCAGTTTATTGAACAATACCGTGACCTGGGTTATTTACCAGATGCCATGTTTAATTTTATTACGCTTTTGGGATGGTCACCAGTTGGTGAAAGTGAAATTTACTCACAACGGGAATTAATTAAGCAGTTTGATCCCGCCCGGCTATCTAAATCACCGGCTGCCTTTGATCAAAAGAAATTGGAATGGATTAATAACCAATATATTAAACAGGCCGATCGAGATGTTTTACTTGACTTAGCTCTTAACAATTTACAAGAAGCAGGGTTAATTGAACTAGATCCTAGTCCAGAAAAAATGGAATGGGTGCGTCAATTAGTGAATATCTATTCTGTGCAAATGTCATATACTAAACAGATTGTTGATTTAACTAAGATTTTCTTTGCCGCCCCTAAAGACTTGAGTGATGAAGAAATTGACGAAATCCGTAAGGATGAAGCTAGACCAGTAATTGAAGAATTCAAGCGACAACTGACATCATTATCGCGGTTTACGGCCACTCAAATTATGCAGGCAGTTCAAGCAACGCGTGCCCAAACAGGTATTAAAGGTAGGAGACTGTTTATGCCTATTCGAATTGCTACAACTAGGTCAATGGTTGGACCAGGTATTGGTGAAGCAATGGAGCTTTTGGGCAAAGAACGGGTATTAAAACACCTTGATTTAACCTTGAAACAAATGAGTGAAAACGGTTTGTAATTAAGCAAGGAACAGCGTATTACGCCTTAAAAGCGGGATACGCTATTTCTTTTAGTAAAAATCAATTAATTAATTGTGTTTTTGTTAAAAGAAAATTTTTTAGAAAGGCAAGTTAGCCGCTGTGAAAATTTACAATACTTTAACTAAGACTAAAGAAGAATTTCGCCCAATTAAGCCTGGTGAGATTTCGATGTATGTTTGTGGACCAACAGTGTACAACTATATTCATATTGGTAACGCGCGCAGCGTGATTGCATTCGACACAATTCGCCGCTATTTTGAATATAAAGGTTACCGAGTTAATCATGTTTCTAATTTTACCGATGTCGACGATAAAATGATTAATGAGGCACGGGCGCAAAAAATCTCAGTATCGGCTTTAGCTCAGCACTATATTGAAGCATATCGTGCAGATACGGCCGCACTTAATGTCCAGCCAGCAACGCTAAATCCCCGTGCAACAAATGAAATTACGGCAATTATTAAATTTATTCAGCAATTAATTACTAAAGGCTACGCTTATGAATCTGCTGGTGACGTTTATTACCGTACCCGTAAGTTTGCTAATTATGGTGCTTTAAGCAGCCAAAATATTACTGAACTTGAAGCAGGTGCTTCTGAACACGTTAATGTGGCCGAACAAAAGCGCAAAGAAGATCCACTTGACTTTGCTCTTTGGAAGAAACAAAAGCAAGCTGATGAAATTGCTTGGTCATCACCTTGGAGTTTAGGGAGGCCAGGCTGGCATATTGAATGTTCAGTAATGTCGACTAAATATCTGGGTAATACCATTGATATTCATGGTGGTGGTCAAGATTTAGAATTTCCTCATCATGAAAATGAAATTGCGCAAAGTGAAGCTGCTACTGGCCAAAAGTTTGTGCATTATTGGATGCATAATGGTTTTGTAACAGTTGGAGCTGATCAAGCTAAGATGTCTAAGTCGTTACATAATTTTGTAACCGTACACGATTTGTTGAAAACAACTGATCCCCAGGTATTGCGCTTTTTTATGGCAAGTGTTCACTATCGGCGACCAATTAATTATTCAACTGAAAATCTTGAACAAGCAAAGAATATTTTGCAAAAATTTAAAAATACGTTAGTAAATCTGGCATATCGGCTAAATGACAGTTCGATAAGTGACAAGTCGCCTGCAGTTCAAGCAGCTATTGCTCAGACAGAGCGTAACTTTATTAAGGCAATGGATGATGATTTAAATGTTCAAAATGCTTTAGCAGCAATTTACGATTTGTTGCCAATACTTAATGCTAATCTTAGTTTGGCAAAAGTAGATAAAGAAGCCTTAAAGTATGCGCAAAAATTGTTGACTGATTGGTTAGGAATTTTTGGTATTAGTACTAAAAAATTGCTTACCACAGTCCAAAAACAGGATGATGATGAAATAGTTCGGTTAGTTGCACAACGAGAACAAGCACGAAAAAATCAAGAATGGGCAAAAAGTGATGAGTTGCGGGATAAGTTGAAAGCAATGGGGATAACTGTAGAAGATACTCCGCAAGGAACAAGGTGGAGACGTGATTAAGAAAAATTTAATTGAGCAAAAAATAAATCCGGATACGCTTAATGGCCAGACTCTAGCTTATTTGGGGGATGCTGTTTATGAAATTGCTATTCGTGAACATTTAATTAAATGTCAAATTGTTAAACCACAGGTTTTACAGCGCCAAGCAACTTATTATGTGTCAGCTAAAGCACAAGCAGCCTTAATTACTAAATTACAAAATGATAATTTGCTTACTCAAGCTGAAATTGCTACTTTTAAAAGAGGACGCAATGCTAAAGCACATACTAAAGCTAAAAACACAAGTTTAGCTACGTATCAGCTCTCTACTGGTTTTGAGGCAGTTTGGGGTTATTTGAAATTATTAGATAAAAACGAACGTATTCATGAATTAACAAAATGGTGTATAGAAACCGTAGAGAATGGTGGTATTGATAATTATGAATTCGAATGAAAAAGATTTTGTTTTTGGCAAGCATGCAGGATTAGATTTTTTAAAGACGCAAAATGCTGATCGAATTAATAAGATTTTCTTGCAAGAAAATCTACAAGCAAGTTTAACTAATGAGGTATACACTTTAGCTAAGAAAAAGAAAATAATTGTGCAGCTTGTTCCAAAAAGTAAATTGGATCGTTTAGTAGCAGGAGCTAATCATCAGGGGTTAGTTTTGACGATTGCTAGCTTTGAATATGCTGCTTTGGATGAATTATTGGATCAATTTGAACGTCAAGAACGTGAGCCATTTTTATTAATGTTGGACTCAATTGAAGACCCCCATAATTTGGGCTCAATATTGCGGACAGCTGATGCAACGGGGGTTGATGCAGTTATCATTCCTAAACGTCATGCTACTGGGTTAACATCTGTAGTTGCTAAAACTTCAACTGGGGCCATTGATCACGTACCCGTAGCTAGAGTAAATAATTTAGTTCAAACTAGTCAAATGCTTAAAAAAAGAGGTTATTGGTTATTTGGTACGGATATGACGGGGACAGATTATCGTAAATGGAATAGTAATGGTAGAACTGTTTTAGTTATTGGCAATGAAGGTAAGGGCATTTCACGCTTACTTAAGGAACAAATGGATCAAATGTTAACTTTGCCAATGGTTGGGCAAGTTCAATCATTAAACGCAAGTGTTGCTACTGGTGTCTTGCTTTATCAAATGCTTAATAGTCGGAATCCCTTACAATAATGTTGTAATGAAAAAACTCCTAACTGGCAGATTAAAAACTGACAGCTAGGAGTTTTTTATTTAAAAGGTCAAAGAATATACAAGGACAATACGGGTAATTAATTTTAGAACTTTGTAAAGTAAAACTCAGCTAATATTTCACATGGGAAAATGGTTGTGGCTAGTAAAAAAGCTTTTGAAAAATAATGAGAACAATAAACTAAAGTTCGCTATTTATCTTTTTAAAAACTACGTATTCTGCATTCAAAAATTAAAAATTAAGGAGATAAGAAAATGCAGAAGTTTACGGATAATCTAGCCGAAGAAGCTACTTTAATTAACCAAGTTAAGAATGGCAAAGAAGATGCCCTGAAAAAATTGTATATTCGGTATCACCCACTTGTTAATAGCATTATTAACAAATATTACTTGCGCTGCTATGACAAACAGGATTGGGAACAAGATGCACTTTTTATTTGTTATCAATCAGCGATTAGCTACGTCGATGGCAAAGGTAAATTTGCCAGTTATTATAAGACCAGATTGACTAATCATGCTAAAACATTAGTTCGTTATGAAAATGCCTATCGTCGACGTGCTCTTACCCAGTCGATCTCGATTGAAAAGGCAGTTGCCAGTGGGCTGCGTCCTTTACAGGTAAATCAAGTTAGTCCAAGTGAAGTTCCTTTAAATGATCAATTAGCCGAGATAATTGATCATTTATCAGATTTAGAAGGGCTAGCTTTGTTAGTTGTTTTAGGAATTGTGCCGCAAGAAGAAGTATTGGCCAATTTAAAGATTGAAAAAAAATCTCTTATAAGAGCTAAGTCTCGTTTGGCGCAAAAGATGCGTTACCATTTATTGTAATAGTGACTACTAAATAAAAAGATGTATAATGAATCCTTAGAAAATATGTGGAAAGGTATGTAAGATGACAGAGGAGTTAAGCAAATCAACTTTATTAAACCAACCAATGAAAGAAGTATTTGATTGGAGCGACTTGGAACTTTCCGTTAGAGATGTTCTCTGGGATTATTTGCTGGAAAAAGATGGCAGAGATGCTATCAAGGCCGAGGAAGACATGCTTTATTTTTTAAATGTTGGTGATGACAAAATAAAATTATTCTTAACTGAAAATCTTAAAAAGTAGATTTTTAATTAATTAATTTGCTAATAATTAGTACTTAGACTCTGTTTTAGGTTAAAATAGCTAAATGGCGTAGAAGTATTAAATTAATTGCTTAAGAAAAAAATGTTTGCTAAAATACAATAGTTTGGAAGTGAGATTATGGCAGTGAAAAAAGCAGCTTTAGCTTGTAGCCGTTGTGGCTCGCGTAATTACTCAATCACGGCAAGTAAAAATCGCACTCAGCGACTTGAATTGAATAAATTTTGTAAGCATTGCAGTAAAATGACTTTACATAAAGAAACGAGGTAAGAAGTAGTGATTAAGTTTTTTAAAAGTGTTGTTGAAGAAATGAAACTGGTTACTTGGCCATCTGCCAAGCAGAATCGTCACGATACGGGAACTGTGATTGTTACTTCAATTTTGTTTGCCACTTATTTAGGTTTGTTAGACTTATTGTTTAGCAGTTTGACACAAATAGTGATGTAATGGCATAGATTTGCTAATCGTGTTATAATGCATATAATTAAAGAAACCTCTAGTGCAGAGGTTTTTTTCTTTGCCAAAAATAAAAGGAGAATTTTAATAATGGTTGAAACAACTAAAAAACAATGGTACGTTCTGCATACGTATTCTGGATATGAAGACAAAGTTAAATCTGACTTGCTTTCACGGGCACAAAGCATGGGGATGCAGGATTATATTTTTCGGGTAATGGTTCCTGAACAAGAGAAAATTGAAAAAGTTAATGATAAGAAAAAAGAAGTTGAAGAAAAAATCTTTCCAGGCTATGTATTAGTGGAAATGGTTATGACAGATGAAAGTTGGTTTGTTGTACGAAATACCCCTAATGTCACTGGTTTTGTTGGTTCTCATGGTGGGGGATCTAAGCCATCACCATTACTTGATGAAGAAGTAAATCGTCTGTTGCGGCAACAGGGTGAACCAGCCAAGCGTCCGCAAATTGATTTTGAAGTTGGTGAAACAGTTACCATTATTGATGGAGCTTTTAATGGAGTTGAAGGTAAAATTACAGAAATTCAACCGGATAAGTACAAACTTTTTGTTTCGGTTGATATGTTTGGCCGGGCAACTACAACTGAATTAGATTATGATCAGGTAAAGAAAATCAGTTAAAATTATCTCAATTATTGCAAATCAACTTAAACGATGTTACGCTATTAACGTAGTTTTATTATTGTGGGAGGAAGAGTAGATGCTCTTCCATTTTAACCGCACACGGAATCAAGGAGGTTTTGACCGTGGCAAAAAAAGTTATTAACGTTGTCAAATTACAAATACCAGCTGGTGCTGCAACACCTGCTCCTCCAGTTGGTCCTGCTTTAGGTCAAGCTGGAATTAACATTGTTGGCTTTACCAAAGACTTCAATGCTAGAACTGCTGATCAAAAAGGCATGATTATCCCTGTAGTCATCACAGTTTACGAAGATCGTTCATTTGAATTCGTGACTAAGACTCCACCTGCTCCAGTACTTTTGAAGCAAGCAGCTAAAATTGATAAGGCATCTGGCGAACCTAACACCAAGAAGGTTGGTAAGGTTACTAAAGATCAAGTTAAGGAAATCGCTGAAACTAAGATGAAGGACCTTAATGCTGCTGATATCGAAGCTGCTATGCGGATGATTGAAGGTACTGCTAGAAGTATGGGTATCGAAGTCGAAGACTAATCCTGTTATTTATAACAATTTAGGTGGGAGAGCCTTAGGCTTGCTTGACCACATATTAAGGAGGAAATCACATGCCAAAGCATGGTAAAAAATATTTAGAAGCTGCTAAAAAAGTAGATTCAAAGAAATTGTATTCGGTCGCTGAAGCAATGAAGCTAGTTAAAGAAACTTCATATGCAGGCTTTGATGCTTCAGTTGAAGTTTCATACAATTTAAGTGTCGATCCTAAACAAGCAGATCAACAGATTCGTGGTTCAATTGTTTTGCCTAATGGTACCGGTAAAACGCAAAAAGTGATTGTTTTTGCTGAAGGTGCTCAAGCTGAGCAAGCTAAAGCAGCTGGAGCTGATGAAGTTGGCTCTGATGACTTGGTAGAAAAAGTACAAAACGGTTACTTAGATTTTGATGTTGTTGTTGCTACCCCAACTATGATGGCCAAAGTAGGTCGCTTAGGTAGAGTTTTAGGACCTAAAGGATTAATGCCTAACCCTAAGACCGGAACTGTAACAATGGATGTTGAAAAAGCAGTTAAGAATGTTAAGGCTGGTCAAGTAGAATATCGTGTTGACCGTCAAGCTTCGATTCATGCTGCAATTGGTAAAGTTTCATTTACTGATGAACAATTGATTGAAAACTTTGATGCTTTGCGTGACGTTATTTTGCGTGCGCGTCCATCAGCTGCCAAAGGTCAATATGTTAAGAGTGTAGCAGTTGCTGCAACTTTTGGCCCTGGAATTAAATTGGATCCACTAAATTTGGATTAATTTGAATAAATAATAAAGACAACTTTGCCGCTTAGCAAGTTGTCTTTTTTTACTTAATTTTAAGTAATTATGATTGGTTGATTGTTCAAGTTTTGATAAACTAAAATTGAAATTAAAATATTTAATTGAGGAATTTATAATGCGAAAAAGTAATTTTGTCCAACTGCTGGCCTGCTGTTTGTTAGTGCCGCTTTTTTTAGTTGGTTGCAGCAAAAACGGTCAAAAAATCACTATAGTTGGTTCTAGTGCCCTGCAACCGCTCATCGAGCAAGCAGGTAATGATTATCATCTGGCTCACCTTAATAGTAATATTGTTGTACAAGGTGGCGGTTCAGGTACTGGCTTGAGCCAGGTTCAAGCAGGAGCAGTTGAAGTGGGTACTTCAGATGTTTTTGCTGAGACACAAAAGGGAATCGATGCCCAAAAATTAAAGGATTATCCTGTAGCAATAGTGGGGATAGTTCCAATTGCTAATAAAGCTGTGGGCATTAAGAATTTGTCAAAAAAACAATTAGCTGATATCTTTACTGGTAAAATAAAAAATTGGCATGAGGTTGGCGGAAAAAATTTACCAATCATTGTAATTAACCGCTCGCGTGGTAGTGGGACAAGGTCAACTTTTGAGGATCTAATACTTAATGGTAAAGATGCAGTCAATTCACAAGAACAAGATTCCAATGGCAGTGTTAAAAAAATTGTTAATTCTACCCCAGGAACAATTTCTTATATTTCCTTTCCTTACGCTAATGATCAAAATATTCAAAAGATAAGTATTAATCATGTTGTGCCTGATAATAAGAATATTCCTTCCAATAAGTGGCCATTGTGGTCATATGAACATATGTATACTAAGGGCAAGCCTAATAAGGCAACAGCGGCCTTCATTGATTACGTATTGAGCCCAAAGGTACAAAAAGAAGTAGTACCAAAAATTGGTTATTTAAGTATAAATGAAATGAAAGTTGTTCGTGACAGTCAAAATAAAGTTTCAAAGATAAGGAATTAACTATGGTAAAAAAAGAACAGGATTTGCAAAAGGTTGTTGAAAAAGCAATCTCGGCGCAAAAGGTTCCACATGTTAAATTTAAGGGAATCGATCCCAGAAATATTGATGTAGCACGACTGACTAAGCCATCAAAAGAAACTCGACAAGAACGCTGGGGAAAAGGGTTGACCTTTTTAGCAATTATTTTAATTGTAATTTTAATTATTGCTATTATTGGCTTTGTTGGTAGTCATGGCTTAGCTACTTTTTTCAATGATAAAGTTAATATATTCAAATTTTTATTTTCATCTGATTGGAATCCTAGTGCAGGAAAAGATCATGTCGGGGCAGCCGCGATGATTGTTACTTCTTTTGCAGTAACACTTTTAGCAGCTTTAATTGCCACCCCGTTTTCAGTGGCTGTAGCACTATTTATGACAGAATATGTTTCTCATAAGCGGGCAAATTTATTGCAATCTGTGATTGAACTGTTAGTTGGTATTCCATCTGTTGTTTATGGCTTTTTAGGGTTAACGGTGGTAGTACCGTTGATTAGAACAATTTTTGGTGGTACTGGTTTTGGCATTTTAACTGCAACTTTAGTTTTATTTGTTATGGTTTTGCCAACGATTACTTCACTTACCGTTGACGCTTTTAAAGCGGTGCCCAAAGAGCTACGTAAATCATCAGCAGCTTTAGGAGCAACTAAATGGCAAACTATTTATCATGTTGTCTTACGGGCGGCAAGAAGTAGAATAATGACGGCAATTATATTTGGAATGGCTCGGGCTTTTGGCGAAGCACTAGCTGTACAAATGGCAATTGGGAATGCTGTATTGATGCCGTTTAATTTGGTTAGCCCAGCAGCTACTTTAACTAGTCAATTAACCAGTCAAATGGGTAACACAGTAATGGGAACTTTACCTAATAATGCATTATGGTCACTAGCTTTGTTGTTATTAGTGATGTCTTTATTTTTCAATTTCTTAGTACACTTAATTGGAAAGAAGGGCTAGTGTTATTATGAATTCAAAAAGAAATAATCAAATTGCTACCGGAGTAATTTATTTTTTAGTTGCCATCGTAATTTTGTTATTAATTGGTATTATTGGTAATATTATATTTTCAGGGATATCACACTTATCTTGGCAGTTTTTAACCTCCAGTTCTTCTTCTTTTGAAGCTGGGGGAGGAATTAGAGATCAACTGTTTAATTCACTTTATTTGCTACTATTAACTTTAATTATTTCGCTACCAATTGCACTGGGGGCAGCGATTTACCTTGCCGAGTACGCAGTCAATAATTGGCTAACGCAATTAATTAGAACTACAATTGAAATTTTGAGTTCTTTACCATCGATAGTTGTTGGCTTATTTGGTTATTTAGTATTTGTAGTGCAATTTGGGTTAGGTTTTTCTATTATTTCTGGTGCGCTTGCCTTAACCTTTTTCAATTTACCAATTTTAACAAGTAATATTGAAGAAGCAATTAAAGGTGTACCGCAGACCCAACGTGAAGCAGGTTGGGCTTTGGGACTATCAAATTGGAAAACTATTCGAGGAATTGTAATTCCTGCCGCTTTACCCGGAATAATCACTGGGGTAATTTTAAGTGCAGGACGTGTTTTTGGTGAAGCAGCAGCTTTAATTTATACAGCAGGTCAAAGTGGCTCGACAGTCGACTACTCAAACTGGAATATGTTCAGCCCTACTAGTTTTTTAAATGTAATGCGTCCCGCTGAAACACTGGCTGTTCATATTTGGAAAGTTAATACAGAAGGAATTATTCCAGATGTAAATGTTGTTTCAGCAGCTACTTCCGCTCTATTAGTAATTGTGGTAATTATATTTAATTTTGGTGCTCGGGCACTAGGTAATTATCTGTATAAACGATTAACTGGGGCTAAGATAAAATAAGGAACTTCTATGGAAAATTGGCAAAATCAACCTAACTATATTAAAACTTTTGATGAAGACGAGTGTGCTATTTATACACAAGATTTGAGTGTATTTTATGGCGGTACAATTCAAAAACTGTTTGATGTTAGTTTGGGCTTTAAAAAAAATACAATCACAGCACTTATTGGTGCTTCAGGATCAGGTAAATCGACATTTTTACGTTCACTTAATCGCATGAATGATCAGGTTGCTAGAGTTGATGGTAGTATAATTTTTCATGATCTTGATGTGAACCAAAAGAAGATTAATGTTTATGAATTACGTAAGACAATTGGAATGGTTTTTCAAAAACCTAATCCTTTTCCCAAATCAATTAAAGATAATATTATCTATGCTTTAAAAGCAAACGGGCAGCATGATAAAGCTACTTTGGAACAATTAGTTGAAGAAAGTTTGCGGGCAGCTGCTCTGTGGGATGAGGTTAAGGATAAATTAGACCAAAGCGCATTAGCCCTTTCTGGTGGACAACAGCAGCGGTTATGTATTGCTCGGGCGATTGCCCTAAAGCCTGAAATTTTGCTTTTGGATGAACCAGCAAGTGCATTAGATCCAGTTTCAACAGCTAAACTAGAGGATACGTTAAAGCAGTTGCGAGAAAAATATACGATGGTTATGGTTACACACAATATGCAGCAGGCATCAAGGATCAGTGAATATACTGCTTTCTTTCATTTAGGCCATGCACTTGAATATGACACCACCTCTAATATTTTTACTAATCCGCAGGGTTCAATCACAGAAAAATATATCCAAGGTAGTTTTGGCTAAAGGAGCAAGCGTATGAAAAATGTCATGGAAGCGCAAAATGTTAAATTGAGCTATGGAAAATATGAAGCCTTACATGGTATAACTTTAAAATTTCCAGCCCAAAAATTAACAGCATTAATTGGTCCATCTGGATGTGGTAAGTCGACTTTCTTACGTTGCTTAAATCGCATGAATGATGATATCGATAATATTAAAATTAGTGGCAAAATTTTGTTAGAAGATAAGGATATTTATCATACTCATCTTGATTTAGTTTCTTTGCGAAAAAAAGTTGGGATGGTTTTTCAACAGCCAACCCCTTTTCCGTTTTCAGTTTTTGATAACGTAGCTTATGGTCTGAGAGTAGCTGGAGTTAAAGATAAAACTGTAATTGAGCAGCGAGTTGAAGAAAGTTTAAAGCAAGCTGCAATTTGGGAAGAAACTAAAGATAATTTACAGCGAAATGCTCAAGAATTTTCTGGTGGGCAGCAACAAAGAATTTGTATTGCTCGTGCTTTGGCAGTTAGACCAGAAGTGGTTTTGCTTGATGAACCGACTTCCGCATTAGATCCAATTTCAAGTGCAGAAATTGAAGAAACTTTAATGGGACTAAAGAAAAAATATACTTTTATTATGGTGACTCATAACTTGCAACAAGCTAGTCGCGTTTCAGATCAAGTGGCGTTTCTAATGAATGGTGAATTAATTGAATCTGGTTCAACTGAAGCAATGTTTTTGGCACCTAAAAAAGAAATTACAAGTAATTATCTAAATGGTCGGTTCGGTTAATATATAGGAGTAAGTTTTTATGCATGAAATATTTTTAGATGAACTAAAAAAATTAAATACCAGATTTATGGAAATGGGTGTACTAGTTAATGATTTAATTGACAAAGGAACCCGATCATTTGTGGCCCATGATAAAATGATGGCCCAAGAAATGATTGAAGAAGATAAAGAAGTGGCCAAAGAAGCAATTAGAATTGAAAAAAAAGCTTTAGACTTAATGGCCTTGCAGCAACCAGTTGCAACTGATTTTCGGGTAGTAATTAGTATTCTTAAAGCAGCTACAGACCTTGAAAGAATTGGTGAGAATGCTAACAGTATAGCGGTAGAGACTGTACGGGTTAAAGGTAATCCGCGTATCTCAGAAGTCGAAGAAATTATTTCACGGATGACTCATCAGGTGCGTTCAATGCTAATCAAGGTTCTAACAGCTTATGTGCAAGAAGATGAAAAGACTGCGCGTGAAATGGTTGAAGGTCATAAAGAAGTTTATGATGATTATAAGAAAGCCCGAAAAATGATTATTGATGGGGTTGAACAAGATCCCAACGTTGCTGTTGCTTCAGCTAGTTACTTTGTGATTATTCGTTTACTTGAAAGAATTAGTGACCATATAGTTAATATTGCCAATTGGGTAATTTATAAGGTTTCTGGTGAATTATTTGAACTAATTGAGAATAAAAATAATTGATAGCTTGCTTTTGCAATGTAAGCCTGCTATACTATTGAAAGTAAATTCTACCTAAGACGCGGGTGGTCTAGTGCCTTAATTTCCCGCCGAGGCCAGAAGATGATGAAGATTTTTAAAACTCCATGTCTTGCTTGGCATGGAGTTTTTAGGCCTTATGGAATTTATTAATGAATTTGATGGAGGTGAATTCGTTTGAGTAAAGCTGCTATTGCTGAAAAAGAAAAGTTTGTTAATGCATTTGCTGAAGAACTTAAAGCTGCCAAAGCTGTTTTGGTGATTAATTACCTTGGCTTAACTGTTGAAGAAGTTACTAACATGCGTCAAGAACTTCGTGCTAATGATGTTAAGATGAAGGTTATTAAGAATACTTACTTAAGACGTGCGGCTGCTAAGGCGGGCATTGAAGGTCTTGAAGACACTTTTGTTGGACCAACAGCTGTTGTTTACACTGATAATGCAGATAATATTACTGAGCCTGCTCGAATTGTTGCTAAGTATGAGAAGGACTTTGATGTTATTGACATTAAGGGTGGTGTGCTTGAAGGTAAGATAACTTCTAAAGAAGAAATCCAGGCTCTTGCTGCTATCCCAGGTCGCGAAGGCTTGCTTTCAATGCTTGTTTCTGTATTACAAGCACCTGTGCGCAATTTCGCATATGCTGTTAAAGCTGTTGCTGATTCAAAGGATGAATCTGCAGAATAAATAAAATAATTTTTTTCTAAATATTAAAATTTCGGAGGATACATAAGTATGGCTTTAGATACTGAAAAGATTATTGAAGACTTAAAGAGTGCTTCAATTCTTGAATTAAATGACCTTGTAAAGGCTATTGAAGATGAATTTGGCGTTTCAGCTGCTGCTCCAGTTGCTGTAGCTGGTGCTGCTGGTGAAGCTGAAGCTAAGTCAAGCTATGATGTAGAATTGACTAGTGCAGGCCAAGAAAAGGTTAAGGTTATTAAGGTTGTCCGTGATATTACTGGACTTGGCCTTAAGGACTCAAAAGATCTTGTTGATGGCGCACCTAAGAACGTTAAGGAAGGCGTTTCTGAAGATGAAGCTAACGACATTAAGGCTAAACTTGAAGAAGTTGGCGCTTCTGTAACTTTGAAATAGTTACAGTCCCAACTGGACAAGTTAAAATGAGCACGTATTTGCAATTTGCAGATGCGTGCTCTTATTTTTTATTGATAAGTAACTGCTGTAATTTATATTAAAAGCAGAGCAGATTAATTTTATGGTAATAGTCTCAATTATGATTTCACTTTTCAAAAAGCCTAATCAACGATAGAATAATTTCAATAAGATTAAAGTTAGAGATGAGTAAGTGATGACTGAGCAAAAAAATCAAATGTATTATGCGGCTAATCCGACTACGGAGCATGATGAACACATAGTTGACTATCATGTTGCTGGAATAGACCTAAAATTCACCACGGATGCAGGTGTTTTTTCAAAAATGCGGGTCGACTATGGTTCAGGTGCTTTAATTAAGCAGATGGCCCAAGTTTCTTTTCCCGCTAAAGGAATTTTAGATGTCGGAGCAGGTTATGGTCCGTTGGGCCTTTTTGCCGCGAAATTTTGGCCAGAGCAAACTGTGGAGATGATTGATGTCAATGAGCGCGGTTTGACGCTAGCAAAGAGAAATGCCGCCATGAATCAAATAAGCAATGTGGCAATTTATCAGTCTAATGTTTATGAGAAAATAGCTAATAACAAAAAATTTGGGCTAATTGTGACTAATCCGCCAATTCGTGCTGGTAAAAGTGTTGTTACCAGTATCTTATCGGGCGCTAAAAATCACCTGGTTAAAAATGGCAAAATTCTTGTTGTCATCCAAAAAAAGCAAGGTGAACCTAGTGCACGCAAGCTTTTAAAGGCTACTTTTGGTAATTGCACCATCTTGGACCGAGATAAAGGTTACTACATTTTGCAGGCGGTGAATAATTAATGTCTTTTTCAAGTGAAGAAAAGAAAAAGTACATGCAATTAGCCTTTGAGCAGGCAAATAAAGCGCAAGAAAAAGGTGAAGTTCCGATTGGTGCAATTTTAGTGGATCCAGCTGGTCAAGTTATTGGTAGCGGGTATAATCGGCGCGAACTTGATCAAGATGCTACGCAACATGCTGAAATGATGGCAATTAGGCAGGGATGTACTAAGCTAAACACTTGGCGATTAATCGATTGTAGCTTGTTTGTCACACTAGAACCATGCCCAATGTGTGCTGGGGCAATTATCAATTCCAGAATAAAAAGCGTCTACTTTGGTGCCTTGGATCCTAAAGCTGGTGCGGCAGGCAGTGTGGTTGACTTGTTTAGCATTAGTAAATTTAATCATCATCCTCGGGTTATTCGCGGCTTATACCGCGAAGAAGCTAGTCAAATGTTAAAGGATTTTTTTCGGGCAATCCGCCGGAAACAAAAATTAGCCAAAAAAGCTTTAAAAAATGATCAGGAAATCGGAAAAGATTCCGCAAATTAGTGGAAAAATTTAGTAAAATAAGTTATTATACTTTATGGGCAATGTTCGACCTCCAAAGCGTGTCAGGACCGGAAGGTAGCAGCACTAAGGTTGCTTGGACATGTGCCTTTTATTAGACATTTACAAACTCTTAACTCTTTCGAAGAGTTAAGAGTTTTTTACTAGGGAAGATTATCAATGGTTTATCAAGCTTTATACCGCAAATGGCGACCACGAACTTTTGACAGTGTAGTTGGTCAAGCAGATATTACAAATACTTTAAAAAACGCGATTAAGCGTGGTACCATTTCGCATGCTTTTCTTTTTGCTGGACCGCGGGGAACAGGGAAAACTTCGTGTGCAAAAATTTTTGCCAAAGCTTTAAATTGTACTAATCTCCAAGATGGCGAGCCCTGCAATGAATGTGCTAATTGTATTGCTGCTGATAAGGGTGCTATGGCTGATATCATGGAAATTGATGCTGCCTCAAATAATGGGGTTGACGAAATTCGTGAGATTCGTGATAAAGTAAAATATGCGCCAACGCAGGGTAAGTATAAGGTATATATTATTGATGAGGTTCACATGCTATCAATGGGGGCATTTAATGCACTATTGAAGACATTGGAAGAGCCACCTGAGCATGTAGTTTTTATTTTGGCAACAACCGAATTACAAAAAGTTCCTGCTACCATTATTTCTAGAACGCAGCGTTATAATTTTAAACGGATTACTAATCATGATCTTAAGCAACGGATGAAGTATATTCTTGAGCAAGAAAATATCAAATATGAAGATCGTGCCTTAAAGGTGATTGCTCAAGTTGCTGATGGTGGTATGCGGGATGCATTAAGTATCTTAGATCAATTATTAAGTTATGAACAAGATACAGTAAAATATGCTACTGCCTTAGAAATTACAGGTTTTGCTGCTAGAGAAACGATTGAACAAATTTTATTAGCAATTTTAAATAAGGATGCCGTTAAGGCAATAGAACTTGCCCATAAGCAGTTACAACAGGGTGCCAGCTCAAAAAATATTTTAGATGAGTTAATTGATTTGGCAACTAACTGTTTGTTAGTGCTCAAAACAGGGACTGATAATCATAGTAATTTTTGTAGTGAAACTTTCATTGAGCAAATTAAAGAATTTACAGTAGATAGCTATTTTGATCTGATAGTTTTTGCCAATAATGCTTTGACTAATTTGAGATATACTAATCAGCAACAAATCCCACTTGAAGTATTCATAGTTGAAAGTACTAGTCAAACTAGCTTAGGTGAAGCGAATAGCACTAATTCTGAAAAAAAATTAAGCGAAGAAATTTATGCTTTAAAAGAGCAAATGGTCGTTTTAAAGCAAAAAGTATCTTCCTTAAGTGAGACTACAACTAGCATTAATAGCAGCCGAGTCTACCATATTAATAGTGAAAATAATAGTGTGACGAAAAAGAGCAAGTCAGTCAAAGAAATTAAAAGCGTAAAAAGAGCGAAAAAGAGTGGGCACACTAGCCAACAGAATCGGCAACGTGTTTATCATGTTTTGGAAAATGCGACCAAACATGATTTGCAGACAATTAAAGATGTTTGGGCTGATTTACAGTCGGTTCTAGGTGTTTCACAAAGAGCTGTTCTTGAGGTCTTAGAGCCAGTAGCAGCGAGTCCAGACCAAGTTGTAATGAAATGCAAGTATACCCTTTGGTTTGAAAAAGCAAGTTCAGATGAAGATTTATTACAAATAATAACTAATCAAATTGCCAAGTCGACGCAACATAATTATGAAATTGTTTTAGTCCCAGATAAGGATTGGTTTACTGTTCGCAGTGAATTTTTACAAAGCCATCGGCAAGAGCTGGCAAATAAAAAAAAGCAGACTGATAGTCCCAAAAATAGTAGTAAAGAATTAAGTGAACTTAAGGATAAAACTGATATTGAAGTTGTTGCCAAAGCCAAAGACTTATTTGGTGAAGCAGTAAATATAAAAGATTAATAAAGGAGAAAAAGATGAGTAAAAGACCTAGTTTTGGTGGAATTGGTGGCATGAATATGCAACAAATGATGAAACAAGCTAAAAAGTTACAAGAGCAAATGACTCAAGAACAACAAAATCTCACTGAGCAAGAATTTACTGGTAGCTCGGTTGATGATTTAGTTGTGGCCACCTTTAGTGGTGATCGCCACTTAAAGGGGATTAAAATTAACAAAGATGCCATTGATCCAAATGATCCAGATATGTTACAAGACTTAGTGATTGATGCAGTTAATAAGGGATTAACAAAAATTGATGAGGCTACACAAGCTAGTTTAGGTAAGTACACGAAGGGTATGATTTAATTGCAATATCCAACACCAATTGCACATTTAATTGATTCTTATATGAAGTTGCCCGGAATTGGTGAAAAAACAGCAATTCGCTTAGCTTTTTATACACTTGATATGCCTGATGATGATGTTCATGATTTTAGTATTGCACTAAATGAAGTTAAAGCAAAATTGCATCGTTGTTCGATTTGCGGCAATATCACAGAGCACGACCCATGTGTAATTTGTAGCAATTCTGAGCGTGAGCAGTCAACGATTATGGTGGTTGAACAACCTAAAGATGTAATGGCTTTTGAAGAAATGGGCGAATATAGCGGTTTATATCATG
Source organism: Lactobacillus sp. ESL0233 (assembly GCF_003692995.1). Taxonomy (NCBI): domain Bacteria; kingdom Bacillati; phylum Bacillota; class Bacilli; order Lactobacillales; family Lactobacillaceae; genus Lactobacillus; species Lactobacillus sp. ESL0233. Next base: position 28,361 of record NZ_REHH01000008.1, on the reverse strand, counting down.
TTTTACATGGTGTTTTATCGCCAATAGATGGGATTGGTCCAGAAGAAATCAACATTAAATCGCTTATTGTTCGCTTACAAAAACAAGACCAGGTTAAAGAAGTGATTTTAGCACTAAACTCAACGCCAGAAGGTGAAGCAACAGCGATGTATATTGGAAAGTTAATTAAGCCGGCTGGAATTAAAGTGACACGTTTGGCTGCAGGTCTTGCTGTAGGTAGTGATATTGAGTATGCAAATTCAATTACTTTAAAGCGGGCAGTACAAGGGAGAACATCAATTTAATGTCACAAAATAAAGTTAAAGAATTAGGCGATCAGCGATTAATAACTACTATTGAAAAATTACAAGCCGAAATTGCAGTAGAAAAAAGTTTAGATGCAACAACGCTTGATATGTCAGAAAATAATATAGTTGCAGGGAAAATTTTACTTGCTAAATATGCTTTTTTGTATGACGAGGCACGGTACCGAAACACAAGATTTAGTGGTTTTACCAATGCAATTTCAGAATAAAAAGTCCTTAATTATAGGACTTTTTTATTTTTGTTTAAATTAAAAGTACGTTAGGGTGTTCATATAGAACAAACTCTTGTAAAATAGACTTATGGGGAGTTTTATGAAAAGTTATTTTATCAGTTTTGAGGGGCCAGATGGGGCCGGAAAAAGTACAGTTTTAGAACATGTGGTCGCTAAAATTGCGCCACTCATCAAAACACAATATCTAGTAACACGTGAACCAGGCGGTTCACAAATTGCAGAAAAAATTCGGCAGATCATTTTAGATCCCGACAATGAAAAAATAAGTGCCAAAACAGAAGCGTTGCTATATGCAGCAGCTCGTAGTCAGCATATGGCAGAAACTATCATTCCAGCTCTTAAAGCAGGAAAAATTGTATTTTCGGATCGTTTTGTGGACAGTTCACTTGCATATCAGGGGGTTGGCCGTAATCTAGGAATTTCTGCTATTAAAGAAATTAATGATTTTGCTACTAGTAAAATTGAACCAGATTTAACAATTTTTTTAGACATCGAACCTAAAGTTGGTTTAGCTAGAATTGTAAAAAATCGTTCAATAAAAGTGGATCGCTTAGATCAAGAAGAATTAGTTTTTCATCAAAAAGTTTACCATGGTTACCTAAAACTTATTCAAGAAAATCCTGTACGGATTAAAATAGTTGATGCGCAAAAGCCACTTAATCAAGTGGTACAGGCTTGTACTAAAATTATTATAAATAGTTTACCAAAAGAATTATTAAAGGATTAAATATAATGAAACTAATAATTGCAATTGTTCAAAAAGAAGACGCTAATAAGTTACAACATGCCTTTGTTAAGGAAAGTATTCCAGTTACTAAATTATCAACTACCGGGGGTTTTTTAAGCGAAGGAAATACTACGTTTATGATTGGAGTTGATGAGCAACGTGTTAAAAAAGTTTTGCGCATCATTAAGGATGAATCAAAAGCACGCGAAGAGTATATGAACCCTAATATGATGATGACTGGTTTTGATGTGAGCCGGCAACCAGTTAAAATTACTGTGGGCGGTGCAACGTGTTTTGTGCTGTCAGTAGAAGAATTTAAGAAATTTTAAATGCTAGTTGATATTACTAATCCCGCTCAAAAACAAGTTGCTTTCTTAAGACGTACTTTTGAACAAGGGAAATTAGGCCATAGTTATCTGTTTATAGATATCAATGAACAAGAAGCAGTAAATACAGCCTATTGGCTTGCTTGCTTATCCAATTGCACTGGGATGGAAAAGCCGGATGGAACTTGCAAGAATTGCCAGCAAATCATTTCAGGTAATCATCCTGATGTTTTACTTATTGAACCTGAAAATAAGCAAAGTTTAAGTATTGATCAAATTCGTTTTTTAAAAGAAGAACTAGCTAAGAGCCCAGTTCAGAGCCCTATAAGGTTCTTTTTTATTAATCAGGCTGAAAAATTATCTCTTCCCGCTGCTAATGCGTTGCTCAATTTATTGGAAGAACCGATTGCACCAGTAGTTACAATTTTAATCGCAAATAATGTGAATCAAATCTTGCCAACAATTAAATCGCGAACGCAAATAATCAATTTTGTACCTAATTCACAAAATACTGATAGGAACGAAAAACTAATAGAACAAGGCTTTAGTCAAAATGAGCTTGAAGAACTTGACGATACAACAAATTTAGCAAAGTTGGGCAAATATTTTTACGAAGAAATGGTGGAGCAAAATCCACTAGCTTTAGTTAGCGCCCATCAACTTGCTGATACAGTCAAAAGTAGAGCAAAACAAGATTATTTATTGTTTTTATTAAAAGATTTAGCCCAAAAAGATATTGATAGTGGCAATTTGCAGTCAGGCGGCAAAATGTTAAAAGACCTCCTTAAAATAGATCAAATGCGTTGTAGTAATGTTAATTTTCGTAATCTTCTTGATTATCTGGCTTTGCAATGGAAACGGTAGGTGTGTAGATGGTGGATTCTTATTCAAAGTTACAACAACTTCATGAATCAATGGTCAGGATGACTAAGACAATTGAGAGTTTAGAAAACAGTATTTTAGATACACTTAAAGAAAATACTGAGCTAAAAGTAGAAAATCAATTACTTCGTGAAAAGATGGATAAATTAAATGCAGCCAATAATGGTTCAATCAAAAATCAAAGTGGTTTAGAATCGTTACGGCAAATTTATAACTCAGGCTACCACATTTGTAATATGTACTATGGATCGCATCGCGATCCTAGTTCAGATTGCATGTTTTGTTTAGATATTCTCGACAATTTTGGTGAGAAAAAGAAATCACGGTAAAGGATAGATTAGATGCAACGGCAAAGTAGTTATGACAAAGATGAAGGTAAACTTTATTTGGTACCGACTCCTATTGGAAATTTAGAAGACATCACAATTAGAGCAAAAAATATTTTACAAAATGCAGATTATATTGCAGCCGAAGATACAAGAACTAGTGGAATCTTATTAGAAAAAATTGGTGTTCACAATCGTATGTTAGCTTTTCATAAATATAATTCACAAGAACGGGCACCAGAATTAGTTAAGATGATGAAAGAAGGAGCAGTAATTGCTGAGATTAGCGATGCCGGTATGCCAGTTATTTCTGATCCAGGCTATATTTTGGTGCAGCATTGCATTGAAAATGATATTGCAGTAATCCCTTTACCTGGGGCATCAGCTTTTACAACAGCTTTAATTGCATCTGGCTTTGATGCACAGCCATTTACATATTATGGCTTTTTGCCACGAAAATTAGGTGAGCAACAGCCATTTTTTAACCAAATGAATGACGCACATGCAACTTCAATTTTTTATGAAGCACCGCATCGTTTATCTAAAACACTAGCTAATATGAAGACAGTTATTTCACCTGAGCGTAAAATTGTCGTTGCACGTGAATTAACTAAAATTCATGAAGAATTTATACGTGGCACACTTGAAGAAGTGACCAATTATTTTAAGCAAAATACTCCTCGAGGAGAATTTGTGATTTTGATATCGCCAAATTCTGACCAGCCCCAATCATTAACATGGCCTGAATTAATTGAATTAGTAGATAGACAAGTTAGTCTGGGTGAAAGCAAAAAGTCAGCTATTAAGCAAGTTGCAGCCATAAATAATGTATCTAAAAACGAATTATATGAGCGTTACCATCAAGAAAAATTATAGGTAGATCAAATGAAATATAGTGAAAAACATCAAGTAGAATTTTATGAATGTGATGAAAATGAAAATTTAAAATTACCAGCAATGATTGATTTAATGATGAGTGTTTCCGAACATCAGTTAAGTAGTGGAATTGCAAGTACTAATGCCTTAGCTAAAAAGGGACTTGGCTGGGTGGTAACGCAATATCATATCGAAATTAATCGCTTACCCAAACCAAACGAAGAAATTATTCTCTCGACTGAACCAGTAGGCTATAACCGCTTTTTAGAATATCGAAATTATCTTTTCAGTGATCAAAAAGGAAATGAACTAATTAATGTAGAAAGTGAATGGGTTTTGTTTGATTTAAAAAAGCGTAAATTAGTTTCGACTGATCAAGAAATGATGGCTGAAATTGGTATTCCTTTTTTGAAAAAATTGCCACGTTTTCCCCGATTAAGAGTTCAAGCAAAGTATGACAAAAAGCGGCAGTATCGGGTGTGCTATGATGATTTAGATACTAATCATCATATGACCAATGGGCACTATTTTAATTGGTTTATTGATATGTTTGATCGGGAATTTTTAAAGCAGCATGTAGCGAAAGTAATTGACATTAAGTTTAATTTAGAAGTCCGTTATGGTGATCTACCATATTCATGTATAACTACTGTTGATCATGAAAAAGAGATTAAGTCATATCATGCAATTAGTGATCAAGATCGAAATGACAAATCAGTTTGTGAAATATTATGGCGCAAGTTATAATATAATTTATGCTTTTTTATAAAAAACTAAATTAAATATGGAAAGAAAGTGCTGTGAATGCCAATAAAAAAAATGCTAGAGGTTGAATTGCGCGATTTGATTTTGTTGGGCATTATAGTTGCAATGAAAATTATTCTTGAGCGCTTTACTATTGGAACTAGCTTAGCTCATATTGGACTAGGTTTTATCGGTAGTGTCTTATTAGGTTATATGTTTGGTCCAGTTTGGGGTGCTGCTGGAGGTGGAATTGCTGATTTGGTTTCTTCAGCATTATTTGGCAATCAAGGGGGCTTTTTTATTGGCTTTACACTAAGTGCAATGGTAGGTCCATTTATTTATGGTTTATTCTTTTATCAAAAGCCAGTAAAAATATGGCGAATTATGGTTGCAGTATTATTAGTTTCAATTATTGTAAACGTAGGTATGAATACCTTATGGCTTCATTTTCTCTATAATGTAGACTATAAGGCAGCATTAGTTCAGCGAGCACCAATGGAAATAATAGTTCCCTGGGTTCAAATGATAGTGGTTTACTTTGTTTTAATGGCAATTTCACGCATCAAGATTAATCGATAATTTGAAAAAGGTAAAGTAGTTAAAAATGAAAATTTTAAGTGTGTCAACCGCAACTAATAATTTAAGTGTGGCCTTAAATCAAGATGATACAATTGTAGTTGAAAAAAATGAAATTGATGAGCGCAATCATAGTGAACATCTTGATCCATTGATTAAAGATATTTTAGAGTCTAATCGCTTGGAACTTAAAGATATTGATCGTTTCGCAGTAGCGCTTGGACCAGGATCATATACGGGATTACGTATTGGCGTAACTACAGTAAAAATGTTCGCCAGTATTTTACAAAAAGAAGTGGTTGGAGTTTCAACTCTAAAGGCATTAGCGGCAAGTTGTAATGCAACCCAAACTCTTATTGTTGCTGGTCTTGATGCGCGCAATGACAATTTCTTTGCTGGTGCTTATGTGAATGTAAATAAGCAGTTGACCAATGTAATTGCTGATGGTCATTATCATATTGATATATTACTAACGAAAATTAAAAATTATTTTATCAATCATAAACTTAAGCAGGTTATTTTTGTTGGTACAGGTTTTGAAAAACAAGCAGAATTAATTAAAAACATTGATGTACCATGCAGTTACGGCTTAATGCAACAAAATCAAATTCATGCAGGTCTTATTGGGCGATTAGCAAATTCTGAAAAAACTGTCGAGCCAGATAAATTATTACCTAATTATCTGCGCCGAACGCAAGCAGAAGTAGACTGGCACAAAAAGACGGGGCAAGATTTCGGCCCAGATAGTAAGTATGTGGAAGAAGTTTAGCCAAGCATTCTATTCAGAGCACGGACTTGCTTTTAAGGCGTTTACCTTTAAAATGAACAACCATTGTTTAAAAATAGTGCCAGCTCAACTAAGTGACCTTTCTAAGATACTTTTGCTGGAAAGCAGGGTTTATCAAGGCTACTTACCATGGAATAGCACAATTTTTCAAGCTGAATTGTGTAAAAATGACTCGCTCTATTTGCTGGTTTACAAGGAAACAGCGTTAATTGCTTTAGCTGGAATAAAGCTACAAGGTAAGGAAGTGCATATTACTAATTTAGCAGTCGATCCAGCATGGCAAAATCATGGTTTGGGCACATATCTAATCCAACTTTTATCTAAATTTGCTAAAAAGCAGCAATGTTACTTGATTAGTTTAGAAGTTAGGGCAGACAATGAAAGGGCACGTCTGCTTTATGAGAGTTTAGGCTTTCGAGTTAGATTTGTACACGCGAATTATTATCAAGATGTTCAGCAAGATGGTCTGGGTATGATTTTGGAATTAAGGCATTAACAAAGGGAAGGATTTAAATTTGGATAGAAAAAAAGAAGTCCGTATTTTAGCTTATGAAAGTTCCTGTGATGAAACTTCAACTGCAGTAGTTAAAAATGGTTGTGAAGTAGAAAGTATGGTGGTGGCTACTCAAATTAAAAGTCATCAACGCTTTGGTGGTGTTGTTCCTGAAGTTGCTAGTCGACACCATATTGAAGTGATTAGTCAAATCACCACAAAGGCCTTAGAAGAGGCAAAGGTTACTTGGAAGAATATTGATGCGATTGCTGTGACTTATGGACCAGGCCTAGTTGGTGCACTTTTAATTGGCGTCAGTGCTGCCAAGGCAGCTTCAATGGCAACTGGTATCCCTTTGATTGGCGTTGATCATATTATGGGTCATATCATGGCCGCGCAATTAACTGCTAAAATTGATTATCCTGCACTTGCTTTACAAGTTTCTGGTGGACATACTGAAATTGTTTTGTTGAAAGACGCAACCCATTTTGAAATTGTTGGTGATACGCGTGATGATGCTGTAGGCGAGGCATATGATAAAATTGGTCGAGTGCTGGGTGTTAATTATCCCGCTGGTAAGACGATTGATGAGTGGGCGCATCGGGGACAAGATACATTTAACTTTCCGCGAGCTATGATGGAAGATGACAATTACGACTTTTCTTTTTCTGGTCTGAAAAGTGCCTTTATCAATACCTGTCACCATGCAGATCAGCTTCATCAGAGCTTGAATAAGTATGATTTAGCGGCTAGTTTTCAAGCAGCAGTAGTTGATGTCTTAGCCAAAAAAACAATACGCGCAATTAAGCAATATCATCCCAAAACTTTCATTATGGGCGGTGGAGTTGCAGCTAATCGAGGTTTACGTGATCGGATGAAGATAGAAATTAAGCAACTTCCTTCAAACTTCGACTTGAAAGTTATTCTTCCAGAATTAAAATTGTGTGGTGATAATGCAGCCATGATTGGTGCAGCTGCCTATAACTTATATAACGAAGGAAAGTTTGCTGATTTATCGCTGAATGCTGATCCTTCACTTGAATTACCTTATGCTGATTAGATTTTGAATTAAAAAAGTTGACCTCTTTATTAAAGAAGTCAACTTTTTTAATATTCACGATAAAAGGCTACTAATGATCCTTGATCGCAGGACATAAAACCACATTTTTGATAAAAGGAACGAGTGTTAGGTTCATCAAGGGTTAATAATAATTTTTGTCTTACATTTTTGTATTTTTTTAAGACTAGTGTTACTAGATGAGAACCGATTCCTTTATGCTGATATTTAGGTTGAATTAATAAATCTTGAATATAAATAATCGAAATACCATCACCGACAACTCGAATTAAGCCAACTAATTGTTGATTATCAAAGGCTGCAATAACATCTAGGGAATTTTCAAGAGCAATTTTTAAAGAGGGCATGTCTACGGTGTATGAAGTCCAACCGACACTTTCATATAAAGATTTTAATGCTGCCAAACTTATATTTTTAGTTACTTGATACTCCATTGACGCTCCTTTCTAGCATTAAAGTTGATATTAAATTAAGTTATATTATTAACATTAAAAATTTTCAAGCTCAATCATGATCTTTTCCCATTTCTCATTCGTTTTAGTTAGTTCAGTTTGAATTGCTGATAAGTCTTCTTGTAAAGGTCCAAGTTTGCTAAAGTCAGTTGCAATTAGCGGATCAGCCATTTCGCTCTGAATTATTTTCTGTTGTCTTTCTAAATTATCAATTTCAACTTCAATTTCTTCAACCTGTCGCTGTAGCTTACGCTTTTGTGAATCTTTTACTTTTTGTTCCTGGTAAGATAATTTAGTGGCTTTTTGTGCGTCTTCATTGTCTAGCTTAGGCACAATTTTGGTGGTGTTAAGTTGCTTATTTTTTTTATCTAAATAATAAGTGTAATCTCCTTCATAGACTGTTGCCTGTTGAGGATTAACTTCAACAATCTTATTGGCTAATTGATTAATAAAGTAGCGGTCGTGTGAGACAAATAGTAAGGTACCATCGAACTTTTGTAAAGCCTGTTCAAGCACTTCTTTGGCTTCCAAATCTAAATGATTAGTTGGCTCATCCATCAATAAGAAATTACTATGTTCTAAGGACAAAACTGTTAGCGTTAATCTTGCTTTTTGTCCACCAGAAAGTTGTCCGACCGTTTTATCAATATCTTTTGCTGTAAACAAGAAACTAGCCAAAACAGCACGGATATCACGTTCAGGCACAGTTTGGTGGCGATCCCAAATAGTATCCAGCACAGTTTTACTAGAATCCAGCAATTGTAATTCCTGATCATAATAACCAATATCAAGCGATGCTCCGTATTTAATGGAACCCATCTTAGGTTGCAATTTCTTCATAATAGTTTTTAGTAAAGTAGATTTACCTATGCCATTAGGTCCAATAACAGCAACGCGATCCCCTTTATTAACTTGCAGATTAATATTATTCACCATGACCTTATTAGGGTAACCAATTGATAAATCATGTAAGATTAACACCTCTTTACCAGAGGGACGATCACTTTTGAAATTAATTTTGACCTTGTTTTTATGCTTTGGTGGAGTAATGCGTTCGATTTTTTCGAGTTGCTTACGCCTGCTCTGGGCTCTTTTAGTAGTTGTGGCGCGAACAAGATTTTTTTGGATAAATTCTTCATCTTTTTTAATTTTTTCTTGCTGCTTTTCGTAGGCCTCTTCTTGCTGACGATCCCTTAATTGACGCTGTTTTACGTAATCGGAGTAATTACCTTTGAAGGCTGTTAATTGGCCAAATTGTAATTCAAAGATTTGGTTGGCCAAATGGTCTAAGAAGTACTGATCATGTGAAACTACTAAAATTGCTCCATTGTAACCTTTAAGGAATGCTTCTAGCCAGTCTAACGTATTTAAATCTAAATAGTTAGTTGGCTCATCAAGTAGAAGTAGGGGGGGCTTATGTAAAAGTAGTTTGACTAAGGCTAAGCGGGTCTTTTCTCCACCAGATAGGTTGCTGATAGTTTTAGACCAAGTTTCTTCTGGGAAATTAAAGCCATGTAAAATACTTTTAATATCAGCTTGATAGCTGTAGCCACCTTTTTGCTCAAAATCAAATTGTAATTGATCATATTTTTTTAAAAGTTGACTATCTTGAGGATGTTCAGCTATTTTTTGTTGCATTACTTGCATTTGTGTATTCATTTCGATTAAAGAAGAGAAAACACCGAGTAATTCGTTCCAAATGGTTTTATTTTCATTTAAAGCTTTTTCTTGAGCGATGTAGCCCACTTCAATTGCTTTATTAACAATAAACTCACCGTGTGTAGCTTCTTCTTCACCTGTCATAATTTTTAAAAGAGTAGTTTTACCTACCCCATTTGAGCCCACTAAGCCAATTCTTGCATTTGAATTGATTGAAAAATTGACATTTTTAAATAGTGTAGTAGCTCCAAATTGTTTTTCTAAATCGTGTCCTTGTGCAATTATCATATTTTTCACCTAAAAACTATTTTAGCATATGAAGCGAGTTAAAAGTGACTATGGTCTATTTCAAAATATAGCGAGATAAATTAATAGTTGATTTTTGAGGCATTGAAGATAATTAGATAAGTGGTGTTTGTTGTGTTAAAATCTAAAAGATTGTGAAAAATATTTGCAACTAACACTAGTTTATAGGTAAAATAATAAATAATTGATGAGTAATTCACAAATGAAATTTGCTAGCATAATTAAGTTGGAGGCTTTGTAATAAATGGAAAAAATAAAAATTCCCACGGCGACAGCAAAAAGACTGCCGCTTTATTATCGATACTTAATCATCTTGAATGAAGCTGGCAAAGAGAAAGTTTCCTCAACTGAATTATCTGAAGCTGTTCAAGTTGATAGTGCATCAATTAGGCGCGATTTTTCGTACTTTGGGGCATTAGGTAAGCGTGGGTATGGATATGATGTAAAAAGCTTACTGACTTTTTTTAAAAAAATATTGAATCAAGATACTTTAACCAATGTGGCTTTGGTAGGAGTTGGTAATTTGGGACATGCTTTGCTTAATTATAATTTTAAGCGAAGTAATAATATTCGAATTTCTTGTGCTTTTGATATAGATCAAAAAATAACAGGCAAAATTTTAAGCGGCGTTCCTGTATATGATATGAGTGAGCTTAAAAAGCAGCTGAGTGATCAACAGATAACAATTGCGATTTTAACAGTTCCGTCTAATACAGCTCAAAAAACAGCAGATGAAATGGTTGAAGCAGGTATTAAAGGAATTATGAACTTTACGCCGATCAGACTCTCAGCTCCGAGCGGAATACGAATACAAAATGTGGATTTAGCTACTGAATTGCAAACATTAATTTATTTTTTAGAAAGTGATAAGAAGTAGCTCACATAAATATTAGTGACTTAGTGATTAAAACAAATTAGCACTTTAATTGAAAAAGTGCTAATTTTTTCTTGCATTTTAAACAAAAAGGGGTTATTATCATAATTATAAGTTAGCACTTAGCTAATTTGAGTGCTAATGACTAAAATTAAAGATATTAAATTGAATTTAGGAGGGACAAACGTGTTACAACCAATAGGTGATCGCGTGATCGTAAAAGTTAAAGAAGAAGAAGAAAAAACTGTAGGCGGAATCGTCCTTGCTTCTAATGCTAAACAAAAGCCAACTGAAGGTGAAGTTGTTGCTGTAGGTGCAGGCAGCTATGCCGAAAATGGTAGTAAAATTCCAATGACTGTTGCAGAGGGTGATATTGTGCTCTACGATAAGTACTCAGGCACTGACGTTAATTACGAAGGTGAAAAATACTTAGTCCTTCATGAAAAAGATATTTTGGCAGTTGTTAAGTAATTAAGGAGTAAGAAAAATGGCAAAAGATATTAAATTTTCTGAAGATGCAAGACGTTCTTTATTAAAGGGTGTCGATAAATTAGCTGATACAGTTAAGGCAACAATTGGTCCTAAAGGAAGAAACGTTGTTTTAGAACAATCTTATGGTAATCCTGATATTACTAATGATGGTGTGACCATTGCTAAAGCAATTGAATTAAAAGATCATTATGAAAATATGGGTGCTAAGCTTGTTGCTGAAGCTGCTCAAAAGACTAATGATATTGCTGGTGATGGAACCACAACTGCTGTTGTTTTAACGCAAGCTATTATTCGCGAAGGGATGAAGAATGTTACTGCTGGTGCTAATCCAGTTGGAGTTCGTCGCGGAATTGAAAAGGCTACGAAAGCTGTTGTTGATGAATTACATAAAATTAGTCATACAGTTTCTTCTAAAGAGCAAATTGCTCAAGTTGCTGCTGTTTCATCCGCTTCAAAAGAAGTTGGTGATTTAATTGCTGATGCAATGGAAAAAGTAGGCAATGACGGAGTTATTACCATTGAAGATTCACGTGGTATTGAAACTGAGCTTTCTGTGGTCGAAGGAATGCAATTTGACCGTGGTTACTTGTCACAATACATGGTTACTGACAATGATAAGATGGAAGCTGATTTAGACAACCCATACATTTTAATTACTGACAAAAAGATTTCGAATATTCAAGATGTTTTGCCACTATTACAAGAAATTGTACAACAAGGTAAGTCTTTATTAATTATCGCTGATGATGTTTCAGGTGAAGCTTTACCAACTTTGGTCTTGAATAAGATTCGTGGTACTTTCAATGTCGTTGCTGTTAAGGCACCAGGCTTTGGTGATCGTCGTAAAGAACAATTACAAGATATTGCGGCTTTAACAGGTGGTACAGTGATTACTGAAGACCTTGGTCTTGAATTAAAAGATACTACACTTGATCAATTAGGCCAAGCACGGCGTATCACAATTACTAAGGACTCAACCACTATTGTTGATGGTGCTGGTTCAGAAGATGCTATTAAGGATCGTGAAGATTCTATTAGAAAACAAATCGCTGAAACTACTTCTGACTTTGATAAACAAAAGTTGCAAGAACGTTTAGCTAAATTAACTGGTGGTGTGGCTGTTATTCATGTTGGTGCTGCTACTGAAACTGAATTAAAAGAGCGTCGCTACCGGATTGAAGATGCGTTAAATTCAACTCGGGCAGCTGTAGATGAAGGCTATGTTGCCGGTGGTGGTACTGCTTTAGTAGATGTTAAGAGTGCTATTAAGGATTTGAAGGGTGACAGTGTTGATGAACAAACTGGAATTAACATTGTTTTGCGGGCCTTGACTGCTCCAGTTCGTCAAATTGCTGAAAATGCCGGTGAAGATGGCTCAGTTATTTTGAATAAACTTGAGAGTCAAGAACTAGAAATTGGCTACAATGCAGCCGATGGCAACTGGGAGAATATGGTTGAATCTGGAATCATTGACCCAACTAAGGTGACTCGTACTGCTTTGCAAAATGCTGCTTCAATTGCTGCTTTATTATTAACAACTGAAGCAGTTGTAGCAGAAATACCTGAAGATAAGCCAGAAGTTGATCCAAATGCGGCTGCTGCTGGTGCACCAGGCATGATGTAATTTTATAACCGATATTTAAAAAGGAACTGTTGGTCGGAACAGTTCCTTTTTGTTATTAGCTAATTATTTTTTTACCTTTGACATCAGTTAGCCTATGCTCTAATTCGACCGTACAACTGTCTAGGTAAAGCGATTCAATGTAATCAAAACAGATTGTGTAGGTTCAAGGAAGTGAAATTGACATACATTTATAATGATAAAGGAAAATGGATAAATGGTTTTGGCTTAGCTTCTAGTTTGCGTTTTGCAATTAGGACCAAAGTTAGCAGTTGCAATTTTTATGCTGTTTAAGCCTTATTGTGTTACTGCTAAAAATGTGACTGGCGTTTATTATGATTAGCGAACGAAAACCCTAAAAATTTATAATCGTTATGGTAAACAAATCGGTACAAGTATTTGTAATTATGGGAATGCCTTTAAAATTAAAGGAAAGTTTTATGGGGCTATTGCTAAAGGTCAGCTGATTAATCCGAAGGAGTTTTAACCATATTAATAAAACAGTTATTTGGTTATTATTAGAATAAACTGAGTTGACCGAAACCAATTTGACAAAAAATAATTATATTAGTATTTTATACTAATATAATTATTTTTTTGATTTGAAAGGAAAAGTAATGGAATATTTGAGTTTACTTGGCATCCTAGTAATCGTTATAGGTTTTGCTTTAGGACTAGATACGGTTGCCGTAGTTGTAATTGCAGCATTAGTTACTGCATTGGTATCAGGAATTGACTTTGTTTCTTTTTTGAAAATTCTGGGGAAAGGTTTCATTGATAACCGCATGGTCTCATTATTTTTCTTAACCTTACCAACAATTGGTATATCAGAACGCCATGGTCTTAAGACAGCCGCAGTTAATCTGATTCAAAAAATGAAAAATCTAACACCAGGAAGAATTTTTGATATTTATACAGCTATTCGTGAACTTGCTTGTTTATTTGGGATTTCTGTCCAAGGGCAGGTACAATTTATCGCTCCGTTGATCAATCCAATGGCACAAGCTGCAGGCAAAGTTAATGGAGAAATGACAGAATTAGAAGTTGATCAAATTAAAGCAAGAGCTGCTGCTAGTGATAATTTTGGTAATTTCTTTGCACAAAACTTATTTGTTGCTTCATCTAGTGTATTGTTAATTTCTAGTACTATGAAATCATTAGGATATCCGATTAGCACGTCAGCTGTGGTATTAATTACTATTCCGATTGCTGTGATTTGTTATATTTTATGTTTACTTTACAATCATGCTTTTGACAAAAAAATAAAAAAGGGGAAATAAATGAATATACTAATTAATAATCTTTTGTTAGCTTTTTATATTTTAATTGGTTTGTTCTTTTTGGCAGCTGCAGTTGAATCTTGGCGTGATAAAACTAATCCTGCACGTTGGGGAACGGGTCTTTTTTGGCTTTTATTTGCAATTTTATTTGCAGCTGGTCAATGGATACCCAATGAAATAAATGGTGGAATTTTATTAATTATTGCGCTACTGTCTCTTCTTAAACAAGTTCGAGTTGGTAAAATTAAGGAACTTGATGAAAAAATTGCTAATCAAACAGTTAAGCGTATTGGTAATTGGATTTTCTTACCTAGTATTTTATTGGCAATTTTAGCATTAGTGATTGCGCAGTTTACCAAATTAGGTGGACAGGTTGGCATTGGTATTGCTGCTATCATTTCACTAATTGTAGCAATGGTTTTGACTAAATCAAGTCCAAAAACAGTTTATGAAGATACACAAAGAATGGTTCGTTCGGTAGGTTCAGCTGGGGTGTTACCACAATTACTTGCTACTTTGGGTGTAGTGTTTACTGCTTCAGGTGTAGGTAAAATTACTGCTAAGGCAATTTCGGGTTTATTTCCTGTTGGTAATCACTTATTAGGTGTATGCTTGTATTGTATAGCAATGGCTGTTTTTACAGCGATTATGGGGAATGCTTTTGCTGCATTTGCAGTAATTACCGCTGGTATTGGAATTCCCTTTGTTGTGGCACAAGGCGGTTCACCAGTTGTTGTTGCATCATTAGGAATGACCGCTGGCTATTGTGGTACATTAATGACGCCAATGGCTGCCAATTTTAATACTTTGCCAGTAGCTCTAATGGAGATGCAAGATCCATTAGGAGTAATTAAACAGCAGTTTCCCATTGCCATTAGTATGTTAGTTGTCCACATCGTTTTAATGTATTTCTTAGCTTTTTAATTTTTAGAAAAGAGAAAAACAATGAAAATATTAGTTACCGGTTTTGATCCGTTTGGTGAAGATAAAATTAATCCAGCAATTGAAGCAGTCAAGCTTTTAGATGATGAGATTGCTGGTGCTAAAATCATTAAGTTAGAAATTCCAACTGTTTTTGGCGATTGTGCTCAAGTAGTACGTGAGGCAATTATCAAAGAAGAGCCTGATTATGTCTTAAATATTGGTCAAGCTGGTGGGCGCTTTGCTCTAACTCCTGAGCGAGTAGCAATTAATTTTGATGATGGGCGAATTGCTGATAATAAAGGCTATCAACCAATTGCTACTGCCATCCATAAAGACGGTCAAAATGCCTATTTTACTCAATTACCTGTTAAGGCAATGGTTAAAGAGATTCGTGAAGCAGGGTTGCCAAGCTATGTTTCGACAACTGCTGGAACCTTTGTCTGTAATCATATTATGTATCAAGTTCAATATATGATTGATAAAGAATTTCCTAATCTTAAAGCAGGTTTCATGCATATTCCGTATTTACCTGAACAAGTGATTAGTCACCCTGAAACACCGAGTCTTAGTTTACTTGATGATGTGAAGGGAATAACAGCTGCTATTCAAGCAATTGTTCATATGGATGGCCAGGATGATATTAACAGTATTGAGGGACAGATTTCCTAGTTATGATTCAAGCTTTGAATTTTGGAACATAAATCATAAAAGATTGCCTAATTGCAGTCTTTTTTCTTTTGGCTTATTATTTTAGCGTATAATAAAGATTAATTAACTATAAAGAAGAGGATTAAATGGCTAACGCAAATACAACTCCAATGATGGAGCAATATTATAAAATTAAGAAGCAATATCCCGATGCTTTTCTTTTTTATCGCGTCGGTGATTTTTATGAATTATTTGAAGATGATGCAATTAAAGGAGCTCAAATTTTAGAATTAACTTTAACTCATCGTTCGAATAAAACGGATAATCCAATTCCGATGGCCGGTGTACCGCATGTGGCTGTAAATTCATATGTAGATACGCTAGTAGAAAAGGGTTATAAAGTTGCTTTGTGTGAACAACTAGAGGATCCTAAGGAAGCTAAAGGTATGGTCAAAAGGGGGATTACGCAGTTAGTAACGCCTGGCACGTTAATGAATGATAATCCTAGTGATGCAAAAGAATCTAATTATTTAACTGCAGTTGTTTCAAATAATAATTGCTTTGGACTTGCCTACAGCGATTTGTCTACTGGAGAAATTTTTGCCACCCACTTATTAACTTTTTCGGCAGTTGCCAACGAACTTTTGTCGCTTCGAACTAAGGAAGTAGTTTGTAATTCACATTTAAGTGAAAAAGCAAATGAATTCTTTCATCAGGCTAACATTACTGTGTCTAAACCAGTTACTCCAAGTGAAGAACATGCAGAAATTTCTTTTGCCCAACAAAATTTAACTAATTTGGCAGAAAAAGCAGCAGTTAAACAATTGGTAGGTTATTTGTTGCAGACACAAAAGCGTAGTTTAGCCCACTTACAAGCAGCACAAAGCTATGAAGTTAGTCAATATTTACAAATGTCACATACAGTACGTGAAAATTTGGAAATAACGGCTTCCGCTAAAACTGGTAAAAAGATGGGTTCTCTCTTTTGGGTTCTTGATAAAACTCACACAGCAATGGGGGGGCGTTTACTTAAACAGTGGCTGTCAAGACCACTCATTGCAACTGATCAGTTGGCTCAGCGTCAAGCAATGGTTCAAGCACTAATTGATGGCTATTTTACTCGAGCTAATATAAGTGATAGTTTAAAGGGCGTATACGATTTAGAACGATTAAGTGGTCGAATCGCCTTTGGTAATGTTAATGCGCGTGAATTATTGCAGCTTGCCACTTCTTTAGAAGCAGTACCAGCAATTTTGACTGCTTTGCAAGCATCTGCCAATGAAACTTTACAAAAATTTGCTCAAAAAATTGATCCTTTGAAGGGAACTGCTAAATTAATAAGTTCCACTCTTGTTGAGCAACCGCCAGTTTTAACTACAGAAGGGGGATTAATTAAATCGGGTGTTGATAGTCAGCTTGACCGTTATCGTGATGCAATGAATAATGGTAAACAGTGGCTGGCGGAAATGGAGCAGAATGAACGGCAAAAGACAGGAATTGAAAATTTAAAAGTTGGTTATAATAAAGTTTTTGGCTATTATATTCAAGTGACTAATTCCAACAAGAAAAAAGTACCACTTGATCGGTATACACGTAAGCAGACGTTAACTAATGCTGAACGTTATATTACACCGGAACTTAAGGAACATGAAAATTTGATTTTAGAAGCGCAGACAAAATCAACTGAGCTGGAGTATAACTTATTTGTTAAGTTACGCGAAGAAATTAAAAAGTATATTAGTGCCTTACAAAAGTTGGCCAGTCAATTAGCTGCGCTTGATGTGTTTTGTTCTTTTGCTCAAATTGCTGAAGAAAATAACTATTGTCGCCCAATTTTTCATTCAAAAAAGCAAGATGTAAAAATAGTCGCAGGAAGGCATCCTGTGGTTGAAAAGGTTCTTAAGGATAATTCTTATATACCTAATGACGTTAATTTGGACCAAGAGACTGATATTTTACTAATAACAGGTCCGAACATGTCTGGTAAAAGTACTTACATGAGACAGTTAGCGCTAATTGCAGTTATGGCGCAAGTTGGTTCTTTTGTACCAGCGCAAAGTGCTGAATTACCAATATTTGATCAAATCTTTACCCGTATTGGGGCCGCTGATGATTTAATTTCGGGTCAAAGTACTTTTATGGTTGAGATGACTGAAGCAAATGATGCGCTACAGCATGCAACTAAACGCAGCCTTGTTTTATTTGATGAAATTGGTCGCGGTACTGCAACCTATGATGGGATGGCACTAGCTGGAGCGATTGTCAAATACTTACATGATGAAGTAGGAGCAAAAGTTTTATTTGCTACACATTTTCATGAGTTAACAGCAATGGAACAAATATTAGCGCGGTTAAAGAATATTCATGTCGGGGCAACCCAAGAAAAGGGTCAATTGATTTTTTTGCATAAAATTTTACCTGGGCCGGCAGACCAAAGCTATGGTATCCATGTGGCGCAATTGGCAGGATTACCGCCTAAAGTTTTGCGGCAGGCAAGAAAATTATTAAAGCATTTAGAAAATCAAGGTAGTGGTTTGAACACCACAACCCAACTTGATTTATTTACTACACCTGCACCTAGTGCTACTAGTAGCGAAAACAAAGCTACTCAAACTGAGATTAATGATTTGACAACTAGGGAGCAAGCTATTTTAGCTGAAATTTCTCACTTGTATCTAGCTGAACAAACACCACTACAAGTGATGCAATTAGTTGCAAATTGGCAAAAAGATTTAAAGGATAACGATTAACAATGGTGCAAATTAGTGAGCTACCGGTTAATTTAGCTAACCAAATTGCGGCCGGTGAAGTGATTGAACGTCCAGCAAGTGTAGTGAAGGAATTAGTGGAAAACGCAATTGATGCTGGCAGCAAGCAAATTCAAATTGACTTTGTTGATGCAGGACTTAAAAAAATCACTGTTCAAGATAATGGGAGTGGTATTCCAAGCGATCAACTTGATCTAGCCTTTACTAGGCATGCAACTAGTAAAATTAAAAATGAGCGTGATTTATTTAATGTTGGCACTTTGGGATTTCGAGGTGAGGCTCTAGCCTCAATTGCAGCTGTTAGCCATGTCGAAATATTAACGGATAGTGCTGGTCAAGTTGGGCAACGAGCCGAATTTTCGGCCGGGGTAAAACAGTTGCAAGAAAAAGCCGGGGCAGCAGTGGGTACAAGGATTACAGTTAAAGATTTATTTTATAATACTCCAGCTAGACTAAAATATTTACGGAGTCCACGTACGGAAATTATGAAAATTGTTGACATTATTAATCGCTTAGCCCTGGGGTATCCTTATATTGCTTTTACTTTAAAAAATGAGGGTCGCATTTTACTTAAAACGGTTGGCAACGGAAATTTAAAGCAGACAGCAGCTAATATCTATGGTCGCAACATAGCTGAAAAAATGATTTCATTAGACGAGGCTGACCAGGATTTTGAAATTACAGGTTTAATTTCAAAACCAGAAATAACGCGATCAACTCGTAACTTTATTTCCATTTTATTAAACGGCCGGTATATTAATAATTTCCAAATAGTTAAAGCTGTTCTAGCTGGTTATGGTAATAATTTAACTGATAAGCATTATCCTTTTGCAATTATAAAAATTAAAGTTGATCCTTTATTGGTTGATGTCAACGTCCATCCGACTAAAAGAGAGGTTAGACTGTCTAAAGAAACCCAATTATGCCGTTTAATTACTAAGACAATTAGTCAGAAATTAATGTTAAGCGATGTTCAAGCTAGTGGTAGTGGAAATTTAATTAGTAAAAAAGCAGATACATTAGTTGATCAATTAAAATTCAATTTGAATAAAAATGTAGTCGAAACTAAGCGTGAGTCAGCTACAATTGATGAAGTTAATGAAAGTCAACCGCTTGAAGTAAGGCACGATGAAGCAATTCAATATGTTGACTTAAATGTACCACGAGAAGATGATTATTATGTTATTACAACAACATGGCTAAAAAATGTTGCAAGGCAAAAGCAACTTAGTCCTTTTCCAAGTAAAAATAAAGTAGCTACTGTTATTTCGATTGGTGATGAAGTCCTCTTAAACAACTTACCAGAATTGAAATTTGTTGGTCAAACTGATGTCTATATTATTGCAGAAAACAATGATAACTTATATTTGATTGATCAAGTTGCAGCTAGAAGATTAATTTTGTTTACCAAAATAAAACAGGAATTAACTGATCAAAATGTTAATCAGCAAGGATTATTAAGTCCTTTAGTTTTAGAATTTAGTAGTTTGGATTTTATTCAAATTAAGAGTAAGCTAAAGCAAATTAAAGAAATTGGTTTATATTTGGAAGAATTTGGCCAAAACACTTTTATATTGCGCTCCTATCCTACTTGGCTCAAAGAAGACGCTGAAGGTCAAGTCCGTTTAATTTTAGATGAGTATTTAAATGTTGATCAAAATGATACAACTAAATTAATTACAAGAATTGCTGGTAAGCAAGCCCAGCGGCAAATTACCGGACGCCAAAAACTAACGGTTACAGAATGTAATGCAATTTTAACTGCGCTTGGAAAAACAAAGGATCCATACCATGATGCGCAAGGCAATGTGGTGATTATTTGTTGGCACAAATCTGAGTTGCGTAAGATGTTTAAAAAGGATAATTAATAATGTATGAATATTTATTAGGGATAGTTGTGGCAATCAAACCGGATTATTTAGTGGTAGATGTTAATAATATTGGTTATAAAATTTATAGTCCAACACCATTTGCTTATCATGAAGGCCAAAAAACTCGTGTTTTTGTTGAGCAAGTTGTGCGTGATACTGGTGTTACTTTATATGGCTTTCAATCTGAAGAAGATAGAGGCCTATTTTTAAAGTTACTGAGTGTTAGTGGTATTGGACCAAAGTCCGCCTTAGCAATTATGGCTGCTGAAGATAGTGATTCATTAGCAGCAGCAATTGAGCAGGGCGAAGTCAAATATTTAACTAGATTTCCAGGTGTTGGTAAAAAGACAGCTTCCCAGATAGTTTTAGACTTGAAGGGGAAATTAGGTGACTATGTTCAACGAATTGATCAAACGGCTGATCAAGATATTTCACCGGAATTAAATGATGCTTTGCTAGCCCTACTTGCTTTAGGTTATACGAAAAAAGAAGTAGACAAGATCACGCCTAAATTGATTGCTGAAAATGAAACAACGGCTGATCAATATATTAAAAAGGGCTTAGCTTTTCTACTAAAGAAGTAATTCTTGCTATAATAAGTTAAAGTATTTAAAGGAAGTGAAACTGGTGGAGGATAAAGAAAATTCAATTGTGTCTGGTAAAAGCCAGGGAATAGAAGAGGAACAGACAGAATTTTCATTACGACCGCAGACCTTAAAAGAGTATTTAGGGCAAAATAGAGTAAAGAAAGAATTAGCCGTATATATAGAGGCTGCCAAAAAGCGGGACGAGGCTCTCGACCATGTTTTGCTATACGGTCCACCAGGATTAGGTAAAACGACACTTGCCTTTGTAATTGCTAATGAATTAGGGGTTAATTTAAAAAGTACTAGTGGACCAGCAATTGAAAAAGCCGGTGACTTAGTTGCTTTATTAACAGACCTTGACCCAGGGGATATTTTATTTATTGATGAAATTCATCGCTTAGCCAAGCCAATCGAAGAAGTGCTTTACTCAGCAATGGAAGATTATTATGTCGATATTGTTATAGGTGAAGGACAAACAACTCATGCCGTCCATGTACCGTTACCACCCTTTACTTTAGTGGGAGCAACTACTTTAGCGGGACAGCTGTCTGCTCCTTTGCGTGATCGATTTGGAATTGTTGAGCATTTGCAATATTACAGCATAAGTGAACTTGAAAAAATAATTTCCCGATCTAGTAGCGTTTTTAAGATTGAAATTGCTGCTCAGGCAGCTCATGAATTAGCTAGACGTTCAAGAGGCACGCCTAGAGTAGCTAACCGTTTACTTCGAAGAGTGAGGGATTTTGCGCAAGTAAAAGGTGAACAAATAATTTCTTTTACTACCACGACAAATTCTTTAAAGCAATTGCAAGTTGATGATGAAGGGCTTAATCAAACGGATCGTAAAATCTTAAGGGTCATGATTGAAAATTACCATGGCGGTCCTGTGGGAATTAGGACCTTGGCTGCTAATACAGGAGAAGATGTTGAAACAATTCAGTCCTTATATGAGCCATATTTGCTACAACAGGGCTTTTTATTAATGACACCAAGAGGTCGTGTTGTGACAGATAAAGCATATCTTCAATTAGGCTTGCCGATTCCAAACGAGTAGTGCAATTGGCACATATTTTCTGTATAATTAAGTGGTAATATTTTTAATAATGAGGTGTAAAAGTGAATACTTTATTTTTGGCAGCTAATAATGGTATAGGCAATATGGGAACAATTATAGCGTTTATAGTTCTTATTGCGTTAATGTATTTTATGATGATTAAGCCGCAGAAAAAGCAGCAACAGAAAAAAGCAGAAATGATGAATCAATTAAAAAAGGGTGATAGTGTAATTTTAATTGATGGCCTCCATGGTAAAATTGATTCTGTTAATACTAAAGACAACACGGTTATTATTGATGCTGATGGCATTTATTTAACTTTTAGTAGAATGGCAGTACAACAAATTTTGCCAGTTAATTCTTCGGACAATGAAAATTCAATAAATGAAAGTGAATCAAGTGAAGGTGAATCAGAAAAAATATCTGCAGCTAGTGAAGATATTTCAGAAAAATCGCCAGCAGATGATTCTTCTACTAAAGAATAAATTAAATAAAAGTGCCGTTTTTGGCACTTTTTATTTTGTCCATTTATTATAAAATAGACCTAACAGAAGTATTGTATTTGGAAAGGATTTCCTATGAAAAATATCCCAGTTATTATGATTATTTTTGGTGGTAGTGGAGATTTAGCACATCGTAAACTTTATCCTGCTTTATTTAATTTATATGAGCAAGGTCTAATTCATGACAATTTTGCTATTATCGGAACGGCAAGACGACCATGGTCGCATGAATATCTGCGTGAACAAGTAAAAGATGCGGTACATGAAATGAACACTGAAGTTAATGAAAATAATTTAGCTAACTTTGTTAATCATTTTTACTATCAAGCCCATGATGTTACGAATATTGAACATTATGTGACACTAAAGAATTTAGCAGAAGAGCTTGATGGCTATTATAGTGCCCAAGGTAACCGTATATTTTATATGGCGATGGCACCGCGCTTTTTTGGGACAATTGCGGAACACATTAACGATCAAAACTTAACTGGCAATGGTTTTAACCGAATTGTTGTTGAAAAGCCATTTGGTCATGATTTGACCTCTGCCAAAGAGCTTAATCGACAAATAACAGCATCTTTTGCTGAAGATGATATCTTTCGAATAGATCACTATTTAGGTAAAGAAATGATTCAAAATATTTTACCTATGCGCTTAACTAATCCCTTAATTAATAATATTTGGAATAGTGAAACAATTAAAAATATTCAAATAACTTTAGCAGAACGACTGGGTGTTGAGGCTCGTGGTGGCTATTATGATACATCAGGAGCACTCAGAGATATGGTGCAAAATCATATTTTTCAAATTATTACTTTGCTGGCAATGCCTGAACCTAAAGCTTTAACTGCTAAGTGCATTCATGAAGCCAAAGGTGAATTACTTAATAGCTTAATTATTCCAAATGAAAATGAAATTGCAGCGCATTTTGTACGTGGTCAATATCTTGGTAGTGATATGACTTTTGGCTATTGTCAAGAACCGAATGTTGCTGCAGATTCGAATACAGAAACCTTTGTAGCTGGCGAAGTTAAATTTGCTGCTGGCCCACTAGTAGGAACACCAATTTACTTTAGAACAGGTAAAGAGATGCGGGAAAAGAAAACTCAAATAGATATTGTTTTAAAGCAAAAATCTAATATATATGGTCAAGCACATTCAAATATTATTACTATTGTTGTTGATCCCGAAATGCAAGTGTATATTACAATTAATGGTAAAAAAATTAATGCTTCGGGGATTCGTCGGCAAAATTTAATTTATCAATTTTCTAGTTCAGAGCAAAAAGAGATTCCAGATGGTTATGAGCGCCTTTTGCATGATGTATTTGTAAATGATTCTACTAATTTTACTCATTGGAGTGAACTAAAAAATTATTGGAAGTTTATTGATGCAATAGAATCTGCCTGGGCAAAAGAAAATGAAACTGGACAAAAACCAGAGCAGTATTTGCCATATCGGATGGGGCCAAAAGCGGCTGAGCAAATTTTTGACTTGCCAACTGAGCATTGGATTTATGAATAGTGTCGTGACGGCTGAATTATTACCTAAAAATGATACCCATCGCCGGATAATTCACCTTGATATGGATGCTTTCTATGCCTCAATAGAGATGAGAGATAATCCTATCTTAAAGAATAAGGCCTTAGTTATTGGGCAAGACCCTCGTCAAAATAATGGGCATGGCGTTGTAGCTACGGCTAATTATATTGCCCGAAAGTTTGGTGTCCATTCAGCAATGCCTTCAATTAAGGCATTGCAATTAATACCAGCTGAAAAATTAGTTTTTTTGCAGCCGGATTTTGAAAAATATCATAGAGTATCGGCTGAAATTCACGAGCTGATGTATGAAATTACTGATATGGTTCAGTCAATTGCATGGGATGAAGCATATTTAGATGTAACTAAAAATAAGTTGGGGTTGACATCAACAGTTGAAATTGCAGTCAAATTACAGACAAAAATAGTTCAAGAAATTGGATTAACTTGTTCCTTTGGAGCTACTTATAATAAGTTTTTAGCAAAAATGGGATCAGAATATGCAAAGCCTTTCGGGCGTACAGTCATTTTACCAGGTGAAGCAAAAAAATTTCTAGCCAAACAAAAGCTTACCAACTTTTATGGTATTGGCCCCAGAACGCAAGCAAAATTAGCTGAAATGGGTATCTATACTGGAAAAGATTTGCAACAAACGAACGTACGAACTCTAATCAAATATTTTAACAAGCTGGGTTATCTAATGGCTGCTCATGCCAATGGAATTGATCCATCTAGAGTAGTTCCTGATGATGAACAAAAGCGTAAGTCAATTGGAATTGAACGTACATATGAGCCTTATATTTATGATCAACAAACGGCTTTGACCCAATTACGTAATTACACTGTAACTTTAAGTAGAAAATTAAAAAAAAGTAATCTCTATGCTCATACTTTAGTTTTGAAACTTCGTAATAATGAATTTCAAACTGTTACCAAAAGACAAAAATTAGCTCATGCAAGCAGAAATTCATTTGAATTTTATGATGTTGCTAAAGAATTATTTATGCCACTTGCTAATTCATTTTTAAGTTCAGGAATCAGATTATTGGGGATAACCGTGACCGATTTTTCTAAAGCGGATTTTACAAATATTGATTTAGACTTATTTTCGGATTAATTACATTTTCTGGTAAACTAACTAAAGTACTGAATGAAGGATCAAAGGAGAAATTATGAATACCTTTCCAAAAATATATAAAAAAATCGAGCAATATCCTACTATTATTTTGCACCGCCATACTAGTCCAGATCCGGATGCCTTAGGATCACAAGCTGGATTAGCCAGGTCTTTAAAACTTAAGTTTCCTGATAAGCGGATTCTATGCGCAGGAGAAAATGATGAGGGTGACTTGATTTGGATCAATGAGATGGATAAAGTAACTGCTAGTGATTATCAAGGTGCGTTAGTAATTACTACAGACACAGCTAATACAGCTAGAATTGCTAATAAACTATATTATCAGGGTGATTTTTTAATAAAAATTGACCATCATCCAGATGTTGAACCTTATGCCGATTTAAGTTTTGTTGATGATAAAGCACCAGCTGCTTCAGAAATAGTGGCAGATTTTATTATTGCTCAAAATCTACCACTTACTAAAGAAGTTGCCTATCCTTTATATGCTGGTATTGTAGGTGATACTGGTCGTTTTATGTATCCTGAAACTTCGACACATACTTTTTTAGTGGTAGCTAAATTAGCTGCAACTGGTATCAATATTAATGAAATTGCCCGTAATATTAGTGATGTTACCTTTGCCCAAGCTAAGCTACAGGCTGAAGTATTAGAATATATGAAAGTTGATGCAAGTGGTGCTGCATATGCAATTTTAACCCAAGACACCTTGACTAAATTGGAGATTGATTTTAATGAAGCCTCATGTACAGTCTCAACACCAGGGCGAATTAAGGATATTATTGCTTGGAATGTTTTTGTAGAAAAACCTGATAAAACATTTAGAGTACATTACCGTTCAAAAGGCCCAGTTATTAATGAACTTGCAGCTAAACACGATGGCGGTGGCCATGCTTTAGCTAGTGGGGCTAATGCTAAGGATATGGCTGAAGTAAAGCAAATTTTTGCTGAATTGGTACAAGTAACTAAGGAATACCGAAAAACACATGAATAATATTTTTAAAAGTAATCGCATTAAACCCAAAATTCAAAACGGACTAAGTAATATTAACTTTACCGAACCAACAAAAGTGCAAGAAAAAGTAATCCCTGTTTTGCTAGAACACAAAAATATAGTCGTACAAGCTATTACTGGATCAGGGAAAACCCATGCTTTCTTAATTCCAATTTTAAATGAAATTGATGAAAGTTTAGGTTATACACAAGCTGTTTTAACTGCTCCAAGTAGAGAACTGGCAGATCAATTATATCAGGTGGCACGTCAATTGCGCGATGCTGCTGGGCTTAATATATCAATTGCTCATATAGCTGGTGGGACGGATCGTGAGCGACAATTAAAAAAAATTGACAGTAAAAGACCACAAATTGTGATAGCAACTCCAGGAAGATTATATGATTTTGTGGAAAAGAAAATTTTATTTTTAGACTATGTAAGAAATTTTGTAATCGATGAAGCAGATATGACTTTAGATATGGGATTTTTGAATGATATTGATTTTATCGTACAAAGGTTACCTAAAAATACTACAATTGCTGCTTTTTCAGCTACTATTCCAGTTAAATTAACTAATTTTTTGCAAAAATATATGTCAAAACCGGAACAAATCGTAATTGATAATCCGGCAGTGATTGCGCCAACAATTAAGAATGATTTAATTGATATTGGTGCTAAAAGTCGAAAGAAAATTTTATATCAATTATTGACGATGGGGCAGCCATATTTAGCTTTAGTTTTTGCCAATACGAAGCAAAAGGTTGATGAATTAACTACATATTTACAACAAGAAGGCTTAAGGGTCGCTAAAATTCATGGTGGGATTACTGAACGTGAAAGAAAGAGAACCATTAGGGATGTAGAAGCAGGAAAATACCAGTATGTTGTTGCTTCTGATTTAGCAGCGCGAGGACTGGATATTGCAGGCGTTAGTCTAGTAGTCAATTATGAAATTCCTCGTGATTTAGAATTTGTTGTGCACCGCATAGGTAGAACGGGACGTAATGGGCTATCAGGGCATGCAGTAACCTTAATTCGGGAAGAGGAACTAAAGCGCATTACTGGATTAGAAAAATCTGGAATTCACTTTGACTTTGTTGAAATAAAAAATGGCGAATTAGTTGCACGTAAACATCACAATCGTCGTGAAAGTTTAAATTTTGCTGCACATAAAGTTGATAGCAGGATTAAAGGTTATGTGAAAAAGGTAAAGCATAAGCGTAAACCTGGGTATAAGAAAAAAATTAAGCAAGCAATTAAGGAAGATAAGATTCAAAAAAGTAAAATTGAGCAACGACATAAAATTCGTAAAGCAAAAGCTCAACGCAAAAAAAGACGCGATAAATAATAAACAGGCAAAGTTAAATTTTAACTTTGCCTGTTTTAATTGTCATAATACTAATATTTTATTAGATTTATTTATGGTTATATTAGTTAATATTTACTTGTTTATAAAATTTTAAATTACACATATTTTTTAATAAAAAAATATTGTATATTTGACTATTTATTGATATATTTGTTTTGCAAAATGAAAAAAAGGTGGTAAATACAGTTGATAACAATAAAAGCAGAACATATTTTGCAAAATAAACTTTCAAACAATATCGTGCACAGATATACAGTTATTAGTTTTTGTGCAGATGCCAATATAAATAGAGGCGTATTTTATCATTATTATAGAAATATCAGTGATTTGTTTATCTCAGTTTTATCTTTACAAATAAGAAGAGCACTTAGAAGTGTGAGTAACGAGACGATAGAAAAACTGTTTTATCAGATACTAATTAAAATTCGTGATAATAAGCTTTTTTATCTAAATATGCTAATGATTACAAAAGAACCGCGAGAGTTCTATTCAACTTTACGCAAAGAAATTGCTCATGCGATTGAACTTTATATGCGACCGAGAGGATTGTTTTCAGTAAGACAAGTTGAAGTTATATCAAACGGGATTTATGCAATTATTTTCAATTGGATATTAAATGATTGTAAACCAGATATTCGTGATGTCTATCAATCAATCAATTTACTATTAGAGCACTTAGAAAGTAATACCAAGACATTAAAAAAATAAATACAATTTTTTTGAAAAAAGGGTTGCAAAAACCAAAAAAGGTTGCTAATATAAATAACTGTCGTCAGGGCAAAGCCAGTAAGGCAAAGGCAAGGCGGCAAAAAAGATATAAAAAACCAGTTGACAAAAGCGACTGAGTTTAGTAATATAAAAAGCGCTGTTGTTTAAAGAAGCGGCAGCGGGAGTCAGAAAAAAAGTTCTTGACACAGTCTAGAGCATCTGAT